>JAXDLE010000001.1:0-17484 GCA_034666725.1 Chloroflexota bacterium
GAAACCGTCGACGGCGCGCCGCCCGACGCGTTCATCCAGTTCGGCGGCCAGACACCCCTGGGCCTCGCCCCGTCAGTGGCCGCGGCCGGAGCAACGTTGCGCGGCCTGGATCTCGACGCGATCGACCAGACCGAGGAGCGCATGCGTTTCGCCGGGCTCGTCGACCGCCTGGGCATCCCCCAGCCGAACGGCGGCATGGCGAGCAGCGTCGAAGAGGCGTACGTGGTGGCCGAGCGCGTCGGCTATCCCGTCATCGTGCGCCCAAGCTTCGTGATCGGCGGCCTCGCGGTGGACTTCGCCTACTCGCCCAGCGACCTGGCGCGGATCATCACCCTCGCCGTGGCGGTCGACGACGAGCGCCCGGTGCGCATCGACGCGTACCTCGAGGGCCTGGAGCTCGACGTCGACGCGATCAGCGACGGCACCGACGTCCTCATCCCGGGGTTGCTCGAGCACGTCGAGCGCGCCGGCGTCCACAGCGGCGACTCGATCGGCGTCTATCCGCCGCAGAACATCTCGGCCGCGGACCAGGAACTGGTGGTCGATGCGATCAGCCGCGTCGCGCGAGCGATCGGCGTGCGCGGCCTCATCAACGGACAGTTCATCGTGCGCGACGACGGTGTGTACCTGCTCGAGGTCAACCCGCGCGCGTCGCGCTCCGTGCCCTTCATGAGCAAGGTGACAGGCGTGCCGATGGTCGAGTTGGCGACACGCGTCGCCCTGGGCGAGACATTGTCCGGCATGGGCTGGCGCAGCGGCCTGCTAGAGCCGCGCCCGTTCATCGCGGTCAAGGCGCCGGTCTTTTCGACGATGAAGCTGCGCGGCGTCGACCCGATGCTCGGCCCGGCCATGCAGTCGACCGGCGAGGTCATCGGGATTCACGCCGACCCGCGCGTGGCGCTGGCCAAGGCGCTCGTCGCCGCATCACTCAGACCACCCACTGCTCCCGAATCTGGTGCCCTGGCGCTGCTGTCGCTGGCCGAGCCGGACAAAGCTCACCTCGCCGAGCTCGCTGCTCGCCTCGCCGCCGGGGGCTACAGGTTCTGCGCGACCCACGGCACGGCCGTCGGGCTGCGCGTCCTGGGCCATGAGGTCGAGGAAGTGGTCCGAGTAGGTGAGGCGGCTGAGGCGGGTCGGTCGGTGCTCGACGCCATCACCAGCGGCGAGGTGCAGCTGGTGGTCAACACGCCGTCGCCCGAGTCGCGCCCCATGAACGACGCCGGGCTGATCCGTCGCGCGGCGCTGGCCGAAGGCATCCTGTGCCTGACCTCGATCGATACCGCGCTCGCTGCCGCCGCTGCGCTCGACCCCGCGCTCGCGGAGTGGCTCGACGACGTTCGGCCGCTCGGTGAGTGGCTCGCCCTCGAAGCGGGCGCAGCCAGCGTCTAACATCGCCCACAAGGGGAATCCCCCGGGGGCTAAGAGGTACCTGATGCGAATCAAGCGAGTCGGAGCGGCTTTTGTCGCGGCCGCAATCCTGTCACTCGCGCTGTTTCAGACCACGTTCGCCGCTCAGGCCGTTTGGAACTCCGGCTCGGGCAGCATCAACCCGACGTACCGAGCGGATCTCGATACCGGCTCGTTCAACTCCTTCTATGGCAACGACCTCTTCCTGGACGCGGTCAGCAGCACCAAGCGCTACATCGGCAGCGAAACCTCCTCGATCCTGCGCATGGGTTCGCGACCGTCGTACTCCAGGTGCGCCAGCGCGGCCCT
Organism: Chloroflexota bacterium; assembly: GCA_034666725.1. Lineage (GTDB taxonomy): Bacteria > Chloroflexota > Limnocylindria > Limnocylindrales > CSP1-4 > JALYGJ01. The sequence goes on from JAXDLE010000001.1 coordinate 1,717, forward strand.
GGGCGGCCACCGCTACCGGACGTCGTACAACGTCGGCCGCTGGTTCTGTATCTACACGACTGAAAACCGGTTCGCCCGATTCAAGATCCTCTCCGACACCAACGCCGGGCCGCTCTATATCACGTACAAGACGTGGTGCAAGCCGGCGGACGGGTGCTAGCAGGTAAGGGAGGGAGAAAATGCGTCGTGTAACGCTCGCCGCCGTGCTGGCGGTGACACTCGCGCTGGTCGTCGAGGTCTAGCCACGCGCCTGTCGATCCCCGACACGGCGCTGGTGCTGCTGATCGGGCCCGCGGGGGCGGGCAAGTCGACCTTCGCGGCGGCGCACTTCAAGCCGGTCGAGATCGTCTCGTCCGACCATCTGCGCGGTCTGCTCGCGAACGATCCGGCCGATCAGTCGGCCTCAGCCGATGCCTTCCGCATCCTGACGATGATCGTCACCGGGCGGATGAAGCGCGGCCTGCTGACGGTCGTCGACGCGACCTCGCTGCGGGCCGCGGACAGGGCGCGCTACCGAGGGATCGCCGCGCGTTACGGCGGGCCTGTCGTGGCGATCGCCTTCGACTTGTCGCCGGCCACGTACCACGCGCGCAACCGGGGCCGCGCCGATCGCGTGGTGGCTGAGGACGTGCTCGAGCGCCAGATCGACGACATGGCGCGGACCGTTGCCGCGCTGCCATCAGAGGGCTACTCGGCGCTTTACCTGGTGCGCGACGACGAGCCTCTCGAGGTGGCGCGCGGCGCGTAGATCCCAGAAACGGCATGTTCCAGTTCATTGCGCCCAAGCGGAACTACCGGGCCAATCCGACCCAACAGCCGGATTGGCCGAAAGAAAGCCACCGATAAGCGTGAATGAATGGCAGTTGCCCACGATTTGGCGCGATGCCAAGACGAAACGGAAACGGGATCGACCTGCTAGCGGACCCGACCAGGCGACGAATCGTGTCCCTTCTGGCACTCGATGTGTTTCGTCCCGCCAAGATCGCTCGAGAGCTGGAGTTAAGCCGGCCTGCGGTGTCGCGCCAGTTGCGCATCCTGCTGGACGCTCGGCTGATCTCGCGCCGCCGTTACTTTCTGGACCACAGAGGGTGGATGTACTACATCGACCCGCGCAAACTGGGACAGATCACCGCGTGGCTGGCCGGAACCGAGGTCGGTCGCGCCTTTCCCACCTACCAAGATCGGGAAGAGTGGATTCGAGCGATGGTTCCGCATGAGCGGAACGAACTCGAACCAGACCCGCCTGGGGAAACCAAGCGGCAGGATCGGGGCGGCTAGTCCTCGCGGCGCGTCTCGTCGACCCGCCGCAGCGCCCACGCCGCGATGGCGATGAAGAGCAGCATTGACCCGAACGCCACTCGCGGCGCGACGCCGTAGAGCGTTGACTCAATATCCGGAGCAGCGGGCGACGACTTCCCGGCGATCGTGACGAGCAACAGGATCACGCCGCCCAGGGCAAGGCCGATTGGGCCGGCAGAGGCGGTGGCGACGTTGGAGATGCCCATGTATCGGCCGGTACGGGCCTTGGGGATGATGTCGGTCATGAGCGCCCAGTCGACAACGAGGAACGCGCCGCCGGAAAAACCCAGGGGCACGAGCGCCAGCATCGCCAGCGGCACGGTCGGGGCGAATGCGACGCCGACGACGCCGATCGCGCCGAGCACGAACGAGACATAGATCACGCGCTTGCGACCAATCCGGTCGGACAGCCGCGCGGCGGGGACGGCGACGACGATCGTTGAGCCGGCGATGATCACGCCGATGACCAGCAGGTAGCTCTGCGCCTCACTCGGCGCCAGGCCGAAGGTGCGTTCCAACAGGAACACCGCGAAGGCGCTGACGACCCCGACCATCGCGAGGAAGCACAGGCGCGAGACCAGCAGCCAAACGAATGACCGCTCGCGCAGGATGTCCGCGTCCCAGGCCGAGCGAGCGAGCTGAAACCACGAGCGGCCCTCGCGTGGCAAGGCCGCGCGACCTTCGTTGACGGTCAGCGCCAGCACGATCATCGTGGCCGCCTGGATCACGCCCAGTCCGAGCGTCGGCAGGAAGAGCAGGGCGCGCACATGGGCGTCGTCCATGCCGGCTTGCAGCTGCTGGTATCCCGACAGGCAGATGGCCACGCCGGCAACGCCGCCGAGAATGGTCATGACGCCCATCAGCCCGCTCGCGAGGCCCACCTGGCGTGACGGCACCAGGTCGGGCACATAGCCCTGGAATGGACCCTGGGCGATGTTCGACGCGCCCTGCAGCAACACCAGGGCGACGATGAGCGTGAACGGCGCATTGGCTTCGGCGACGGCCCACAGGAAGATGACACTCAACAGGCTGCCGATCACGATGTATGGCTTGCGGCGGCCCCAGCGCGACGAGGTGAAATCGGATATGGCGCCGACGGTGGGCTGGACGAGCAGTGCCGCGACCACGCCAAGAACGGTGATCAGATCGAGGCCGAGCCCTGCCCAAGCAGGGCCAAAGAGCGCCTCGGCGCGCTTGGGCAGCACGATCGAGCCCAGGCCGTTCCACATGGCGGTGATGCCCAGCCAGTAAATCGACAGCGTGAGCAGCTGTGAGATGGGCAGGAGCCTGGTGGGCCGTCCGGCAAGCGGTGAATCGGCCGTCAGCGGCTCGATCGGCGCGAACGGGTCGAGGGTGGTCGGTTCGATTTGCCGAGTTTAGGGCGCCGCTTGGCCCTCGCTCAGTCTTCGCGGCGCTGCGGGTCGACGTGGCGCAGTGCCCACGCCGAGACGATCAAGAAGGGGACGCCGAGCAGGATCACCAGGCGCGGCCCGAGCCCGTAGTACGAGCTCTGCGACGCATCGCGGGCAGGGTCGAGCCCTGCGGCCAGGCCAATGATGATCAGCAACGTCAGCAGCGGATTGGCAATGAATCGGCCGAGCGGCCCGGCTAGACCGGTCGCCACCGCGCTGATGCCCATGTATCTGCCGGTCGTCGACTTGGGGATGATGTCGGTCATGAGCGCCCAGTCGACCGCGAGGAAGGAGCCCGACGAGACCCCGACCAGGATCAGTGCCGCGAGCGCGACCTCGAAGCCGGGTGCCAGCGCGACGCCGATATTGCCGAAAATGCCTATGGCGATGCCGGCGTAGATCATGGTCTTGCGACCGAACCGGTCCGACAGTCGTGCGGCAGGCAGGGTCGCGAGACCCGTCGTCACGCCGACAACGCCCGCGATGATGAAGATCTGGATCGCTGCGGTCTCATCGGATGAGCCGAGTGACTGGCGCAGGTAGAAGATGCCGAGCGACAGCGGCAGCGTCGGCGCCATCAGGAAGAAGAGCCGCGACACGAGCAGCCAGACGTAGTTGCGCTCGCGCAGGATGTCGGTGCCCCAGGCGCTGAGCGCGATCCGCGTCCATGAGCGGCCTTGGCGCGAGGGCGCCGCGCGGCCTTCGCGGATGAACAGCACGATCGGGATCATCGTCACAACTTCAACCACCGCCAGGCCGATCGTCGGCCAGAAGAATGCCCCCTGCGCGAACACGCCCGCATCGAGCGTCCCCTGCTCGAACGGATTCGCCTTCAACGCGATCAACCCGAGCGCGCCGATGCCCGCACCCGCGACCTGGCCGATCACGATCATCAGACCCATCAGGCCGCTGGCGAGGCCGACCTGCTCCTTGGGCACGAGGTCCGGGACGTACCCCTGGAACGGACCCTGGGCGAAGTTCGCACTGAACTGGAGCAGCATGATGAACGCGAACATCACGACAAGCTCGTTCGAAGACGCGAAGCCCCACAGGAAGAGCACGTCGAGGATCGCGCCGATGAAGATGTAGGGCTTACGCCGGCCCCACCGGCTGATCGTGTAGTCGGAAATCGTGGCGGCGGTCGGCTGCACCAGCACCGCGAACAGCACTGGGATCGTCTCGAATAGCAGCACGTAGCTGGGCGCCAGGGCGGCGCCGTAGGTTTCGGTGAGGCGCGCGGGATAGACGACGAACCCGAGCCCTGCCCAAACGGTGTTGAGGCCGGCCCAGTAGACCGACAGGTTGAGCAGGTGGGCGAACGGCAGGGCGCGGGTGGGCCGGCTCACCCCGTCAGTCAGCTCAGTCCCAGGGGTCGTGACGGCCACCTCATGACGATGATCGGGCCCCGGTCAAGGCGTGGTGCGACAATCCGCGCCGTGCCCGACCTGCCGACCGTCTCGTTCTCGCAGCGCACGCTGCCTAATGGCCTGCGCGTCATCGTGGCGCCGGACAACCTGGCGCCCGTCGTCGCGGTCAACCTGTGGTACGTCGTGGGCTCGCGCCACGAGACGGAGGGCCGGACCGGGTTTGCGCACCTGTTCGAGCACTTCATGTTCCAGGGCTCGCGCCACGTCACCAAGGCCGAGCACTTCTCGATCATCCAGGCGGCGGGCGGCGTGAACAACGCGACCACCTACTTCGATCGCACCAATTACTTCGAGACGCTGCCCTCACACCAGCTCGACCTCGCGCTGTGGCTCGAGGCCGATCGCATGGCGACCCTGCTGGACGCGCTCGACCAGGAGAACCTCGACAACCAGCGCGAGGTGGTCAAGAACGAGAAGCGCCAGACATATGACAACCGCCCGTACGGCTCGTTCTACGAGAAGCTGATGGCCGCGGTGTTCCCCGAGGAGCATCCGTACCACCACACGCCGATCGGCTCGATGGAGGACCTCGATGCGGCGAGCGTCGAGGACGTCGTCCAGTTCTTCAAGACCTGGTATGCGCCCAATAACTGCGTGCTCTCGATCGTCGGCGACGTCGACGAGGAAGAAGCGCACGCCGCCGCGGCGCGCTACTTCGGGCCCATCCCGGCCAACCCGTCGATCGTCCAGCCTGCGCCGGACGCCATCGCGCCGCTCATAGGCGTCGAGCTGCGCGAGGTCGTTCCTGACGCCGTGCCGCTGACGCGCGTTCACTTCGGCTTCCGCTGCCCACCCTTCGGTACCGCTGAGTTCGACGCGCTCGAGGTTGCCTCGCAGATCCTCGCCGGGGGACGCGGCTCGCGCATGTATCGCAGCCTGGTGCGCGAAAAGAAGATCGCCCAGGACGTGACGGCGTTCGGATTGCCGCTCATGGACGGCGCGTCCTTCTTCGGCGGCTGGGTCACTGTCAGGCCGGACAGCGACGAGGACGCGTGCGAGGAGGCCTTCCTGGCCGAGCTGCAGCGCCTGGTCGATGAGCCCGTCACGGACGACGAGCTCGCGCGGGCGCGGGCGCTTATCGAGGCCGCCGAGCTGGGCGCCCTGAGTCGCGTCGAGGAAACCGCCGACCGGCTGTCGATGTACGCGGCAATGTTCAACCGACCCGAGCTCATCAACGAGCAGCTCGGTCGGTACCTCGCGGTCACGGCCGCCGACATCCAGGCCGCGGCGGGTCAGGTATTCCGCGCCGACAACCGCGTGGTGCTGACCTACGTTCCCAATGAGGCGTCGACTGAAGGCGAGGAGTCGGCGGCATGACGATCGAGGATCCGGCCGAGAAGGGCTTCATCACCGATTCGGAAGAGGCCCCGAGCAGCGGCGAGGGGATGCCCGATCTGGCACCTGGTGCCGCGATTGCCGACCTGGCACCTGGTGCCGCGATTGCCGACCTGTCGGCGCTCGACCTCCGGCCCGGCCCAGGCAAGCCACGCGAATACCGCTTCCCGCGCTTCGAGCGTTTCAAGCTGTCGAACGGCCTCACCGTGGTGCACGCCAATGTCCCCGGCCGAGCGCTGATCGCGGCGCATCTGCTGATCCCGGGCGGCGGTTGGACCGAGCCGGCCGAACAGGGCGGCGTGACCGTGTTGACGAGCCGCGCAATGCCCGAAGGGACGCTGCGCCGCGGTGCCGACGAGTTCATCGAGCAGAGCGAGCGCCTCGGCGCGGAGATCCACGCCGAGGCGACGTGGGAGGCGCTCACGGCCGGCATGGAGGTGCCGCGCTCGCACTTCGGCGCGGCGCTGGCGCTGCTCGCGGAAATGGTCTTCGAGCCGGCGTTCCCCGATGAAGAGGTCGAGCGGCTGCGCGACGAGCGCATGAACGACCTGCTCCAGGCATGGTCCGACGCGCGGCGCCGCGCCGAGCGTGTCTTCCCGGAGGCGGTCTTCGGCCCAATGTCGCCGTATCAACGGCCGCTGGCCGGCGTCCAGAACACCGTGCGCGGACTCGACCGGGCGGCCGTCCAGGCGCGCCATGCGGCCCTCGTCAATCCTGCCAATGCCACGCTGGTTGTTGCCGGCGACCTCGGCGGCCAGCGCCTCGATCAGCTGGCGGAGGAGCACCTCGGGCCGCGCTCGGGCGCGGCAGCCGGCCCTGCCGCCGCCGCTACTGAGGAACGGTCGGTCAGTGCGTCGCGGGTGGTGCTTGTCGATAAACCTGGCGCGCCGCAGTCGGAGATCCGCATAGGGCACGTGGGCGTCGCGCGCAAGACGCCCGACTTTCATGCCATCTCGGTGCTCAACGCGATTCTTGGCGGCACGTTCAACTCGCGCCTCAACACTGTCCTGCGCGAGGAGAAGGGCTACACGTACGGCATCGGCTCGAGCTTCGACATGCGTCGCCAGGCCGGGCCGTTCGTCGTCCGCACTGCGGTCGAGACCGCGGTCACGCTGCCCTCGATCAACGAGATCATGCGCATCGTCCGAGAGTTTGGGCAGTCCGACGTGGCCGCCGACGAGCTGGACATCGCGCGCGACTACCTCGTGGGCGTCTTTCCGCTGCGCTTCGAGACGGCGGCCCAGGTCGCGAGCGCGCTCGGTGGCCTCGTCGCGCTGGATCTGCCCGACGACGAGCTCGACCGCTATCGCCCCAGTGTTGCCGCGGTCACTGCTGCCGATGTGCGAACCGCGGCCAACAAGCACATCCGCGCCGACGAGCTGGTCGTGGTCGTAGTCGGTGATGCCGCAAAGGTCGAGGCGGACCTGCGTGGCGCCGGGCTCGGTGAGCTGACGGTGGTGCCGGCCGACGCGTCACCCGAGTGATCGTCGTCCTCGGCCGGCCGCGCCTCGACCCTGAGGGTGCGCTCGCCGACACAGCAGGTCGATTGGCCGTCGCGGCCAGGGTGAGCGGCGCTAGCGTGGACCTCGTGGGCGCGGTCCCTGACGGCGCCGATGGCGATGCCACGGTTGTCGCGCTCGGACGCGCCGGCGTGGGTCATGCCGCAGTGCTGCGCCGCCCCGGCGGTGGCGAGGTAAGGCCGCTCGATCGGGGCGACGTCGAGCTGGGACTGCGCTACGTCCCAGAATGCCGCGTCCTCGTCGCCGCTGAGCCGCTCGAACCCGACGCGCTTGCCGCGACCATCGAAGCCGCCACTTACCACGGCGCGGCGTTGATATGCGTCATCCCGGCCGACGCGGTCGCACCCACGGACCTGCCCGAAACGGCAACGGTGCTCGAGCTGCCCGACGAGGACGACGGTGCTTTCGCGAAGTTGGTCGGCGCGTACGCCGCGGGTCTGGCGAGCGGGGCCGCGGCCACGGAAGCGTGGCGGGCTGCCGTTGAGCAGACCGGCTGGGAGACCGCCAGTGAGTCCGCCGGCGAGTGACCGGCTCGCTACTCGTCTATGGCGATAGGGCGCTCGAATACGACTTCGGCCCCGAGCATCCGCTGACGCCCCGCCGCTTCCCGCCGTCGATCGACCTGATCCGGACCCTCGGCGCGTCCAATTTCGTGGAGCCGCGCGTCGCTACCGACGATGAGCTCGCCCGGCTGCACAGGCGCGAATACATCGCCACCGTGCGCCGCTTCGCGGCCGATCCGTGGGGCCAGCCTTCCCAAGCGGGTATCGGCCCCGGCGACTGCCCGCCCTTCGCGGACATGCACGAGGCGTCCGCGCGGGTGGTCGGGGGTTCGCTCGAGGGGGTCGATCGGATCCTCTCAGGTGAGGTCGAGCACGCGTTCAATCCGGCCGGTGGCCTGCACCACGCGTCGGCCGGCCGCGCGTCGGGGTTCTGCATCTACAACGACGTCGCGCTGGCCGCGGCACGGGCAAGAGACGCGGGCCACCGCGTCATGTATGTCGATCTCGACGTGCATCACGGCGACGGCACCCAGGCGCTCTTCTGGGATGACCCGGACGTGCTGACGCTGTCCATCCACGAGACCGGCATGGCACTCTTCCCGGGGAGCGGCTTCGTTGACGAGCGCGGTGGTCCGGCGGCGCTCGGTACGAAGGTGAACGTGCCGCTCCAGCCAACGAGCGGCGACGCCTCCTGGGTGGCGGCGCTCGAACGTGTCCTGCCGGCACTGGCCGAGGCGTTCAAGCCCACATTCATCGTCAGCCAGCACGGTTGCGACACGCACGCGTATGACCCGCTCGCTCATCTGCGGCTGACCACGCGCGCCTACCGCGTGGCGACGCTGCTGCTGGATCGCATCTCTCACGAGCATGCCGGCGGGCGCTGGTTTGCGACGGGCGGCGGAGGCTACGATGCATACCGGGTCGTGCCGCGCTCGTGGGCGCTGATCTGGCTGGCACAGGCGCACCGCGATCCACCTTTGGATACCGATCCGGCCTGGCGCGAGCGCTGGGCTGCCGAGGCGGAGCGATACGACCAGTCGCCGCCGCCGACAGAGTTCCTGGATCCGACCGGCCTGATCAAGCGCGAATCGGCCGATCTCACCGAATCCAACGCCAAGACCGTGGAGCGGGCGCTGTCCGGCGCCCTCGAGCTGATAGGAGCGTGAACCTGATGGCCGACTGGCAGGGCTACATCGACGTTCCGGGCGGGAAGATCTATGCCGAGGCGGATGGTGCGGGCCCGCCGGTCGTCTTCGTCCACGCCGGCGTTGCGCACCTGCGCATGTGGGATGAGCAGGTCGCCGCGCTGCGCGACGCCTACCGCGTCATCCGCTACGACACGCGCGGCTTCGGCAAGACGCGCGTCGACGACGTGCCGTATTCCAACAAGGATGACCTCGCGGCCGTGATGGATCACTTCCAGGCAGACGTCGCGCACGTGGCCGGGCTATCGCGCGGCGCCCAGATCGCGCTCGATTTCGCGGTCAACGAGCCGGCGCGCACCAAGTCGCTTACCTGGGTCGCGGGCGGAGTGCGCGGGCTGGAAGTTCCCGATGATCCACGCGACGAAGCCGTGTGGCATCAGACCGAAGAGCTCGAGAAGAGCAAGGACTGGGAGAAGATCGTCGAACTGGAGACGGGACTCTGGACGGACGGCCCGGGTCAGCCGCCGACCCGCGTCGACCCCGACATTCGACGGCGGATGATGGAATGGAACCTCGAGAGCTACCGCGCCGAGCAGAACGCCAATCAGCCCAGCGCGCCCGAGGTCCAGGCCGCGCAGGCACTTGACCGTCTGACCATGCCGTTGCTCGCGATGTGGGGCACGCTCGATGTGACCTCGACGTTGCGCAGCGGCGAGTGGCTGGTGGCGAATGTTCCCGGGACCCGCAGCCAGGTCTTCGAGGGCGTGGCCCACATGGTCAATCTCGAACGACCGGCGGAGTTCAACCGCCTGGTGCGCGATTTCCTCGATGAGGTGGAACGCGGCTCATAGGCCGCGGGTCGTGGGCGACCCGGTCAGGGACGGCGCTTGACCACGATCTCGAGATTGACCTGGTGCTCCACATCGAGGCCGGTGCCGGCGATCGTCAGCTGGTACGTGCCGGGCTCTGTGCGCGACGCGACCTCAATGTGCACGACGCTCGATCGGTCGCTGGCGACCGCGTCGTCGGCTGAAAAGCCGTCAGGCGCGTCGTCCAGCTTGAAGGTGACCGGCCCGTCGAAGCCACCGACGCGGCTCACCTGGACCGCCACGTTCAACGCGCCGCCGGGACTGACGACGCCCATGTCGACGGTCGATAGGCCGAAGTCGGGCGGTCGGCGGAAATCGCCCACCCAAACTGCGCGCTCGGGGTTGTGGTCAGGATCAGTGGCGGTCCGCCAATCGAGCGTGCCGACTGCGATGAGTGCGCGGCGCACCTGGGCCGGCTTGGCATTGGGGTACATGGCGCGGTAGAGCGCGGCCGCCCCTGTCACATGAGGCGTCGCCATCGACGTGCCGCTCATGAAGGCGTAGCGCTTGCCCATGTACGTCGAGAGGACGCAACGGCCGGGCGCGATGAGGTCCACGTCGAGTCCGTAGTTCGAGAAATTGGTGAACGAATCGTCGGGTTCGAAGCGCGACGGGCAGGAATCGGATGGCTTGCCGTGGCCGCCACCCTTGCCGTCGTAATCGGCCATCGCCGAAACAGTGATTACCTCGTCGTACGCGGCCGGGCGATTGCGCCGCGCGTTGTGGCTGTTGTTGCCGGCGGCCACCGCGTAGGTCGTGCCCTTGGCCACTGAGCGGCACAGCGCCTGGTGGATGACGTCCTCGCCGTTGGCGCATGTGCTGTTGGGCGACGGGCCGGCGCTGAAGCTGATGCTCATGTTGGCGACCTCGATCATTGCCCCGCCGCGGTCACGCTGCGCGGTGACCCAATCGATGCCGCACACCAGCCACGACACGAAGCCGTTGCCCTTGTGGTCGAGGACCTTGACGGACCAGAGGCGGGCGCCGGGCGCCACGCCGACCACGCCAAAGTTGTTGTCGAGCGCACCGACGATGCCGGCAACGTGCGTGCCGTGGCCGTTGTTGTCGTCCCAGTGACTGCGATTGCCGTTGGTGCAGTTGTAGCCGCCGACGACATTCAGGTCGGGATGGTCGCGGTCGACGCCGGTGTCGAGGATGGCGACGTCGGCGTTCACGCGCTCAGTGCGATGGGTGAAGCTCTGCACGGCGCTCGTCCTGGCGCCGACCCGACGCACGCCCGCGGGCACTTGCCACGCCGGTCGAACGACGTTGCGCATCACGCTCGCCTCGCTGCCGACCGAGCCGTCGTCGATGCTCACCGCGAGATCAGGGACCACCGCCGCGACCGAGGGATTCGCCCGCACGGCCGCGAGCTGAGCCGAGTTGAGGCTGGCAGCGAAGCCGCCGACCGCGTTGGCGTACACCGAGTTGACGCGAACGTGGTTGCGCCCGGCGACGGCGCGAATGTGGGTCTCGACGCGGGCTGGATCGACGCGTGTCGGGCGGCCGCTGCTCGCCGCGGGTGAGGCGGCAAGGGTTGCGGCGCGCACGGCGAGCGGCGCGGCGAGATCGCGGAAGGAGTGCACGGCATCGGCGCTGAAATCGGTCGTGTCGTCGGGCACGCTGACGGCGGCCGGATCGAAGAGAACGACGTAGGGCGCGGTCATCTCGCCCGCGAACGCCCAGCCCGCCGGCGCGATCAGCGCGAGCAGGAGCAGCGTCATGAAGAGAAAACGTCGACGGGGGTGCGACCGGGCAGACGCCCTGGCAGCCTTGCCCCCTCCCATTCTTGCCATCGCCGACTGACCGTACGGAGCCGCGGCCCTGATCTAAACGGCTTTGAGGTACCGGTGGGGGGAGGACGATGGGATATAGGGGCAGTCAACTTATACTCGCCATCCCGTGACCCGCCGCGCCGCCACCCGGCCATCCGCGGCACCGGCCACTGATCCGCTGGCGGCGTTCAGCGCTGCCACGCGGGACTGGTTCGGCGCCTCTTTCGACGCGCCTACCGCGGCCCAGGCGCAGGGTTGGCCGGCCATCGCCACCGGCTCGCACACCCTCATCTGCGCGCCCACCGGCTCGGGTAAGACGCTCGCCGCGTTCCTGTTCGCCCTCGACCGACTTATGGCCGAGCCCGTTCCGGAGGATCCGCTGCGTCGCCTCCGCGTGCTCTACATCTCGCCGTTGAAGGCGCTCGTCCATGACGTCAACCGCAACCTGAAGCTGCCGCTTGCCGGCATCGCGCTGGCGGCGCGCAATCGGGGCGAAGACAGTGCCCGCGAGGTCAGGGTCGGGATGCGCACGGGCGACACACCAGCGGATGAGCGCCGCGAGTTCGGCAAGCGCCCACCGGACATCCTGGTCACCACGCCGGAGTCGCTCTACCTGATGCTGACGTCGCAAGCGCGCGAGGCCCTGCGCGGTGTCGAGTGGGTGATCGTCGACGAGATCCACGCGCTCGCCGCGACCAAGCGCGGGGCCCACCTGGCGCTGAGCCTCGAGCGGCTCGAGGAGCTCTGCGTAAAGCCGGCGCAGCGCATTGGCCTGTCCGCGACGCAACGACCGCTGAGCGTCGTCGCCGGCTACCTGGGTGGCCGCACGACGCCGACGGGCGATGACAAGCCGGGCGAGCCGCGGCCGGTGACCATCGTCGATGCCGGCGTGCGCAAGACGCTCGAGCTCGAGGTCGTCGTGCCGGTCGAGGACATGTCGGCGATCGGCGAAGTGCTGCCGATCGACCAGCAGAAGGGGGGCTCGGCGGCTGCGCCAGACCAGCGCAGCAGCATCTGGCCGCAGATCCACCCGCGCATCCTCGAGCTGATCAAGTCCCACCGCTCGACGATCGTCTTCGTCAACTCACGCCGCCTCGCGGAGCGGCTCGCGCTGCACCTCAACGAGCTGGCCGGCGAGGAGCTCGTACGTGCCCATCACGGCTCGCTCGCACGCGAGGAGCGGCTGCTCATCGAGGAAGCCTTGAAGGACGGCCGACTACCCGCCCTGGTGGCGACGTCATCCCTCGAGCTCGGCATCGACATGGGCGCGGTCGATCTCGTCATCCAGGTGGAGTCGCCGGGATCGGTGGCGCGCGGGCTGCAGCGCATCGGCCGGGCCGGGCACCAGGTGGGCGAGCCGAGCCACGGCATCATCTTCCCCAAGTACCGTGGCGATCTGCTCGAGGCGGCCGTTGTCACCCAGCGCATGCTCGCCGGTGAGATCGAGCCGACGGTCATCCCGCGCAACCCACTCGACGTGCTCGCTCAGCAGCTGGTCGCGACCGCGGCCGAACGGCGCTGGAAGGTCGATGAGCTGTTCAACCTGGCGCGGCGCGCCGAGAACTTCGCCGACCTGGGACGCGACTCGTTCGAGGCGACCCTGGGGATGCTCGCCGGCCACTACCCCGGTGACGAGTTCGCCGAGCTGCGGCCGCGCGTCATATGGGACCGCGCGGCCGGGACAGTCGAGTCGCGCCGGGACGCGCGCACGGTGGCGGTCATCAGCGGTGGCACGATCCCCGATCGCGGCATGTTCGGCGTGTACCTCGTCGATGACGCGGATGGCGCATCCACGCGGGCACGGTCGTCGCGTGGCGGCGGTGGCCGGCGTGTCGGAGAGCTCGACGAGGAGATGGTCTACGAGGCGCGCGAGGGCGAGGTGATCCTGCTCGGCGCCAGCGCATGGCGCATCGACCAGATCACTCACGACCGAGTCCTGGTGACGCCGGCACCGGGCGAGCCGGGCAAGGTGCCGTTCTGGAAGGGCGACGGCCCGGGCCGGCCGGTCGAGCTGGGTCGCGCTCTTGGTGAGCTGACGCGCACCCTGAGCGACTCGGCGATGGAGGGCTCGCGCGGCCGGGCGCGTGCCGAGAAGACGTTGCGCGACGACCACCGCCTCGACGAATTGGCGGCAAAGAACCTGCTCGACTACCTCGCCGAGGAGCGCGAGGTCGCCGGTGCTCTGCCGACCGACCGAACCATCGTCATGCAGCGCTTCCGCGACGACCTGGGTGACTGGCGGATCTGCCTGCTCACGCCCTTCGGCGCGCGCGTCCACGCACCCTGGGCGCTGGCGATCGAGGCGCGCCTAAGAGAGCGGCTGGGGCTCGAAGTCCAGCCCATCTGGTCCGATGACGGCATCGTCGTTCGCCTGCCCATGACCGACGAGCTCGGCGTGGCCGGCGTCGCCGGCATGGACAGCGAAGACTCGCTAGGCGACGCCACCGTGAATCCCGTCGTGGCCGCGGAGGAAGCGATTCGGATCGGCTCCGAGGACGTGGAGGAGCTGGTAATCGGTGCCCTGGGCGGCTCGTCACTCTTCTCGAGCCATTTCCGCGAGAACGCCGCGCGCGCCCTGCTCCTGCCGCGCCGCCGCGCCGGAGGGAGGACGCCGTTGTGGCAGATGCGCCAGCGCTCGGCTCAGCTGCTGGCCGTCGCCTCGCGTTATGGCAGCTTCCCCATCGTGCTCGAGACCTACCGAGAGTGCCTCCAGGACGTGTTCGACCTGCCGTCTCTCAAGGGCATCCTCGCGGCGATCGAGCGGCGCGAGATCAACCTCGTCAGCGTCGAGACGCGCCGCGCGTCGCCTTTCGCGAGTTCGCTGATGTTCGACTACATCGCGCAATACATGTACGAGGGCGACGCACCCCTGGTGGACCGTCGGGCCCAGGCCCTGGCGCTGGATCGCGACCTTCTGCGCGAGCTGCTCGGCGCCGAGGAGCTGCGCGAGCTGCTCGATCGCGATGCCCTTGCCGAGCTCGAACTCGAGCTGGCCGGGCTGACACCGGAACGAGCCGCCGGATCGGCCGATGCGGTACACGACCTGTTGCGCCGCCTGGGCGATCTCACGCCGGCCGAGGTTGCGGCGCGAGTGCGCGGCCAGGACGCGCGCGCCCGCGAACGCGCCGCAGGGGAGTGGCTCGAGGCCCTGGCCGCCGACCGCAGGGCCTTGAAGGTGCGCATCAGCAGCGAGCCGCGCTGGATCGCCATCGAGGACATGGCGCGCTATCGCGACGCGCTCGGCGTCATGCCCCCGGTAGGCGTGCCCGAGGCGTTCCTGGCGCCTGTATCCGATGCCTTGAGCGGCCTCCTCGTCCGCTGGGCACGTCATCACGGGCCATTCCTTGCCACAGAGCCGGCCGCGCGCTGGGGCTTGCCCCTGGCTGATGTCGAGGTGGAGCTCGAGCGCCTGCTCATAGCCGGCGCCCTCTTGCGCGGCGAGTTTCGGCCCGACGGCGTGGAGCGCGAGTGGTGCCACCCCGACGTGCTGCGTCTCCTGCGGCGGCGCTCCCTTGCCCGGCTGCGGCGCGAAATCGAGCCGGTCGATACCGCGGCCCTGGCACGATTCCTGCCGCGCTGGCAGGGCGTTGGTGAGCGGCGCGGCGGCATCGATCGGCTGGCCGAGGTCGTCGCCCAGCTCGAGGGCATGCCACTCCCAGCTTCGGCATTGGAACGGGACATCCTGCCGGCGCGCGTCGCCGGTTACTCGCCGCGCCTCCTCGACGAGCTAGGTGCCGCGGGCGAGGTCGTTTGGCTGGGCCTGGGGTCGCTCGGTCAGGACGACGGGCGAGTCGCGCTTTACCGACCCGACCGACTGCCCCTGTTGCTGCCACCGACTGAAGCCAAGGCCCCCGACGCTCCCGCCGGCTGGCTGGTCGACGCGATCCGGACCCACCTGCGCGACCGCGGCGCTTGCTTCTATCGCGACCTGCTGGCTGCGGGCCTCCGGACCGCAGGGGAGCTCGGTGAAGCGCCTGTCAGGGAGCGCGACCTGCTCGATGCCCTGTGGTCGCTCGTCTGGGCGACCGAGGTGACCAACGACACGTTCGCGCCGTTGCGCGCGCTGCGCTGGCCGCGCACTGGGTCGGGCCGGCGCACGGGCGCCGCGCCCTTGGGGACGCGACCGCGTTTTGCGGGCGCGGCACGCATGGGCCCGCCTGAGGCAGCTGGCCGCTGGTCGCTCGTCAGCGAGGCGCTCGGGACTGCCCTGGCGCTGCGTGGCGGCGCCCCGCCGACGGCGACCGAGGGGCGCCATGCCCAGGCCCTGCGCCTGCTCGATGCGTACGGCGTGGTGACGCGCGATTCAGTCGCCGCCGAGGGCTTGCCCGGCGGCTTCTCTGCCGTCTATCCGGTGCTGCGCGAGATGGAGGAACGAGGCCGCATTCGGCGCGGTTACTTCGTCGACGGCCTGGGTGGCGCCCAGTTCTGCCAGCCCGCGGCGCTTGATCGGCTGCGCGCCGAGCGCTCGGACGCGGCCGGTGAT
>JAXDLE010000002.1:0-2927 GCA_034666725.1 Chloroflexota bacterium
CTGGACCGACAACGCTCGAGACGAAATCCCTCGTGCCGTCGAGCGTCGCTGAGCTCGACGGTCGAAATTTCGAGCTGCCGCTTGCGCGCGAACGCCAGCAGTTGTTAAGGGTTATCGGATGCCTGCCGCACACAGGCGGCGCAACAGCTCGGGCGGCAGGCGTCCGATAAGCCTCAGGGGAGGAAACCGCGGCCAAGCAAGGGCACGGTGATGACGGGCGGGTCTATGGGGATTTGAGGGTCGCGGGTCGCGGTTCGTGGTCGGGAAGTGGCCGTCGTTGGACGGATTTCGCGACGTGAGATGGCGCAGGAGAGAGCGCCAGGGCAGAGATTGCGGCGTGATTGGGATTTCGGGCGCGAGCTTGCGCCCGATGACAGACGATCGGCCGAGCGTCGTCGTGGCAGGCCGATGACGAGCGGTGCCCGCAGAAAGCTGTCGGCTGTCGCGACTGGCGCTTCATGAGCTGTCGAGTCGGACGGCGACGGTTGTGTGATGTCGCGGCGCGTCGCCGCGCTCGAAACTCTCGATGACGATCATGCGGCCACCGCAGCAGGAGCAAGAGGGGGCGACGGTCGTCGTCGGCGCATCGTCGTCGGTGCCGCTACCGTCACGGGGCTCGGCGGATTTCGTGGTCACATTGAGCAGCTGACGCACCCGCGCGATGTTCCCGGCGCGTGCGCCACTGGCAAAGAGACCATAGTGGCGGATGCGGTGGAAACCATCGGGCAGCACGTGGATGAGGAAGCGGCGGATGAACTCGTCGATGGCGAGCGTCATCAGCTTGAGTCGGTCGCGGCCCTTCACCCGATAGTCCTTCCATCTGAAGGTGACGCCGGCGTCGTCGAGCGCGACGAGCCGGCTGTTGGCGATGGCGACGCGATGGGTGTAGCGCGCGAGATAAGCCAGCACCGCCTCGGGTCCGCCGAACGGTCGCTTGGCATAGACGACCCATTCGGCCTTGCGCAGCGGCGCGAGATGCTCGGCGAAGGCCTCGCGCTCGGCGAGGCGCGCGCGATCGCCGAAGAACTGCAGGCGGCCATCATCGTGCGCGGCGGCCAGCCGCTCCAGAAACAGGCGCCGAAAGAGCCGCGAGAGCACGCGGACGGGAAGGAAGAAGCCCGGACGGCACGCGACCCAGCGCTGGCTGTCGAGCGAGATGCCGCCGCCGGGCACGATCATATGCACATGCGGGTGATGCGTCAGCGCCGAGCCCCACGTATGCAGCACCGCGGTGAGGCCGATGCGGGCGCCGAGGTGCTTCGGATCGGCGGCGATGGTGACGAGGGTCTCGGCCGCGGCCTTGAAGAGCATGTCGTAGACCACGGCCTTGTTGTGGTAGGCGATGTCGCCGATCGCGGCCGGCAGCGTGAACACCACGTGGTAATAGGGCACGGGCAGCAGCTCGGCCTCGCGCTCGGCCAGCCATTCTTTTGCCGCCGCGGCCTGGCACTTCGGGCAATGCCGGTTGCGGCAGGAATTGTAGGCGATCTCGATGTGCGCGCACTTCTCGCAGCGCGAGACATGGCCGCCGAGCGCTGCCGTGCGACAGCGCTCGATCGCCGACATGACCTTGAGCTGGCCGAGGCTCACATGGCCGGCATTGGCGCGGCGCCATGCCGCGCCGTGACCGCGGAAGACATCCGCGACCTCGAGCGATGGACGGGACAAACGCGCCCGCTTTACGCGGGCGGCTTCACCGTCGGAACGAGGTGCTCGAGCGGGCTCGTGATCTCGCCGAGCGACTTGAGCGCGACGCGGGTGTAGAGCGCCGTCGTATCGAGCTTCTTGTGCCCGAGCAGCACCTGGATTACCCGGATGTCGGTCTTCTGCTCGAGCAGGTGCGTGGCGAAGCTGTGCCGCAGGGTGTGCAGCGAGACAGGCTTGCCGATCTCGGCCATCTGCGCCGCGGCATGGCAGGCGCGGTTGAGCTGGCGCGTCGTCAGCGGCTGCACGGGATCGCGCCCGGGAAAGAGCCAGCCTCGGGGCCGCGTCGCCTTCCACCAGGCGCGTAGCAGCGCCAGCAGATGCGGCGACAGCATCACGTACCGGTCCTTGCGGCCCTTGCCCTGCTCGACCCGGATCACCATGCGGGTGCTGTCGATGTCGGCGACCTTGAGCGAGGCAACCTCGGCAGCGCGCAATCCGGCACCGTAAGCGACGCTCAGCGCGGCCTTGTACTTGAGGCCCGGCGCCGCATCCAAGAGGCGCGCCACTTCCTCCGGGCTCAACACGATCGGCAGCCTGCGCGGCTCCCGGATGAACGGCAGGCGAGCAACCGCTTCAGGCCTACGCAGTGTCACCGTGAAGAGAAACCGCAGCGCCGTCACCGTGTGATTGATCGTCGGCACACCGGCGTGGCTCGAGACCAGGTGCAGCTGATAGCGCCGCAGATCCTCGAAGCTCGCCGTGTCCGGCGAAGCGCCGAGAAAGGCGCTGAAGCTCTTGACGGCGCGGATGTAGCCTTCCTGCGTCCGCCGCGCGAACTTGCGCATCGTCATGTCTTCGATCATGCGCCGGCGCAGCGGGCTGATGGGTGCTTCGGTCATCGGGGTGCTCCCTGAGGTCGGGTGAACCCCCGATCCTCAGACGGCACGCGCAATTCTCGTTACTGCGGCATTGGCGGGCTGCGCTGCTCACCCAGATCCTTACCGCGCGAGCGGTTTAGTCCTATGACCTCAAGGCCGACATCGCAAGCCAGCTGGGAGTGGGGATCAGCCCCGCAATGATGCGGCGAGGGGCGCGCGACCAGAGTGCGTCGGTGGCGAACATAACAAGCGAGGCGAGTTGGGATCGATCGGCGGCCGAAGCTTCGGCGTGGCTCGGTCCTTCGCTTCACGGAACAGCTCAGCAATCGACTCGGCGCGCGCGTCAAAATTCACGGCTAGTCTAGTTCTAGTCTTGGACTACGCACCACCCCAACGGAGCGA
>JAXDLE010000003.1:0-11080 GCA_034666725.1 Chloroflexota bacterium
TAATATCGAGGTGACCGGTTCGTTGGTCTTCCTGCATTCGGGGTCGTTGGGCGGAAACGTCAAGAACCCGGCGAACGCGCTTGCGACGATAATCGCGAAGCTATAGAGCGACGATGGCTCGGTTGTCGTGCCGCACTTTTACGACGAGTGGCGGGCGCTGTCGCCGCGCGACCGCGAGGAGTTCGCGCGCATGCCCCTGGACGAGGCGGCGGTCACGCGGGAGCACGGCCTGCACTCCGTATGGGGCGAAACCGAGTACTCGTTCCTCGAGCGACGCGGAGCGCGGCCGACGCTCGATGTGAACGGCATCTGGGGCGGCTACCAGGGTGAGGGCTCGAAAACGATCATCCCGGCGCAGGCTCACGCCAAGGTCTCGTGCCGCCTCGTGGCTGACATGGACCCGCACAAGACGTTCGAGCGCGTACGCGATTTCGTCGCGTCGATCGCGCCACGCGGTGTCGATGTGACCGTCACCAAGATCAACGACGGTATGTGGAGCCTGACGCCCATCGACCACCCGGCCACGCAGGCCGCCGCGGCCTGTCTCAAGGACGTGTTCGGCGAAGAGCCGTACTTCCTGCACGAGGGTGGCTCGATCCCCGCCGGTGCGACATTCACGCGCGAGCTCGGCCTGCCGGTCGTGCTGCTCGGCTTCACCCAGCCCGATGACGCGGCCCACGCGCCGAACGAGTCGATGCGCCTCGACAACCTCGAGGGCGGCCTGAAGACCATCGTGCGCTACTGGCAGAAGCTGGCCGACACTCCCCTATAGGACTCCGACCCAAGGTCGGGCAGGCCTCTCGCGGGCTGGAAGGTACCGCCACGGGCTAGGAGCATTGAATGGTGCCGTCCTGCCCCGGCGCCACCTAGATTCAGGGCATGACCAGTCGCTGGCAGCCGGCCGACCCATATCCGGCGGCGCCGCCGCTCCCCGAGCTCGAGCCGCACGACATGCCGCACGACCTGCCGCTCGACATGCCGCCGGGCATGCCCATGGGCGAGGCTCACCTGCGTGCCCCGGCCGATTGGGCCGCCGGCGAACAGCCCGAGTCGCTCCACCCCCGCAGCGCCGTGGAGGTGCTCAATGGTCTGTCCGACAAGGTCAGCCAGGGCGCCGTGGCCGAGTACCAGCCGATCCCACTTGGCCTCTCACCGCTCGACCGCACGCTGGGCGGCGGCATCCGCTCGGGCGAGCTGATGATGATCGGTGGCGCACAGGGCACGGGCAAAACCACGATGGCGCTCCAGATCGCGCGCAACATCGCCCAGAGCGGCCAGGCGAACGTGCTGTACATCTGCTTCGAGCACGACGAGGAATACCTGCTCAACCGGTTGATGGCGATGGAGTCAGCGCTGGCCGGCTCAATGCCGCCCGACGCGACCCGGAGCATCCGCATCCAGGACGTGCGCCGCGAGGTGCTCGGCACCTGGCTGGCGCAGGGCGGCCAGGACAAGCCCGATCTGCGCGGCAATCCCCGCCTCCGCCCCGCCCTCGAGCGCATCAGCCGCTACGGCCAAGGCCTGTTCCTGTTGCGCGGATCACATGCCCACACCACCGCGCCGAACGTGCGCAAGATGATCGAGGGCTACCGCCGCGCGGCGCCGGGCCGGCCGCTGGTCGTATTCATCGACTACCTGCAGCGCGTCCCGGCTGTGCCCGACCCGCCGACCGAGACCGAGCGCGTGACCAACGTTGTCGCCGCGCTCAAGGACCTCGCACTCGGCCTGGGTGTCGGGGTCGTATGCATCGTCGCGGCCGACAAGGAAGGCCTGAAGGCAGCCCGCCTGCGCAACCACCACCTGCGCGGGTCATCGGCCCTCAACTACGAATCGGACGTGATCCTGATCCTGAACGAGAAGTACAGCATCGTGGCCAAGGTGAACATCGAGTTCAACCCACACCAGGCCCAGCGCTTCCGCGACTGGACCATCGTGACGGTCGAGAAGAACCGCTCCGGTCGCGACGCGGTTGATCTCGAGTTCGAGAAGCACTTCGAGTTCTCATGCTTCGATCCCGAGGGCCGGCAGGTCCAGGAGAAGCTGATCGAGGAGCGTCTCTACAACGACTGACCGCCCGCGGGCTCAATGAACCCGCTGCCGATCCGATGCGACCGATCCTCCTTCGACGCTGAGCCGGCCGTCGACCAGGACAAAGAGCGGCAGGTCCAGACCGTTTGGGTCTGCGGCGGCGATCTCGTCGCGCAACCAACCCATGACTTCGCGGTCCGCTTCATAGGGCGCGGCCAACAGCAGGTTGCGCATGGGCGCCATCAGGACACGGGGCTGGTCGCCATAGCGCTCCGCGAGGATGTCCTGGAGCAGTAGCAGGCCGGATGCCAGGCCACCGTGAGACTGGTACCACCAAACGGGCACGCCATCCACTGGCTCGTAGGCGAGCTCGAAGTAGCGCTCAGCCTCAATGACACCGCGCAGGTTGGCCAATGCGATCTCGAACGCCTCATCGACGCCGAGAGGCCACGAGTCAAGGAGTTGGGCGCTCACATAGAGGAATGCAGGTCCTATGTCCGCGCCCAGCGCTACATCGAGCCCGGGCTCCATGTGCTTGATCAGTGGCGCGGTCATTCCCGGTGGTAGCGGCCGCCGGCGCACGAAGACCGGCCGCAGGTGGTCGCGCAATTCCGGCCAGGCGAGGTCCAGCGACAGGCCCTCGAGCGCCGCGCGAACCTCGTCTGGCCGGGGCGAGACGATCGCGGGCTCGTCCTTGGCGTGCCGATGCTCGCGTCGTCGATTGCCGTTCATGACGTTGTTCATCGTGGCGAGCGCCCCTTATCCGCCGATTACCCGCCTCTCACCGTAGACTTGGTGTGGTGGAGATGAGTCGTGAAGTGACGGGCCTGGCGCGGCCCGAGGTGCTATTTCTGGATGTCGGCGACACCCTGATTCGTGCCCATCCGTCGTGGGCCGGCGTGTACCGCCAGGGCCTGCTCGAGGCAGGCGTCGACGTCGCCGAGAAAGACCTCGAGCGTGCGCTCCTGCAGGAGACGCAGGCGGGCGGCTGGTGGCTCGACGAGACGCCGTTTGAGCCCAGTGAAGCCACGTCATTCGCGACCGTGCTGGCTTTCGATGCGGCGGTCCTGGCGCGCGTAGGTCACGCCGACCTCGGGGAGGCCACCTTCCGCAAGATCGAGGACGCCTTCGCCCGACGCGCCGCCTGGTACGTCTTCCCCGACGTCAACCCAGCCCTCGACGCCCTGAAGGTGGCAGGTGTCCGTTTGTGCGTCATCAGCAACTTTGTCTGGGGCGCGCCCGAGCTGATCCACGACCTTGAGCTCGCGCGGCACTTCGAGAAGCTCGTCATCAGCGCGCGCGTCGGGTTCCAGAAACCGAACCCGGGCATCTTCCAGCATGCGTTGGACCAGATGCAGGTTGCGCCCGAGCGGGCCATGCACGTGGGCGACTCGTATCGCGCCGACGTCCTGGGGGCACGCAGGCTCGGCATTGCCCCCGCGCTCATCGCGCGCGGTCCGCACGATCCCGCGCGGCTGCGCGATGAGCATTCCGATCCCGACCTGGTTGTGCTGAGCGACCTCAACGACCTGCTCGAGCTGTTCGCGATCGAGCGCCCCGTCGCATCCCCGGCTTAGCCATTTCAGGAGTGCCGGGCCGCTCCGCGCGCGATGCGTGGCGGCTGTTCGTCGCCGCACCAATGCCCGCGTCAGCCGCCGAGGCCGCGTCCGCAGCCATGGCGGCACTTCGTTCGCGCCATCCTGACG
This sequence comes from Chloroflexota bacterium, assembly GCA_034666725.1. Taxonomy (GTDB): domain Bacteria; phylum Chloroflexota; class Limnocylindria; order Limnocylindrales; family CSP1-4; genus JALYGJ01. The sequence continues at coordinate 3,735 of JAXDLE010000003.1, forward strand.
CGCGCTGGCTGCCACCGAACAAGCTGCACCTGACGCTCGTCTTCCTGGGTCAAACCGAATCGCGCGACGTCCAACGCATCGCGGCCGTAACCGCCGCCGTTGCCGAGCGCCATCGCGCGTACGAGGCCGTGACCGGCAACGGTGGGGGCCGGCTCAGCGTGGAGCGTGGTGGCGTGTGCTGGCTCAGTCTCGAGGAGGGCGGTCACGAGACGGCGCAGCTCGCGCTTGATCTAGACGCCGATCTCGGCAGCGCGACATACGACGCGACCCACCCACCGCATCCGCACCTGACCCTGGCGCGCGGCATCGACCGCGCGACCCTCGATGACGTTCGCTCCACCGCGCGCGGCCTCACGTTGCGCTGGCCCGCGGACCGGCTTGTCCTCTTCCGTTCCTACACCGATCCGGGTGGTTCCATCTACGAGGAGCTCGCCGAGTTTCCGCTCCCCGGTGCGGTTGACTAACGGCGGGCGGCCTGCCTAGACTCGCGGCTCAACTGAATACGGGCTTTGAACGGGATTAGTAGCCGGCGGCCCTTCGAAACAGAGACCCGGCGGCTGGTGCGAGCCGGGACGAAGGCAAAGGCGAATGGCCCCGTGAGCCCCGGACCGAAAGTTCGACCTGACTGCCAATGCGGCGGAGGGGGCGGGTCGTGCGAGTAGGCTCCGGCGCAGAGCGCCAGCGTTATCAAGGCGGCACCGATCGGCTTGTTGGGCAACCAGCGGCAGTCGGCAAGGTGAGTGCGGCGGCACAACAGTTGGACCGCCGAAAACGGGTGGTACCGCGGAAGGACCGGCCTTTCGTCCCGGCAGGACGAAGGCCGGTTACGTGTTTTTCGGCCCCGGAACGAGGCCGAAGGAAAGCGGAGGTACCAACCGGTGGAACGCACCAAGTTCACGCTCAGCGAACAGCAGATCCCAAGGGCTTTCTACAACATCGCGGCGGATCTCAAGGAGCCGCCACCGCCACCGCTCCATCCGGGCACAGGCCAACCCATCGGCCCGCAGGACCTGGCGCCGCTCTTCCCGATGGAGCTCATCAAGCAGGTCGTCAGCACCGATCGGGAGATCGAGATCCCCGACCCGGTGCGCCAGGCCTATGCGTTGTATCGGCCGTCACCGCTGTTCCGGGCGCGACGGCTCGAGCAGGCGCTCGATACTCCGGCGCACATCTACTACAATTACGAGGGCGTCAGCGCGCCCGGCAGCCACAAGCCGAACACAGCAATCGCCCAGGCGTTCTACGCCAAGCAGGAGGGCGTGACCCGCTTCGCCACCGAGACCGGCGCCGGCCAGTGGGGCAGCGCGCTCGCATTCGCGGGCTCGCTCTTCGGGATCGACGTAAAGGTCTACATGGTCCGCGCGAGCTACGACCAGAAGCCGTACCGACGGATCCTGATGGAGACCTACGGCGCTCAGGTCACGGCGAGCCCCAGCCCCGACACGCACTACGGCCAGTCGCTGCTGGCCCTCGACACGGGTCACCCGGGCTCGCTCGGCGTGGCCATCAGCGAGGCGATCGAGGACACCGTCACCCATCCGGGGACTAAGTACTCGCTCGGCTCTGTCTTCGACTTCGTGCTGCTGCACCAGACCGTGATCGGCCAGGAGGCGCTGCTCCAGATGGAGCTTGCCGGCGAGGAGCCTGACACGATCATCGCCTGTGTCGGTGGTGGATCGAACTTCGCCGGGCTGGCTTTCCCGTTCATAGGACGGCAGCTGCGCGGGGAGGCTTCTTATCGCGTCATCGCGGTCGAGCCCGAGGCGGCACCTTCCCTCACGAAGGGACGCTACGAGTACGACTTCGGCGACACCGGGGAGATGGCCCCGCTGGTCAAGATGCACACCCTGGGCCACGACTTCGTGCCGCCGCCGATCCATGCCGGTGGGCTGCGCTACCACGGCATGGCGCCGCTGGTCAGCAAGCTCGTCGACGACGGGATCGTCGAGGCCCGCGCCGTTCACCAGAATGCGACCTTCGAGGCCGGCCTGCGCTTCGCGCGAGCGGAGGGCATCGTCCCGGCACCGGAGTCGAACCACGCTGTCCGCGTGGCAATCGATGAGGCGCTCGCCGCCAGGGCCGAAGGCCGGCAGCGGACCATCCTCTTCAACCTGTCGGGCCACGGCCACTTCGATCTGTCCGCTTACGAGTCTTACCTGAAGGGCGGCCTCGAGGACTTCGAGTATCGGCCGGTCGAGCGCAAGGAGGCCGTCGCCGCCTAGTCATGCCTACATCCGGGCTGGCCGTCTCACCCCTCGGGCGGCCAGCCCACTACAGTCGCGGTCGTATGGCGACACCCGATGAGCTCGTCCTCGTCCTGGCGCGAGACCTGGTTCCGGGCGGGCTGGACTTCACCGGCGTGATAGATCGACCGTTCGCGCCCGTTCTCGCGGCGGTCGCGCAGAGCGGCCAGTTTCTGCCGCGCGGCAAGGTGGAGGACGATCCCAGCCTGAAACAGATCATTCCTTACCTGCTGTTGCGCGACAGCGAGCGCATCTTCCTGATGAAGCGCACCAAAGCCGGCGGCGACGAGCGGCTCCACGATCGCTACACCATCGGGGTGGGCGGCCACGTCAACCCGGGCGACGCGGACGTGCTCGGCGGGCTCAAACGCGAGTGGCGCGAGGAGATCGCGGCCGATTTCGAACCCGAGTTCGTTTCGCTGGGTCTCCTGAACGACGACTCGAATCCGGTCGGCGCCGTCCACCTGGGCCTTGTCTACGCCGCCGATGCGGATGGTCGGCCTGTCGCGATCCGCGAGACACACAAGCTGAGCGGCGAGTTCGTGGCCTCGGATGTCGTCGCCGAGGTGCAGGACAGGCTCGAGACCTGGAGCGCTTTGCTGTTCGATTTCCTGGTAGGACGATAATCAGCACAGACACATGAACGCCATACGGCCCCGGTCACGACTGCGCTGGCTGGTCCGCGCCGTTTTCACCGCTGCGGCGGTACTGCTGCTCACCGGCACTGTGCTCGCCAAGGAAGGCCAGCCGAGCGTCTACGTCCTGCCTACCAAGGGCATCGTCGACCAGGTCATGGCGGGTTACCTGCACGACGCGATCAACGTGGCGCAGCGCGACGGCTACGACGCGGTACTGATCCAGCTCGATACGCCCGGCGGGGACTTGACCTCGACGCACGAAATCGTCCAGACGCTCCTGTCGGCGCCGGTGCCGGTGATCGTCTGGGTTGGCCCGGCGGGCAGCCGCGCGGCCAGCGCCGGCACGTACATCACGCTCGCCGCGCACGTCGCGGTGATGGCCGATGGCGCGCGCATGGGCGCGGCAACACCAATCGACGGCAACGGCGGCGACATCGGCGGCACTCTGGGCGAGAAGATCCTCCAGGACACCGAGGCGATGCTGCGCTCAATAAGCGACGCCCGTCACCGCGACTATGACTTTGCGCTGACCACTGTTACCGAATCGAAGGCCTACACGGCCGATGAATGGCTCGCTGCCGGCAGCATCGATGGCCTCGCGTCCACACCGCAGGCGGCGGTGGCCCTGGCCAACGGGCGGACGGTCGAGGTCAACGGAGAGTCGGTCGTCCTGGCCCTCGACGACGCCGTGCTCCAGGACCTGCCGATGAACCCGCTCCAGGCGCTGCTGCACCTGCTGTCCGACCCGAACGTCGCCTTCATCCTGTTCACGATCGGCTCCTACGGCCTGCTATTCGAGCTCCAGAACCCGAATTTCGTCACGGGCACGCTCGGCGGCATCGCGATCGTGCTTGCGTTCATCGGCTTCGGCAGCCTGCCGCTCAACATCGCCGGGCTGCTGCTCATAGGCATCGGCATCGTGCTCTTCATCGTCGATCTGCACGTGACCAACCATGGCCTGCCCACGCTCGCCGGGCTGGTCGCGTTCTCTTTGGGCGCGGCCGCGCTCTACACGCAGCCCGGCGATCCCACCGCTCCCGTCGTTGGCGTCGCGCTGCCCGTGATCGTGACGATGGTCACGCTCACCGCGCTGTTCATGGGCATGATCGTCTGGGCGGCCATGAAGACGCGCGGCATGACGACGGCGCACGGCCTGATCGGGGCAACCTTGCCGCCCAACACCGTGGGCGAGGTGCGCCGTCCGCTGACGCCTATCGGGTCCGTCTATGCTGGGGGAGAGGAGTGGACCGCGCGGACATCCGATGAGCGGCCCTTGGACCGTGGCACACCTGTGAACATCCTGCGTCGGGACGGGCTGACGCTGGTGGTCGAGCCGGCCGATAAGTCGGCCAGCGGCGCCTAGCCAAACCTCGGGCGCCTAGTAAGAACCAGGTAAGGAAGGGGACCCAACCGCAATGAGCATCGACACCGTCGCGCTGACGATCGTCGTCGCGATACTCGTATTCATCCTGCTGGCGCTCTATCTCTCGATCAGGGTCGTGCAGCAGTACGAGCGAATGGTCATCTTCCGCCTGGGCCAGACCGGACCCGGCCTGGTGCGCGACCCCGGGTTGAGGTTCCTGATCCCTGTCATCGACCGGCCCTACAAGGTCGACATCCGCGAGAAGTTCATCGAGATCCCTTCGCAGACGACCATTACGCGCGACAACGCACCGATCAACATCGACTTCCTCATCTACTGGTACATCGTCGACCCGCTGCGCTCGATCGTGAACGTCCAGAACTTCGCCGGCGCTCTCCAGGGCATCGCCACGACCACGCTGCGCGCGGTCATCGGCGACATCCTGCTCGACGACGTCCTTTCCAAGCGCGACCAGATCAACGAGGTCCTGCGCGCCAAGCTCGACGAGCAGACCGAGCGCTGGGGAGGCAAGATCACGACGGTCGAGATCCGCGAGATCATCCCGCCGCGCGACGTGCAGGAGGCGATGAACCGGATGCTCTCCGCCGAGCGCACCCGGCGCGCCGTCATCACCGAGTCCGAGGGGACACGCCAGGCGAACATCAACGTCGCCGAGGGCGAGAAGCAGGCCGTCATCCTGCGCGCCGAGGGCAAGCGCCAGTCGCAGATCCTCGAGGCTGAGGGCTACAGCCAGGCGCTCGAGCGCATCTTCGGCGCGGCCAAGCAGGTCGACGAAAAGACGATGACGCTGCAGTACCTCGAGGCGCTCAAGGCCCTCGGTTCCGGTCCGGCGACCAAGTTCGTCATCCCGGTCGAATTCGTGGAGCTCGCCAACCGGATCTCGAGCTTCACCACGGCGGGTCTGGAGGCCGGCGCCAAGGTCAAGTAGCCGGCCTCGTGGGCCGCTAAAGCCGCCGGATGTCGCTGTGGCAGACAAAACGGGCCTAACGAAGCCTTAAGCACCGATCGAGACGCCCGATAACGGCCTCGGCCGGCCTCAGCCACGCTCGAACGGCAGGGCTGGGCGCGGATTGACCTGAGCTAAAGCCTCCCTAGAGGCGGTTTTGTCGGTGTGGCCGACATTCCGCCGGTCAAGGTCGGGTCGGGGCCGAAAGGTTGGGTGATGGGCCTTTCGGTCGGAATAGGGGGTACCTACGCGGCAGTAGGGAAGGCGGGAAGTCGGGCCTAGCATCGCTCTGAAGCACAACGGAGAGCCATGCCCGCACGAATCCAGCTCGTAGCCGCACAGCCTGCCATTCAGCAGCAGCTGGGCAACATGCTGCGCCGCGACGGGTACGAGATCATCACCGCCCCAGACGGGCCCGCGGCCCTGCGCCAGTGGACCGCCGAGCGGCCCGATCTCCTGGTATGCGACAACGACCTGCGCGGGCCGAGTGGCATGGAGCTCGTCATGCGTATCCGCCAGGCCGAGGGCAGCGGCGCACACACGCCAGTCATCCTGCTCGGCGGGGCTACCAACATCGACGCCAAAGTCGCCGCGCTCCGCGCTGGTGCCGACGACTACCTGGCCAAGCCGGTCCATCCGCAGGAGCTGTCGGCCCGCGTGCGCGGCCTGCTGGCGCGCTTCCAACGAGCGCAGCCGCAAGAGCGCCGTGCGGCGAGCGGCCGAGTTGTCGCGTTCTACGGTGCCAAGGGCGGCGTTGGCACGACGACACTGGCGATCAACACAGCGATCGCGGCGCATCGCGAGCTCAAGCGCAGCGTCTGCCTCGTCGACGCCAACCTGCAGTTCGGCGACCACCGCGTCTTCCTCGACCTGGGCCCGGACTCACACTCGATCGTCGACGCGGTCAGCGCCGGCATCGTCGAGCTCGACATGCTTCGCCAGGCAATCGTGCGTCACGAGACCGGCGTCGAGCTGCTGCTCGCGCCGGCGAGCCCCGAGCAGGCGGAGCTCGTCAGCCAGCCGCAGCACCACCTGTTGCGTATCGTCGAGATGCTGCGCAGCGTCTACGACCTGGTGCTGGTCGACATGGATGAGCGTTTCGACGACCACCTGCTCGACGTGATCGGCATCGCCGATCGGTTCGTCGTGGTCCTGACGGCTGACCTGTCGTGCGTCAAGAACGTGCGCCTCGTGCTCGAGACCATGGCCCAGCTGCAGGTGCCGCAGGAGCGCCTGATGCTTGTGCTCAACCGGGCGAATGCCTTCACCGGCATCAGCGTCAAGAGCGTAGAGAGCGTCCTCAAGCGGCCGATCGAGCACCAGGTGGTCAACGATTACCGGAGTGCCATCTCCGCACTCAATTCAGGCACGCCGTTCATGGCCAAGCGGCCCGACTCGGCGCTGAGCAAGGACGTCCTCGAGCTGGCCCGGCTCATTGACAAGCCCGCCGCAGCGACGGTCGAGCTGAAGCAGCTGGAGCTGTCACCAGTCCGATAAGCGGGGGTTTCTTTGCGGCGGATAAGTCGGACATAAGTCCTGACCAACCGCACGGCAAGCGGGCGACGCTAGGTTGCCTTCGTGCTTGCCACCCTGATGACCGCCGTGATCAACGGCCTGCGCGGCGAGCTGATTCGAGTCGAGATCGACGTTGCTCCCGGGCTCCCGGTTTGCCACATCGTCGGCTTGCCAGACGCGGCGCTGTCCGAGGCGCGCGAACGGGTTCGTGGCGCGATTCGTAACTCGGGCTTCGAGTATCCGATGAGCCGCATCACGGTCAACCTGGCGCCGGCCGACAGGCGCAAGCGCGGCGCCGCATATGACCTGGCGATCGCGATCGGAATCCTGGTCGCGTCGTCGCAGATCCGGCGCGGTGGCGGCACGTGGGCGCTGCTCGGCGAGTTGTCGCTGTCGGGGAGCGTTGAGCCCGTGCCGGGCGTCCTGCCGATGGTCGCGACGCTCGCGCGCCAGGGCTACAAGCGCGTGATCGTGCCGGCCGCGAACGAGCTCGAGGCGCGGCTTGTCGCCGGTGTAGAGGTACATGGAGTCGAGGGGCTCGACGATGCCGCGCGGCTCGTTGCCGGGCCGCGCGGTCGCACTGCGGCGCGGGCGACTCGGCGAACGGCGGTCGAGCTGAG
>JAXDLE010000004.1:0-48703 GCA_034666725.1 Chloroflexota bacterium
AACGTCGCGATCCCGCAGCGCTGCGGCGGGTAAGTTGAGACGAAGGCTGTCGTCGCTATGGAGTCAGTCCTCTCGTGGAGCGGGAGTCCCGAACCGAACAACAGGCGCACGGCCCGTTCAGGATTGGGTCGACCACGCGGAGGGTCACCACAGACGTGGCGACGCAACCACCGTACCAGACAAGCGTGAGGTGACACCGTGCCGACGTGGGCAACGGCGCCTCATTAAGATCGCGCCGATGGCGTTGGGGGGTTCGAAGCAGAGAGGGTGCGGGCGTGACTGATCTACACACCTGGATCGTGTTCATCCACGTCGCCGGAGTGATCATCTTCCTGGTTGCTCACGGCGTGTCAGTCGGTGTCGTCCTGCGCCTGCGCGCCGAGCGCGAGCCGGTCGCGGTGCGGACGCTGGTCGACCTGTCGCGGCGGAGCATGATCGTCATGAGCCTCGGCGCCCTGATGTGGCTCGTCGCCGGGATCGTCGCCGGGTTCACCGGCAACGGCGGGGCTGGCTGGTGGACGACCGGCACCTACTGGATCTGGGCGTCGCTCGTGCTAGCCATCGTGATCATCGGCCTGATGACGCCGATGGGCCGGATCTATCTGAACCGCGTCCGCGCGGCCGTGGGCGTTGACCCCAAGACGGGCGCCGTGAACCCGAGCTTCCAGGTCGATGCAGCCGCGCTCGAGACAGCGGTCAACTCGGGTCAGCCGACAGTGCTGGCGGCGATCGGCGTCGGCGGGCTGCTGATCCTGCTATGGCTGATGGTCTTCAAGCCGTTCTGAAGGTGAATCGGGGCGGATCGGGGGCAAGTCGGTCCGAATCGGCCCGTTCCGTCACAAATTCGGCCTAGCACGGCCTGTAACGAAGGCGAAACGAAAATTGCCTGCGGGGTTGGCAAACCGGTTCAACTGTGTAAAACTTCGCCCGCTCCACTGAGAGAGGCTGGTGGGGTAAAGCAACAGGCCGCCGTCAGGAGAGGCAGCAGGCCGAGGAGCTACGTCCCCAGACGTCCTCGGACCCAATAGCTACAGACGGTCTTGAGCGCGCCCCAGCGTGCTCGTTCCATCGTCACTTCGTTGACGCCGACCGTCTGCCGCGTCCTGGCCACGCGACCGCCAGCGATCGAATCCCGGACTGGAGCCGGGCCCGATCCAAGGAGAAGCAATTGACAATCGCCGTGCAGGGCGCCCCCGTCGCCCGCCATGCCCCGAACAGGGGCGGACACGCTCGTCGCCTGTTCGTTCTGCTGATGGCACTGGGCTTGGCCCTGACCATGGCGTTTGCCGAGGTCACAACCGTTGCTGCAAGCGGCAGCAGCGCTCAACCCGCGCGGGGCAGCCAGGCCGCGATGATCATGAACATGGTCCGTGACGCGCTAGGCCACCCATTCCGCCTGGGCACCGAAGGCCCCAGGTACTTCGACTGCTCAGGCCTGGTGTGGAGCGTCTACAAGCGCGCCGGCGCGGCCGCCCGAATCGGCGGCGTGCGGGGCACAGTGACCCACTACTTCGTCTGGGCCACGAGGCACCACAAGATCACCCGGAGCAACCCGCAGATTGGCGATGTCATCATCTGGGGCAAGCACGGCAAGATCCACCACTCCGGCATCTACATCGGCAATGGGCGCGCGATCAGCGCGCTCAACCCAAGATTGGGTGTGCGGAGTCACGCGGTCAACGGAATCGGCATGCGCGTCTTTGGCTACATCCACACGGGCATCAGCCACTGAAATCAAGTCTCGACACAAGCCCGTCGAGAGAGCGACGCGGTCGGCGCAAGCCGGCCGCGTTTGTTTTTGCCCTGGGCGCTCCGGGAAGGCCGCGATTGCCCGTGTAGCATCCCGCGTGAGATGGTGCTGACGGATAAGCCCACGGACATGCCGACCGACATCGACGCCCTATTCCGCGCTTCCGAGGCCGATTTCGCGCGCTGGGAAGTGGTCAAGGACCTGATCGACTCGTGCATCGACCTGATGCTCAACTACCGCCAGAGCGGCCATCCCGGTGGATCGCGCTCCAAGGTCCACCAGATGGTCGCGCTGCTGCTTTCAGGGGCGATGCGCTGGGACGTGCGGCGGCCGTGGCTGCCGTTCGGCGACCGCTTCGTGCTCAGCGCTGGGCACACCGTGCCGCTCGTCTACGCCACGCTGGCGGTGATGAACGAGGCGCTGCGCGCGCGCCATGAGCGTGATGGTGACGCACAGTTTGCATTCCCAGATAACGGCCGCTGGGCGCTCACCTGGGAGCAGCTCCTGAAGTTGCGCCGTCGCGGCGGGCTGCCGGGCCACGCCGAGATGGAAGGCAAGACGCTGTTCCTGAAGTTCAACACCGGCCCGTCGGGTCACGGCATGCCGCCCGCCGCGGGCGAGGCGCTCGCGCTCAAGCACGCCGGGGCGGACGAGGTCAAGGTCTTCGTCCTGGAGGGCGAGGGTGGGCTGACCCCTGGCGCCGCCCACGAAACACGCCACACCGCCTGGGGCCTCGGGCTGAACAACCTTGTGTTCCTGCTCGACTGGAACGACTACGGCATCGACGAGCGGCCACTTTCGTCCGTCGTTTATGGCACGCCCGAAGACTGGTTCGTGCCCTACGGCTGGCGCGTCAACGGCACCGAAGAGGGCTCCGAGTGGGGGCCGGTCACGCAGGCGGTCCTCGAAGTGGCGCGCGGCGCGAACCCTTCCAAGGTTCCGTCCGTTGCGTGGTTCAAGACGCGCAAGGGCCGCGGCTACGGCAAGTACGACTTCAAGAGCCATGGCACGCCCTGGCCGATGAACGCGCCCGAATTCTGGGCCGTGCGTAAGGAGTTCGCCGCGAAGTACGGCATCACATATGAAGGCATGGACGAGGCCGCGCCCGCCGACAACGATGCGCGCGACGCCCAGGCGCGCGCCAACTTCCAAGCCACCTTCAGCGTCCTGCGCAACGATCCGGCACTTGTCACCTGGCTGAGCGATCGGCTGCTCGAAGTGGCGGCCACCGTGCCGCAGGAGGTCGACGGCCTCAACATCGGTGGCAAGGGCGCGTCGATCTACAGCGACCAGAAGATCCTGGATGCCAAGCAGTACCCGGCCGACCTGTGGAAGCAGCCCGGCGACAAGCAGCCTAACCGCGCCGCGCTCGGCAATTGGGGGGCGTGGGTGAATGCCTATGCCAAGGCGGAGTACGGCCGACCGCTGTTCATCGGTGCCTCAGCCGACCTCGCCGAGTCGACCAATCTGGCCGGCTTTGGCAAGGACTTCGGCGATCTCCCGGGCTGGGGCTGGTACGAGCGCGACACCAATCCGCGCGGCACGGTCCTACCCACGCAGATCACCGAGTTCACCAACGCCGGTCTCGCCGTGGGCATGGCGACGGTCAACATGGCCGCCAACCCATTCGATGACTTCAACGGCTTCTGGGGCACGTGCTCGACGTACGGCTCTTTCTCGTACCTCAAATACGGCCCCATGCGCCTGTTCAGCCAGCTGGCGCAGGACTGCGAGCTGAAGCTCGGCAAGGTGCTCTGGATCGCCGGTCACGCCGGCCCGGAAACGGCCGAGGACTCGCGCACCCACTTCGGCATATTCGAGACGGCGGTCACCCAGCTCTTCCCCGAAGGCCACGTGATCGATCTTCATCCGTGGGAATACAACGAGGTGCCGGTGCTGCTCGCGGCCGCGCTCGCGACCGACGTGCCGATCGTCGCGCTGCACCTCACGCGGCCCGCGGTGGAGATCCCGGACAGGGCTGCGCTGGGCATGCCGTCGCACTTCGAGGCGGCCCGCGGGGCCTACGTCATGCGCGAATTCAAGGCCGGCCAGCCGCACGGCGGTACGGTCTTCGTCCAGGGCACCACCACGACCGCCAACGTGATCAAGCTCCTGCCCAAGCTCGATGAGCTGGGCCTCAACGTCAAGATCGTCGTCTGCGCTTCGCCGCAGCTGTTCGCCATGCAGGATGAGGCGTATCGCGAGTCCGTCGCGTCGCTCGGCGACCGCTGGGACGGCATGGCCGTGACGAACCGCGCGTGGCAGACGATGCGCCACTGGATCGGTGGCCCCATCGCGCGCGATTACTCGCTGACGTCTGACTGGGACGATCGCTGGCGCACCGGCGGAACCGTCGACGAGGTAATCGACGAGGCGCACCTCGGTCAAACGCACATCCTCGAGGCCATCCAGCGGTTCGTGAGCGACCGCCAGGTCCGGCTCGCGCGCGTTCGCGAGCTCGCCGAGGCCGCCGCCGCCCACTAAGAGGAGGGCTCATGTCACCTCGAACTCGCGGGGTTGGCGCGGTTCTTGTCGCCGCACTCGTCTTTGCGATCTTGACCTGGCTGGATGCGGCCGTGCTGGCTCGCGGACGGGCCGAGGCATTGGCGACATTCAACATCGGCAGCTTCGTGTGGCTGGGAACATTTGGAACCGTGGCGATCGCGGCTGCTGCGATCCTGTTTGGCGGCCTGGCGTGGTGGTCGCGCTCATTGCTGGCCAGCGCGGCCTTCCTGATCGGAGGAGCCGCCGAAACGCTGGTGCTGCCGGTCGTGTACAGCTTCACAGGTGATTGGCCGCTTGGACTCAATCAAGCTCTCATCTGGTGGCTCACGACGACAACAGGTCCGCTCAACGCGGCGAACGTCCTTGGCGCGGCACTCGTTGTTGCCGGGGTGATCGGCCTCTACCGCTGGGCCTTCACCCGGCGCCTCGCGGTCGTCGATCGCTGAAACCGCCCTGCAACGTGACGCGCCCGGCGGCTGAGTCGGCCTGACCCGGCGCGCGGCTAGGGTCGGCGCATGGCAAAGATCGAACGCTCTATCGAAGTCAACGTGCCGCTGAGCACGGCCTATAACCAGTGGACGCAGTTCGAGGCATTCCCGCAGTTCATGGAGGCCGTCAAGCGCGTCGACCAGGTCGACGACAAAACGCTCGAGTGGACGGCCGATATCGCCGGACATGAGCGACGCTGGACCGCCGAGATATACGAGCAGGAGCCCGACCAATCGGTCGCGTGGCGCTCAATTACGGGCGCACGCAACTCCGGTCGGATCACGTTTCAGGAAGTGGCGCGGGGAACCACGCGGGTGATGGTGACGATGGAATGGGAGCCTGAAGGTGCGATCGAGAAGGCCGGCGACTCGCTCGGCTTCGACGACCGCCAGGTCGAGGGCGATCTGAAACGTTTCAAGGACTTCATCGAGGGCCGCGGCGCCGAGACGGGCGCGTGGCGCGGCGAGATTGCCGGCGGAGTCGAGCACCGTAGCTAACCTCAGCCGAGGACGACCAGGCCGACTCCCGCAGCGACGACGAGGGCACCGGTCCACCGGCTCGGACCGACCGGTTCCTTGAGGATCACGGCGCCCAGGAAAACAGCGAACACAACCCCGACCTCGCGCACCGCGGCGACGCTGGCCGCGGGAGCCAGGCTCAGCGCCACGAGTACGAGGCCATACGAAGCCGTGGTGCCGATGCCCGCGGCGACCGGTTGCCAGTTGATTGCCCTTCGGATGCGCCCCCAGCCGCCGCGGGCCGCCACGAACAGCACACCGCCGACCGCCGGCGCGACCAGGATCAGGAAGAGGTACGTGATCGGATCGGCGTAGCGCACGCCTTGCTTGTCCATGAGCGTGTAGCCGGCGATCGCGGTGGCCACCGACAGGGCCAGGGCCACGTCCGACCAGCGTGCCGTGCCGCGCAACCCCCGTACAAGGACCACGCCGAACCCGACCAGGGCCACGCCGGCCGCCTGGGTGGGCGTGGAGGCAACGCCGAACGCGATCGAGACGATCAACACGATGACCGGCGCCATGCCGCGCGCGATCGGATAGATGAGGCTCATCTCCGCGCGCCGGTAGGCGGTGGTCAGCAGATAGAAATAGATCAGCTCCAGGACGGATGACGCGACGATCCACGGCCACGCCTCGGGCTGGACGTTCCAGCGCAGTACTGCGAATGGCAGCGCCACCAGCACTCCGCAAGCGATGGCGACCGCGGTGGTGGCCTGGTTGTCGGGGCTGCGGGCGATGACCATGTTCCACAGGGCGTGGATGACGGCCGCGCCCAGCGCGACGGCAAGTGCTGCGACTGGCATTCCGAAGGCCGACTAGGAGGCTGGCGTCAAATCGGTGCCAGCCAGCCGAGTCGGAGGCTAGGCGGTCGCGCCGGCCGGCGTCTTTGCGACGAGCTCCTCGAACCGCTCGAGCGCGCGGCGCAGGTTGGGCTGCGAGTTCGCGTAGCTGATGCGGATGTGGTCGGGGCAGACCTTGCCGAACGCGGTACCGCTCAGGACGCACACGCCGGCCTCGTAGAGGAGCTTCTCGGCGAGAACCGAGCCGGTCATCCCCGTGCCGCCGATGTTGGGGAACGCGTAGAACGCGCCACTGGGCATCCGGCAACGCACGCCGGGGATCTTGTTGAGGCCCTCGACGACGAGGTCGCGCCGGGCGCGGAACTCGGCGGCCATCGCGTCGACCGAATCCTGCGGACCATTGAGTGCTTCCGCCGCCGCGACCTGCTGGAAGGCGCTCGTGCCGCTGACGCTGTTGATGATCAGCTTGCTGTACGCGTCGACGAGCGTGGGCGGCACGATCGCGTAGCCCATGCGCCAGCCGGTCATGGCGTACGACTTGGAGAAGCCGTCGAGGATGATCGTGCGCTCGGCCATCCCCGGCAGCTTGGCGATCGAGTGGTGCTCGCCCTGGTAGACCAGGCGGCCGTAGATCTCGTCGGCCATGACGACGATGTCGTGCTCGCGCGCGACCTCGGCAATCGCCTCGAGATCGGACATCGTCAGCACGCCGCCGGTGGGGTTGTGGGGCGAGTTGAAGATGATCAGCTTCGTCTTGGGCGTTACGAGAGAGCGCAGCTCATCGGGGTCGAAGCGGAAGTCCTTGTCCTCGGAGAGGCGCAGCGGGACGGGCGTGCCCCCGGCGTAGCGCGTCATCGACTCGTAGATGGGGAAACCGGGGTCGGGGTAGATGACCTCGTCACCCGCGTCGATCAGCGCCAGCAGGGCGTAGAACATGACCGGCTTGGCGCCCGGTGTGACCACGACATTGCCCGGCTCGACCTGGAAGCCGCGTCGTGACGTGGAGTCCTTCGCGATCGCCTCGCGCAGCACTGGCAGGCCGAGCGGCGGCGGGTAGTGCGTGAAGCCGTCGTCGAGCGCTTTCTTGGCGGCGTTGCGGATGTTGACCGGAGTGTCGAAGTCGGGCTCACCGACCTCGAGGTGGATCACGTCGTGACCCTGGGCTTCCCAGGCGCGGGCCTTGCCGGCGGCCTCGAAAGCGGTCTCCGTCCCGATCCCGACCATGCGCTGTGCGAGCTTCATGGCCGAAATCCTAGCAGCCGTTCTGTGAACTCCTGAACGGGCAATCGTGCCTAAAGAAGCCCCAACTCTCGATGATGCGGGCGCCGTCCTGGAGGTGACGCCGGCCGAGTGGCTCGCTCAAGTGCACCGAGTAGGGCACGCCCGGCCCCGGCTCGCACGTCTGCACCCCTGCCAGCGACCAAATGGCGAAGGCGATCGAGACGCCGGTTTCGCTGTAGGCAAGAAATGGTTCGAGGATCCGACCTTCCGGGCTCTGCCCGCTGGCACACGCCTGCTCGAAGACGACCACATCGATCTCGGTCGTGTTGCGGGTCAGATTCTCGCCGTGGGCCAGCTCCCAGCGGCCGAACTGGATCGACGAGGGAGTCGAGGGATACGTGGCTCGTTGCGTCGGTGGCGTTGGCGTGCGCACCGGCCACATTGAGATTACGGGCAAGCCGTTGTGCAGCTGGATCACCTCGCGCAGGTGGACCATTGGCCGGAAGCTGAGGGTGACGGCTCTGTCGACGGATTCGCTGGGGCAGCTCAGGTGCTCGCCGTCCTCGATGTCGATGACGACCGCATTCGCGCCATCGTGGATGTCGATCCACCATGTGCTGACGCATGACTGCGCCGCCCACCAGATGCGCATCCGTGATGGGTCGGACGGCTCGTTCATCACGTGCGGCGAGGCTCGGTCGATCTCGATCGGTCCGATGTCCTCGCAGCTCTGAAGCCGACCGGTGCTATCGCCAACCTGGACCTGCGTGCCGCAGGCCACCCACGGGCCCGGGCTGGAACTCGGACTGGGCTCGGTGGTCGGCGCCGGCGAAGGCACCGTCGACGGTGTGGGCTGAGTCGCCGTGGGCAACGGCCCCGTCGCACAGCCCGCAAGCAGGATCACTATCGCCAGTAGGGGCGCGACCTGGTTCATTGCCAGTGGAAAGTCACCGCCGAGGCGTCAATCGGAGCGCCGAGCTCCAGACGGATCATATGTAGGACCAGCGGCAAGATGCAGTAGTCGCCCTCATATGTGCTGCGGCCTTCAACGGCGATTCCGTTGCCTGATTCCCGCAACGTGATTTCGATAGCCGCGCCACAGGGATCGCTCCCCCACTCGATCTGCAGTTCGGTCATCCGATTTCCAGGATTGCCGAACCTGAACACGTCTGAGTCGTGACTAGCGAACGTGCTCTTCTGCGGGACTTCGCACCCCACCACAAGGCCCGTGTAGTCAACGATCGTGGGATGCAACGACGCATTGTCGGCACGCCCAGTCGGTGGGCATTCGAAGGTAACCCCGGAAGAGGTCGGGGCAGGCGATGGCGACGTGGCATGTATCTCGCGCTCGTGGCGCACGACTACCTGATCCGCGTGGATCGAATGGGCCACCTGCAGGAAGATGTGCGTCTCGAAGACAACGCCATCGCACAGCCTGATGGCCCGCGTGTACCGGGCGACCAAGTCATATCCAGTTGCGCTCCCCGTCAACGTGAGGATGTCAGGGCCATCGCAGGCCGGCACACTCGAATAACTGATCTCGAGCAACGCCACATCGCCCTCCGGATTGGAGATAGCGAACGGAATCGAGTCTCCGGGATTCTGAGAGGCCCCGCAGTCGGTGACTAACCCCGTTTCGTCGATGACCTTGGGAGCCAACAGTTGGCAATCGAGTTCACGGCTGATGGGTGCGCTCGTCGGTGAGGGTGCTGGTGGTGGGGATGGAAACGGAGGGGAATCGATGCGGGCGACGGTGTCCCAGAGCCAGCAAGGTGGTGGCGAGCCATCGTCGCAGCCGCCGTAGAGGCGCGGCGAGATCGCGTAAAGCGCCTCGCGACCCTGGAAATTGGAAGCAAAGCGGTCTGCGGCCCCAACCTGCACCCTAAGGCGGTCGGGGTTCGGGCCAAAGTCTGTGTTTGGAGACAGGCTGCTGAGGAAGTCGGTGTTCTTGCAGTAGCGATTCGGCAAGCCGGGGATGACTGGGTGCGGGTTGAAGGTGCAGTCGATATCGACAAATTGACCTGGCCGTGAGGTGTCGACGAGATATCCGCGGACGAGGACGGCTGCGTCAGGGCCGAGGGTAGTTGGATCCAGGTCCGAGGCGTCCGCCACCGTCCAGTCGTCGCCAGTCGCGGTCTCGTGGACAAGGCCGACGAATTCCACCTCTGCTTCACCCAGCACCCTCAGGGCGAGCACGCCATCAATCGGTGGCGTCGGGAAGTGGTAGTCGCGGCCGCCGTCCAGGGCCTCCCAAGAACCAGAGCCAGGCGCCTCAGTCGTGGGCGTGTAACGAGCCTCCACGCCCAGCGGCGGCTGTGCGCCCTCAAGCACACCGAGGGAACATGTACCGGTTGGCGGTGTGCACGTGTTCGCGCGGCTGAAAACGTCGCCAACCGTGATACGTCCTTGGACGAGAACGGTCTGGCCGCGCAGTTGGCCGTGCGCGACCAATCCAGCGAACTCGGACGTGCTTAACACTCCGTCGTCGGCTGGCGTCGGACTTGCGGCGGGCGGCTGTGGGCCGAGACGCGGGAGGGCAACCACAAGGACGAGCAGCGCGGTAACGAGCGCGGCGACACCTAGCCGCGGCACCCAGGAAGAGCTTGGGACGCGTTGAGGACGCGTTTCGATCTCTTCGCGGACGGCGGGCAACATGACACGGCGCGGCCAGTCAGGTGCGACATGCGCGGCGTCGGCCCGGCGGCGCAGCTCGGCAGCCAACATGTCGTCGTTCATCGCTCGAGCTCCGCGGCGAGCGCCTTGCGCGCCCGGGAGAGGCGCCACTTCACTGTTCCAGAAGGGATGCCCAGCCACCCTCCGATCTCACGCACGTCGTAGCCATGCAGATGGTGCAGCACCAGCAGCGAGCGCTGGTCGGCCGAGAGTCGGTTGAAGGCAACGTCGAAGTCTGATGTTGCAGCGGGTGAATCGGTGGCCGGCTGGGCGTAGATCGAATCGGCTGAATCGGGCATCTGGATCTCGCGCACCCGTCCGCGGTGGCGGAGCGCCATGCGGCACTGGTTGATGAGGATGCGGCCCAGCCAGGCGTCGAAGCGCTCCGGATCGCGGAGCCCGCTGAAGCCGCGCCAGGCGTGAACGAACGACTCCTGGACCGCGTCACGCGCATCCGCCTCGTTGCCCAAGATCGCGAGCGCGGTCCGGAACAACGGTTCAGCTTTGGCGACAACGACCAATTCGAAGGCCTCCCGATCGCCCGAGCGCGCTCTGAGCAGGAGCTCGCGATCCATCGCCTCCCCTACGTGCCACCCGGGTTACACCTGAATTGATGCCGGCCGGGGCGCTTTGGTTGGTCCTCGCTGCAGGCTAGTGCGAGAATCGGCTCATGGCGCGCTACTTTGCGATCGATGAGGCCAACGCGCGGCTGGCCGACGTTGAGCCGCTGCTCGAGCAGCTCAAGGCCGACCGCGACCACGTGGCCGAGCTGCAACCGCAGATCGAGCGCGGCCAGAAGTCGAACGGCTCGGCCGAGCACGCCGAGCAGCTGGCCGAGATGGAGCGCGAGCAACGCCACGCCGTGCGGCGCATGCAGGACGCGGTCAATCAGATCGACGACCTGGGCATCACCTTGCGCGACATCAACACCGGGCTGATCGACTTCCCGGCCCTCGCCAGCGGCCGGCCCATCTGGCTGTGCTGGCGACTCGGCGAGGGAGACGCTATCAATTGGTGGCACGAGGTGGACAAGGGCTTCGACTCACGCCAGCCGTTGAGTGAGCTGGGCCAGGGCGGCGAGGGTGGCCGCGCCTAAGCGAACGGATTAGGGCGCGTAGTCGTCCTGTGGCGGCGGCCGGAAGCGGCCGCGCGTCATGAAGCGGACGACGCGGAACGTCTCGGGCTTGTGCGAGTACATCCCGCCCACCGCGCTCAGCAGGAAAAGATCCCCGATCGCAGCCGACCCCGCGACGATGTAGCCCAGCTGCTGGCCGATCTCACCCTTGATCGACAGTGCGGGGACGGTGATCCCGAACAGCCCCAGGCGGAAGAACGGCGTCTGCGGTGCCAGGTCGGCGCGCAACGAGGTCGCGAGGAGCCCGCTGTCGTTCGAGCCGCCGGTCAGGAACACGTGCTGGCCGATGGGTGCGGCGGTGGATCCGGTCCGCGGCTCGAGCAGGTTCGTGGCATCGAGCTGCGACCACTTCGAGATTGTCCCGTCACTCGAGTTGGGCACGGCCCAGTAAGCGGTGTTGGTCGCTTTCTGGTCGGGGCCGCGGCCGCCGATGACCCAGATGGCGCCCGAGTTGACGAACGTCGTCGCACCGGCACGCGGCACGGGCAGGGCCGCTGAAGCTGACTGGCCGACCGACATGCCCCAGCCGTTGGGACGGTTGGTCTTGGTGCTGAGCGCGGGGTGGCCCTTTGTGTCGAGGCCCAGGTAATAGACCAAGTTGGTCGTGCCGCCCGGCCCAACACCGCCCAGGACGTAGACCGCTCCACCGGTGTTCGCGGCGGTTGCCTCGGCGCGCGGCTCGGGCAAGACGAGCTCCGTCAGCTCGGTCCACTTCGTGAGCTTGGATGTCGCGGCGTCAAGGGCGCTGTACCAGACCTTGTCCGACAGACCGTCCGGGGTGCGACCACCGAACAGGTATAGCCCGCTGGCGGTAGAGGTGCCGACGGCATCACTCACTGCCACCGGCAAGCCGAGAACGGTCGACTCGGTCCAGCCGGTGAGTACACCCTTCTCGATCGTGCCCTGATAAACCGTTTGCGTGGGTTGCCCACCCGCGTCCAGGCCACCTATCACGTATGGCACGCCAGCGAGGTTGAGGATCACGGCGTGGCTGCGGGGTGCCGGTAGCTCTGGCGCGGCCCCCCATATCGCGAGGTTGCCGTCTTCGCGGACCTCGGTCGAGACGACGCTGCCCGTGGGTCCGGCAGCGGTCTCGCCGCCGATCAGGTACATGGTCGTGCCGCTCGTGTAGACGACCGCCCCCGTGCGGCCTTCGGGCAGTGCCAGCTCAGGCGGGCTGGCATCCCACGGGATGATCGCGCCGGCCGGCGCCGGACAGGGCAGCTTGCGCGCGCCACGGTCGTTCTCGCCGGGGCACAGATTGACCGGGCTGATCGCGTTGAAGCCAAGATCGAGCGTGGGTTGGACCGTCAGGTAATACGCCCGGTCGGGCACATAGCCCAGCAGGAAGATGGCCAGCAGGAACCAGAAGGTGGCCTTGATCGTGGCCCACGACCAGCCATCGGCGTCGAGCAGACCAAAGGCCGTCCGCCGACGGACCGCTCCCGGCGGCAGCGCGTACTGGGCCATTACGGTGTCGCGCTCGGCGAGGCGGCAGGCGAGGCGGCCGGGGACGCGGCCGGAGAGGCCCCCGGTGATGCTCCACTGCCGCCTGGCTGCTGCACGACGATGTCGCCGTGCATGTCCTGGTAGTGACCCTGCATGGTGCAGGCGAATTGCGGCTGGTCGGGCACGTTCGCGACCGTCCAGGTGAACTTCTGCGTGCCGCTCTCGAAGGGAGGCACGCCCGGCAGCTCGGTGTTCTCGGGCGCCGTGGGCAGCTCCGCCGCGGGGCCGATGTGGAAGTTGTGGTTGCTGCCGGCGTCGTTTGTGATGTCGAACTCGATCGTCTCGCCCTGGACGACGGCGATCTGCGTGATGGGCGCGCCACTCGCGTCGACCCATTGCAGCTGGGCGTTGGCGTGGATCTCGATGGCCCGTGGGTTCTCAGCGGTGCCCGGGCTCGTCACCGGGGCGGGCGTGCCCGGCGCGGCCGTGCCGGATGGTGTGGCGCGCCAGCAGGCAGGAACAGGCGTCGCGTCGGGCGGCGGCGAATAGCTCGGGTCGCGCCAGCCTTCCACGTCGAGCGGCGGCGGGATCGTCTCCGGGGGCAGTACGTGCTGCGGCTGGTAGACGAACTTCGTGTCCTTGCTCGCGGTGATGAACTTGATGATGTCTTCGACTTCGCGGTAGTTGAGCGGGCCCTTGGGCTGGAGCCAGGCGGGCATGACGCTGTTGGGATCGCCACAGACGATGCGCCCGCCTTCAGTGAGGACCGAGCGGATGTAGTCGGGGTTGAGATGGCCGTTGCCTGACGCGCCCGTGGTGGTCAAGACGTTGTAGAGCTTGGCCTGGTCGTTGAGCGGCGGGCCGACGCCGCCCTGGCCCAGCGGGCCATGGCAGCGCGCGCAGTTGGCCAGGAACAGCGCGTAGCCGCGCGAGACGTCGGTGACGTACTGGTCCTCTGTCTCGGAGTCGAGCCGCCCGCCGAAACCAACGACCGGCAGGCCGATGTCATAGAGCCAATAGAGCGGGATGAAGAGCACGATCAGCAGCGCCGCGAGGAAGGCAATCATCCGCGCGTTGCCGCTCTGCTTGACGATCTGGGTCGCGCGCCCCTCGGTCAGGCCAACCGTGTGTGCCTGCTCGCCGGCGGAAAAGCGCACGGCGGCCGAAGCGGATGCGGTGGGGACGTCGGGCTCGCGTGGCGTTACCGCGCCCGCCGGTTCGTCCGGCCGTGGCACGAGGTTGCGGTCGTCCACCATTAGATACAGCCCTGCGGCGAGCGCGGCGGGATGAGTCCGGGCTGGCCGAGCGGTACAGGCAGCGGGCCCAGGGTGATCTTGGATGTGTCGACCGTCAGCACGCCGCCTTCGATGGTGTGAGCGAAACGGTCGAGCGAGCGCGGCGCCGGGCCGAGCTCGCGGATCTTGATGCCGAGCCGGTCATAGCGCGAGCCGTGGCACGGGCACTCGAACCAGTAGTTGGTCGTGCAGAAGTTGGGCTTGCAGCCGAGGTGCGGACAGCGCTGATATAGCGTGCGCACGTTGGTGTTGAGACCCTCGCCGTCCGTCGACGTGCCGTCGGCGAAGCCGCGCGATGGATCGATCAGCTGGACGTAGCAGCGCGCCTGCGAGATGTAAGACGGGGCACCGTCCTGGAGGGTCGCGCCGCGCACCGCCTGGTTGTCGCCGACAACGACCATGTCACCGAGCTCGATCAGCCCCCCGAAACCCTTCGACAGGTTGGGCCACAGGAAGCCGAGCAGGCCGCCGGTGACTTCGAGCAGCCACAGACCGACACCGGCACCGATCGACCGCCGAATCAGCGTTCGCCGCGACAGCCCGGCAGGCCGGCCCTGGCGCATCTCGCGCAGCACGTCGCGCGTGAGCGTGCGCGGCTCCTGCCAGCGGGCGAGCTTCCAATTACCCATTACAGGGCGAACCACAGGCCGTTTTCCCACGGCACCGTGTAGCCGTAGCCCGGGCCGCGGAAGAACGCGCCCAAGAACGTAATGAACAACCCGGCGGCGCAGAACAACGTGAAGATCACGATGCCCAGCTTGCGATCGGCGGGACGGGACGAGCCGCCGTCGCCGCGCGGTCCGCGATCCATGTACGGAATCGCGCCGATCGCGATGAAGATCGACAGGATGGGGATCGCGCCCGCGACCGTGGGGTGGAAGTAGGCGAGCAGCTCCTGGATGCCGACCAGGTACCACGGCGCCTTGGCAACGGCAGGCGTGGCGATGGGGTTGGCGAGCTCCTCGAGCGGCGCATTCACGAACAGACCCATCATCAGCAGGAAGACGCTCATGACCGCCGCGGCGAAGAACTCGATCGACAGCAGGTGCGGCCAGGTCATGACCGTGTCGTCGGGTTCCTTCTGTACGCGAACGACCGCATCCTGCTTGACCAGCGCCAGCAGGCGGTACGGCTTCGCGGCCATTGGCACGCGCTGCTTGTCGATCTCCGTAGTGCGCCGCTCGGGCGGCGCCGCGGGCAGCGTCGAGCGCGTCTTCTCAGCCGGCGCGGCCGAGGCCGGCGTGGCCGGTGCGGGCAGGTTGGATTTCTTCTCGTCCGTCATCGGTCGGTCATATCTCTAGAGCGGCCCGCTGATGCCGCCGTCTTTCCTGATCCGCCAGAAGTGGACGGCCAGGAACACCGCGGCAGTGAGCGGCAACAGGATCACGTGGAGAACATAGAAGCGCAGCAAGGTGTTCTGCGACACCTCGATGCCGCCGAAGATGAGCAGCTGCGAGGGCCGAGCGACAAGCGGCACGTACGAGGCGATGTTGTCGCCGATCGTCACGGCCCAGAAGGCGATCTGGTCCCACGGCAGCAGATAGCCAGTGAACGAAAGCGCGATCGTGAAGAACAGCAGCAGCGTTCCGATCACCCAGTTGAACTCACGCGGCGGCTTGTAGGCCCCGTGGTAGAAGACCCGCATCATGTGCAGGAAGACGAAGAACACCATGAGGTGCGCCGCCCAGCGGTGGATGTTGCGCGTCAGCAGACCGAATGGAACCTCAGCCTGGATGCGCAGGATGTCGTCGTAGGCGCTCGTCGATGACGGCACGTAGAAGAACATCAGGAACACGCCGGTCACGGTGAGCACCAGGAAGAAGAAGAACGACAGGCCACCCAGGCAGAACGTGTAGGCGAACTTGACCGCGTGCTGGCGGACGCGCACCGGGTGCAGGTGGAGAAAGACGTTGTTCATGACCGCGTACGCACGCGATCGCTCGTCCGTGGGATACGGCTGACGGAAGAGGGAGCGCCACAGCGCGCTGCGCCGCAGCGCCACGTCCACGCGCTCGAAGAACCCTCTCAACGAACGTAACCTCCCGCCTCGGCGCCGTTGCCGATGCCTGCCAGACCAAGCTGGGTGTCACGGTAGCTCTCTTTGTACAGCCGACCGTCGGAGCTGATCTCCTGGAGCTCGAACCGCTCCATCGTAATGGCGTCATACGGACATCGCTTGACGCACAATGCGCAGCGAATGCACCGCTCCTCGTCGAGCACCATCGCCGCGCCCTCCGACCAGCCGTACGCGTCGACGAGCTCAGGCAGCGCACCCTCGGATTTCATCTGGTTGATGTCGATCATGTGGATGACGCCTTCGGGGCAGACATCGGCGCAAGCGCCGCAGAGCACGCAGCGGAAGCCGTCGAACCAGATGTTGTAGTTGCACATGAGGCAGCGCGTGCTTTCGGTGATCGCCTGCGGCGCGGTGTAGCCGCGCTCGACCGGCGTCGTGAAGTTGACGTGCGGATCTGCGCTGGGCATGCGCGCCGCGACCTGGGTCATGGGCACGTGGACGCGCGGCAGCACGTCGTAGAACTCAGGCATCTCGTGGCGCCAGCTGGACACGATGCGGACGTTGGCGTCGACATCGACCTCGCGCCTGCCCGAAAGGTAGCGATCGATTGCGTAGGCGCACTTCTTGCCGTGGCCGGCGGCCTCGATAAGCGTTGTCGGGCCGGTCACGAAGTCGCCGCAGGCAAAGACGCCGCGCACGTTCGTGGCGTACGTGCCGGGGTCGACGCGGACGCGGCCGCGATTGATCTCGAAGCTCGACTCGACCGGCAGGAAGGTGTTGTCGGCGGCCTGGCTGACAGCCGGGATGACGGTGTCGGCCTTGATCTCGAACTCGCTGCCCTCGATCGGCACCGGCGCGCGGCGGCCGGTTGCATCGGGCTCGCCCAGGCGGTTGCGGATGAACTTCACCGCGCGGACCTTGCCGTTCTCGTCGCCGAGGACCTCGACCGGGCTCACGAGGAACTCCATGCGCACGCCTTCGCGCTCGGTCTCGCCCAGCTCTTCTTCGTCCACGACCAGCTCTGAGCGGGTGCGCCGGTAGGCGATGGTCACGTTCTTGGCACCGTAGCGAAGGCTCGTGCGCGAGCAGTCCATCGCGGTGTAGCCGCCGCCGATGATGACCACGTCCTGGCCGACCGTCAGGGGCTCTCCCAGGTTGGCCTTCTTCATGTAATCGACGCCGTACTGGATGCCGTCGAGGTCACCGCCGGGCACATCAAGCGCGACGGCATTCATTGCGCCCGCGCAGATTGCGATCGCGTCGTGCTGCTCCAGAAGCTGCTCGAAGGTGACGTCGCGGCCGACCCGGACGCCGTAGCGGAACTTGACCCCCAGCCGCTCCACGAGCTTGAGATCCATCTCGATGGCTTCTCGTGGGAGTCGGAAGGCGGGGACGCCGATGAGCATCGTGCCGCCGCCATAGGGCAGCTCGTCGAAGACCGTGACCTGGTGTCCGGCGACGGCCAGCTCGCGCGCAACGGCCACGCCCGCCGGGCCGGCACCGATGACCGCGACCGTCGTGTCGCGCGGCGTGATGTTGGGCATGTCATCGGGGATGCCGCTTGCCTGGTGCCACTCGACGAGGAAGCGCTTCATCGCGCGGATGGCGAGCGGCCGGTCAATGTCGCCGCGGCGGCAGGCCCGCTCGCACGGCGCGGAGCAGACGTAGGCGCACATCGCCGCGACCGGGTTCGGCTCACGCGAGAGGATGTAGCCCTCTTCGAAGCGACCTTCAGCGGCGAGGTTCAGGTAGCCGCGACAGTTCGTGCCGACGGGGCACGCTTCCTGGCACTCGATGTTGCACTGAAGCCAGGAGGCGTCGACGGGCTGAACCAGGAATTCCTGGTTGGGATCGATGGCCAAGTAGGTCAGACCTCTCGGGGCAGGCTGGGCTCGATTGCCACCGTGAGTGATCGTAGCAGCGGCCGCGGTTGGCGGCATGTGCGGCGCCCGGCTCCACCGCCCGTACCCCTGAACTGCTCCACAGGTCACATTGTCGCCCTATCTGGCGCCACCTAGGCTCAGCCCATGGTCGACGTCCCGGCGCGCCTGCCGCCAGCCCCTGCCTACCCGCCGGCGCCGGCATTGGGCAGCGGCCCGTGTGGCCCGGCGCGGGCCGACGTCGAGTACCGCTGCGCGGAGGCGGAGCGCCTCGCCCAGGCCGCCCAGATCCAGGTCCAGCGGCTGCGCGATGCCAAGCGGATGCTGGCGCGCGTCCAGGCGCAGCGCGACACTGATGCGCGCGTGCGCGACCGGCGCCTCTTGAGCGACGCCAAGGAGAACGCGCGCCGCGCTTACCACGAGACCTACACGCGCGCCAGGAACGGCGTAGTCAATGCTGACGTCCAGGGCGCGGCCGGCGAGTGGCTGCGCGAGATCAATCGCCTCAACCGCCAACTCGAGCTGGCCGACCGCCGCGCGGCCGATGTGGCGCGCCAGATCAGTGAGCTCACCGCCACGCTTCCCGGGATCGAGCTCGCGGCCGACGCGGCGCGTATCTCGGCCGAGGCAGCCCAGGTGACGTGCGTTGAGGCACGCCGCGCTCTTGCGGCCTGCGAAGAGGATGCCGCGCGCCAAGTTGGCGCGACAGCCCGGAATACAGCCATGCCCGGGACGCGCGCCACGGGCTCCCCGGTATCGGCGCCACCTGGCTACGGGCCCCCTTCCGGACCGGCCACCGGACCAACCGGCCCCGCGCCACGAGCGGGCGCGACCGTCGTGAGCGCGACCGGACCGGCACCCATCTCGATGCTGTTGCGCGGCGACCGCCAGGCGCTGCTCGGTCTGACCCTGCGCTTGGCCGAGGAAACCGGCGTCGAGGCCGGCCGGCTGCAGCTCCTGCTGCTCGAGCTGCGCCAGGCGATTGCGGCCCGTGCGCTCGAGGACAACGCCCTCGCCTTCCCACAGGGGCATCCCTTCTGGAGCCAGTTCTCAGCCGACGGCGGCCGACAGTTCACGATCAGCCTTGCCCGACTGGGCTA
Source organism: Chloroflexota bacterium (assembly GCA_034666725.1). GTDB lineage: Bacteria > Chloroflexota > Limnocylindria > Limnocylindrales > CSP1-4 > JALYGJ01. The sequence continues at coordinate 18,833 of JAXDLE010000004.1, forward strand.
CACCTTCGACGGGCGCGAGGGCTGGCGCGACGGCCGCGCCCCCGGGCCACGCGAGCTGGCCATGGCACTGGAACACGCCGGCAACGACCCGCGCTCCCTGCGCCGGCCGGCCGGTCAGGCGGCGATCGACGCTTTGTGGCAGGGCACGACGGTGCTCGTCGAGCCCTGGCTCGCCGCGGCTGCGCCCGATCTGTCGTTGGGTCGATTGATCGACGTGCTCGGTCCGCGCGCGTCCCGCCTGGGCGAGCTGTGGGACATGTGGGGCCGGCTACGACCCCAGCTACTCGGCGGTAATTAGCCGAGCTTCAGCCAGCGGAACCGCTCGGCCGCCGCGCTGCCGATGCGCTCGCCGTTCTCCTTCGCCCAACCGCGCAGCATCCCCTCAAGCTCCTGCGGCTTGCGCAGCTGGCTGGCGTGCTCGCGCAGGGCAGCGACCTTGGTGTCGATCGTGTCGCTGATGTCGACCCAGGCATTCGGGTTGTCGGTGAAGAAGAGGTACATCTGGTTTACCTCCCACGGCGCGAGGTCCTCGGTCGTCGCCAGGTGGGGAAACGCCATAGCGTTACGCGCCGCGGGATAAACCGCGTCGATCGCGGCCATGCCGGCGTTGCGGTGGTCGACGTGCTGGACGAAGCCGTCCTCGTGGATGATCACCGTCGGGTCCATGGCCATGACCGCGTCGGGCTTGAACCCGCGAATGATGCGTACGAGCTGCTCGCGCAACGCCAGGTCGTTCTCGAGCGCACCGTCTGGCCGGTGCAGGAAGTCGACACCTTCATAGCCCACGACCTTCGCGGCCGCGCGCTGTTCGGCCTCACGCGTCTGCGCCAGGGCGAGCGGGTCGGTCGTGGCGTCGTCGGCGCCGGCATCGCCGCTGGTGCAGCACACCATCCGGGCGACGGTGCCGGCCCGGATCCAGCGCGCGAGGGTCCCGGCGACGCCAAAATCGGCGTCATCGGGATGGGCGACGATCACCAGGACGCGGCCGGGCCGCTCTTCATGGGCGCCCGTTAGCCCTTCCGCAGGAACACCCTTCGAGTCAGTCACTTTCAACGTGTAACTTGTATTTCAGTTTCAACTTTCCGAGCGCTTTAAGCCGATATATGATCCGGATCGAGGCATCGTTCGTCTCCCCCCACGGACGATGCCTCATTACGCGACTTGCACCCCCGCGCGCGCGGCCTGTGCGGCATCCAGCTCTGCGAGAACCTCGGCCGCGTGGCCCTGCGCCTTCACTTTGGGCCAGACGTAAGCGATTCGCCCGTCGGGATCGACGAGGAACGTGGCGCGCTGAACGCCCATGAACTTGCGCCCGTAGTTGACTTTTTCGACCCACGTCCCGTAGCGCTCGGCGACGGCGTGGTCGGCGTCGGCCAGGAGCACGAAGTTGAGGCCGAACTTGCGCTTGAACGCGGCCTTGCTGCCGCTGCCCAGGACACTCACGCCCCACACCTCGGCGTCATGCGCGTTTATCGAGGAGTTGATGTCACGGAACTCGCACGCCTCCGTGGTGCAGCCCGGCGTGTCGTCCTTGGGATAGAAGTAGAGCACCGTCCAATGGCCGCGTCGCTCGGCGAGGTCGCGTTGGGCGCCGGTGTCGTCGGGCAATGTGAGGTCGGGCGCGGCGTCCCCGACGCCGGGCATGTTCGTTGGGGCTGACGGATCCATCGCCCGATTATGCGCTCAGGGCAGGAAGAGGACGCCGGAGGGGTCGACCCGGAGGGACACCGACTCACCGATTGATGGTGGCGCGCCTGCCGCGGTCCGGACGTGGGCCTCCAGCTGCGGACCGTCGCCATCCGCTGGCGCGACAAGGATCGTCGTCGTGTCGCCCCGGAAAACAACGGCGCGGACTACGCCACTCAGCGGCCCCTCCGGATCGAGCGCCACTGCCTCCGGCCGGATCAGGAACCGGGTTGCGCCTCCGGGCCGTGAGTCGGGCGTTGGGAGGTCGCCCCAGGGCGTCCTGAGCGAGCCATCGTCCGGCTCGATCGGAATCACGTTCGTCAGGCCCAGGAAGCGCGCCACGAACTCGTTCGGCGGCGCTCGCCATAGGTCGCGCGCTGGCATGACGGTCTCGAGCCGCCCCTGGTTGAGCACAGCCACGCGGTCACCCATGGCAAGCGCCTCTTCCTGGTCGTGCGTCACGTAGATGAGCGGCAGACCCAGGCGCGCGAAGAGCCCCGTCAGCTCGTCGAGGAGGTGCGTCCGGAGGGCGCGATCCAGAGCGCCGAGCGGCTCGTCGAGCATGAGCAGGCGCGGCATCGGCGCGAGCGCCCGGGCCAGCGCGACGCGCTGCTGCTCACCGCCCGACAGCTGATCGATGCGCCGCGCGCCGTAGCCGGGCAGCCCCACGAGAGCGAGCACCTCGTCGACGCGCCTGCGCCGCTCGGCGGCAGGCATGTCGCGTGTCTCGAGCCCGAAAGCGACGTTGCGGGCGACGTCGCGGTGCGGAAAAAGCGCGTAATCCTGGAACATCAGCCCGAAGTTGCGTCGGTGGACCGGCACGCCGGCGACATCGGCGCCGGCCCATTCGATTCGACCAGCGGTCAGCGGCTCGAGGCCGGCGATCGCCCGCAGCAGCGTCGACTTGCCGGAGCCGCTCGGTCCGAGTACGGCGAGACGTTCAGCAGCACCGATCTCGAGGCTCACCCCATCGAGCGCCATCGTCGTCCCATAGGCGACCCGAACGTCGTGGATGCTCAGCATCACGTGCCGCCGACAGCGGTGGTGCGCAACCGGTCGAAGGCAAGCGCCGCGATCGCGGTCACGATCATCAGTACGGTCGCCATGGCCATCGCCTGACCAAACGCGAGTGTGCCCGGCTGGCTGAGCAGCCGGAAGATCGCGATCGGCATTGTCGGAGCGTCCGGTCGGACGATGAACAGCGTGGCCCCGAATTCGCCCAGCGAGACCGCGAAGGCGAACGAAGCACCGACCAGCAGCGCCCGGCCGATCATCGGCAGGTCGACCATCCGCCATGTCCTGGCCGGCGACGCACCCAGCACCGCGGCAGATTCCCGGAGACGACCATCGATCGAGCGCAGCAACGGGACCGTGGCTCGGACCACGAACGGCAGTGCGACCAGCGCGTGGGCGATGGGAATGAGGATTGGCGAAGCGCGCAGGTCGATCGGCAGCTGGCCCAGCGACACGAGGAATCCGAAGCCGACGATCACCGCCGACGTGCCGAGCGGCAGCATCAGCAGCGCGTCGAACCCGGTCGCCAGGGCGCCGCGTCTGTAGGCGATCAGCGCCGCCGCGAGCAGGCCGAGCGGCACACAGATGGCCGTCGCCGCGGCGGCGAAGACGAGCGAGTTGCGGATCGCATCGATGGGCGGCACGAACAGGGCGCCGCGCGCGCTTTCACCGAAGAGTGCGCTGAAATTGCTGAGCCCGTAACCGGCAGTGCCGGCAAGGGCTCGCTCAACCAGGGCCGCGAGCGGCAGGCCAAGGAAGAGGATCAGGACTCCGACCGTGGCGCCCACGAACGTCCACTCGTCGCGGCCCCTTGGGCGTCGCGCGGCGATCCGCGCCGTGGACAGGCGCTGGCTCACCGCGGCGGTAGCCTGGAGCCGCGAATACACGACCAGCAGGACGCCAAGGAAGCCGAGCTGCAGGAGCGCGAGGGTGGCCGCGGCCGGCAGGTCGAGCAGGACCGCCGCCGCGCGATAGACCGCGACCTCGATCGTGGCGTAGCCATAGCCGCCCAGGATCAGGATCACGCCGAACGACGTGAAGGTGAAAAGGAAGACGATCGAAGACGCGGACAGAATGGCGGGCTTCAGCAGCGGCCAGGTGACCTCGCGGAACGCGCCCCAGCGGCTCGCGCCAAGGACTCGTGCCACCTCCTCTGTCCGCGGATCGAGCTGCGCCCAAACGCCGCCGACGACGCGCAGCACGACAGCACAGTTGTAGAACACGTGCGCAGCCAGGATCGCCCAGATCGTGTGGTCGAGCCGCAGGCCTATTACGCCGTTCGGCCCGATCAACGCGAGGAACGCCGACCCGACAACCACGGTTGGCAGTACGAACGGCACGAGCACCAATGCGTTGAGCAGGCGCCGGCCGCGAAAGTCGAACCTTGCCAGGACGAACGCGCCGGGCAGGCCAATGGCAAGGGTCAGCAGAGTAGAAATGGCCGCCTGCCAGAACGTGAACCACGCCAAGTCGCGCGTCTCGGGGCGCGTCAGCACCGCGACCGGTCCGGACAGGTCGAGCACGCTATGCGGGGCCAGGCCGCGGACCAGGATGGACGCGACCGGAAAGACGAAGAACAGCCCGATGAACCCCAGCGGCAATGCCGCCAGGGCGATCGTCAGCGCGCGGCGGCTTGCCACTCGTTCAACCAGCGCTCGCGATTCGCACCTATCTGGGCGGGTGCCATGGTGAGCGGCTCCGGGACCGCGACCGCGAAGTCAGTGAAGACCTGCGGTACATCGGCATTCGGGACGACCGGGAACACGAACATGTTGAGCGGGATGTCGGCCTGGAAGACGGCGGTGAGCATGTAGTCCACGAACTTCTTCGCCAACTCGGGCTGCCTGGCACCGGCGAGCACGCCCGCGAACTCGACCTGGCGGAAGCAGCCATCGGTGATCACCGCAGTCGGCGCGACCGCGGGTTGTGGGTCGGAGTAGAAGACCTCGGCCACCGGACTCGTCGCGTACGAAACGACGAGCGGCCGATCGCCCGTGCCCGAGCCACCCGAGAACGTGCTCTGGTAGGCCTCCTCCCAGCCCGACACGATCGCGACGTCGTTGGCGCGGAGGTCGCGCCAGTAGTCGAGCCATGTGTGCTCACCGCTCTCGCCGAAACGCGCGATCGTCGCGAGCATGAACGCCAGCCCGGGCGAAGAAGTGCCCGGATCCTCGACCACGAGCTGGCCGCGGAATTCGGGCTTGGTCAGATCATCGAGCGTCCCCGGCGCGGGGTCGGCGTCGCCAAATGCCTCCTTGTCGTAGTTGAGACACACATCGCCGTAGTCGATCGGCGTGACCCGCTCGCGCGCGTCGAGTCGCAGGGCGGCAGGCACAGAGTCGACACCGGTCGCGTGATACGGCTCGAAGATGCCTGCATCCAGGGCGCGCGAGAGGAACGTGTTGTCGACGCCGTAGAGAACATCGGCGAGCGGATTGTCTTTCGTCAGGATGGCCTGATTGACCATCGCGCCCGCGTCGCCTGCGCGGAGCACTTTGACAGTCGCGTTGTTTTCCGACTCGAATACCGCCAGCAACTCGGGCGTGACGGCAAACGAGTCATGGGTGATGAGAGTCAGCTCCGTCGGCGGCGGCGGCGTGGTCGGTGTCGGGCTGGGCGTGCCGATCGCATCCGGGTTGGGCGTCGTGAACACGCCGGATAGCGCGGCTACCGCGATGACGACCACCGCCGCAACGACTGCGATGGTCACAACTGTCGGTCGATTCGTGGGAGTCATCTGTCGTCGACCTCGGTGCGTCGGGTGTGGATCACGGCAAGTCGGCCCTGGCCGATCTGGATCGTTGCGCTGCTCGCGGTCAGCTCGTTCGAAAGGCCGCGCGCAGGCCCCTGCTCAAGCATTCCCCCCGTGAGGGCATAGCGCAGCCCCGCCGTTGTCACGCCAGAGACATGCCGGGTCAGCGGCAGCAACGAGACGTAGTCGGTGGGCGCGCCCAGGATTTGCAGGAGCTCGTCGTCGTGCATGACACGCAAGGTGCTCGCGCCGTCGGCCAGGCAGATGTCGCGGCCCTTCAGGTGCTCCGAGGCCACCAACAGGATGTTGGCGAGGGTGTGGTCGAGCCGTCCCCCGCCGAACGCGCCGACAATCACGACACGCGTCGCGCCACGGGTGAGCGCCTCGTTCAGCGCGAGCTCGGTGTCACTCTCGTCCTTCGCCGCGGGGTGAATGACGACTTCGGCGCCGGCCGTGCGCAGGCGCTCCACCTGCGCCGCATCGAGCGAGTCGGCGTCGCCAACCACGACACCCGCCGGGTAGCCGATGGCCTCGGCCTTGAGCGCGCCGCCGTCGGCGGCAATCACCAACTGTGGCGCGCCGCCGAGCAGGCGATCTACGTCTGCTCGATCAGGCACGTCACCGTCGGCAACTATCAGGGCGACGACCACGCGCGGACCTCCAGAGATGAGGGACCGGGGTCGGTCGCGGACTCCCTTCGCTGGTACGAACCAGATCAGGTTCCTAGGGTCTGCGGCTCAGGCCGCACTCTCAGCGCCTCGGTGGCGCTCCCCTGTCCCGTATTGAGATTGGACAGCAATTCTACGCCCCGGGCGGCGCCCGCTAGACTCGGCCACATGTCCCCTGTCCATCCTGCGGTCCAGCGTGTGCTCGACGCTGCCGCACGCAAGGGCGTGCAGCTCGAGGTGCGCGAGTTCGACCGCTCGACCCACACGGCCGCAGACGCTGCGGCTGCGGTCGGCGCCGAGGTGGGCCAGATCGTAAAGAGCCTCGTCTTCGTGGCCGATGGCGCGAACGGCATCCAAGCGTGCCTGGTGCTGGCGAGTGGTGCCAATACCGTTGATGTCGGCCTATTGGCGTCGGCATTGACCGAGCCCACCATGCGCCGCGCCACAGCTGCTGAAGCGCGTGAGCTGACAGGCTTCGCGATTGGCGGCATCCCGCCCTTCGGCCACACCACGGCAATCCGGACCCTCATGGATCCCGACCTGGCACGTTTCGAGACTGTCTGGGCCGCGGCCGGCACCCCGAACGCAGTCTTTGCAGTCACGCCTACAGCGCTGCGCATCCTGACCAACGCCGTCGTCACCCCGATCAGCGCCGCGCGCGAGCCGGTCACGGGGCCGCTGTCGGCGAACGCCGGCAGCGCCTGACCGCCGCCCGCGCGTGACCGCGCCGCGCGCAGACGCACAGCGGCTTTCCGTCCAATACCCGGGCGGCATCGCCGCCCGCTACCGCTGGGTGGGCACCGGCGGCGGGCCGGATTTGTTCGCGATCTCGGAGGCGATCGGGGCCCTGACCGATCACGGGCCGCTGGCCGATCCCGACCCGGACCACCTGTGCCGGATGGAACTTCATGTCGAGTCGCCGGTAGGCGGTTGGACAGCCCGCTTCGCGTCGCCCATCTACGACGAGCCGCGCGGCGCCCTATGGGACGAGGCGGGCCTGATGCTCGTCGCCTACGGATTCATGATGTATGCGCTTGAGCCGCGCTCGGGCACGCTCGCCTGGGCGCATAAGAGCGGCTCGCCCGTCGTGGCCGTCATTGCCTCGTCGCGGCTCGATCACGTCCTGCTCCAGACCGAGATCGAGACGATCGCGCTGCGCCGCGACGGCGCGGTCGCCTGGCGGGCGGCGCACAGCGACGTGATCGTCGACGCGGCATTGATCGCCGGCCGGCTCGACCTGACCACTTACGGCGGTGCCCACGTCTACCTCGACGCGGCAAGCGGCCGCGCGGCGTGATGCAAAGTGGTGCGGATAGGCGACGAAACTGTGGATAGTCGGTGGATACGTGCGGGCGACGCCGACCGAATCGGTGGAAAACTGCATTGACCGCATATAGATTTCATGCCTACGGTGGGCTCAGCCCGGAGGGGTCAGCAGCGACGCTAGCGACCGCGATCACATCAAGGTCCACGCCTCGTGAAGGTTTCTCCGGGTGTTTCCATGCCCGGCGCGGCCGGCCCTGACACGATGCCCTGGTCGATCGTGTTGGCCGCCGCGGGCGCGGCCGCCCTGGTCGTGGCGCTCCTGCTCCTGCGCTCGCTTGGCACGCGATTCCGGATCGGCCGGCTGCTCTCCGCGGCGCGCGAGGTGACGCTCGAGGAGTGTCGGGAACTGGCCGCCGGTGCGGCCGTCTACGTCCGCGTGAGCGGCCGGATCAGCAGCACCGAGGAATTCCCCGACGATAACGACCGGCCGCTCGTGTTCCGGCGCACCCGGCTCGAGGTGCAGGTCGCGCCGGACCGCTGGCGGACCGTGCGCGACGAGCGCGAAGCGGTGCCGTTCGGAGTCGAGTCGCGCTCGGAGTTCGTCGCGATCGACCAGGACGCGCTTCGCGACGGCCTCGTGGCGATCCCGCGCATCGCCACCGGCCGCGTCGCCGAGCTGCAGGCAGATATGGCTGCGGCGGCGAGCGGCGCTGATCCCGACTCACCCGTGCGACTCACCATCGAACAGCTCTCCGCCGTCGAGCAGGTCAGCGTGTGCGGCAAACCCGAGATGCGCGACGGCCAGCCAACGCTGACCGCGGGCCTCGGCCGGCCGTTGATCGTGACCGCGCTCGATCGGCCGGCCGCAATGCGTCTGCTGGCGAGCGGCGCGCGCCGGCGGGTAGCGGCCGCGGCGCTGCTCATTGCCGGCGGCCTCGCGTTGGTGGCGCTGGCGGTGGGCGTGGCCGTTCTGGCCACCGCGCTTGCCGCGCCCGTCCTTGCTGCCAGCCCAACGGCCCTGCCAACGCCCGAGCCGAGCACGGTCATCGGCGTGCCAACCGACCCACGTGCCGGCGGTGGCGCGCCGCTGGTCGGTGCGCCGGGACTAGCCCTGCTGGCGGTCGCGGGGGCCGGCCTTGGCGCCGCTTTGGCCACACTCGCCTACGTGCGCCTGACGGCTCGGCCCACGTCCCGGCCAGCATCCCGGCCTATTGGCAGGTCCAGTCCCCGGCGCTAAGGGCACTTTTCCACACCAGCTGGACCTGTCGGCACGAGGGTCCGGGGGCGTCAGGGACCTTTGTGCCAATGGCGGGTCAGGTGCGGCTGGGTAGGCTCGGGCGGTCCTATTCATCATCGTACTTCTTGACATTTCCTCCATCGATTGGAGCCCGCCACGACCGCCACGAACAACGCACAGCTTCTGACCGTCGGCGATGCCGCACGGATGCTGGGCGTTCACCCCAACACCGTGCGCAGCTGGACAGAGCAGGGCGTCCTGACCTGCCTGCGCATCAACCGCCGTGGCGATCGGCGTTATGCACGCCAGGAGATCGCGCGATTTCTGGCCCAGACTGACCTCGCCAACGCCGTGTTGCCTGACTCGTCGGCGGGTGTTGCCAGCATGGCCAATGGCCACCCCAACGGACACTCCGGGGCAGCCACGAACGGTCGCTCCGGCAACCCGACCAACGGTCTGCTCACCCGCGCGGCCGCGCTCGCCGTGGGTACGGCAGACCCACGCTCCGGTGTGGAATCAATGATCGGTCTGCTGTGCATCGAGAAGGGCTACAGCGGCGCGGTTCTGGTCGCGCGGGATGGAATGACACACAACGTCTTCGGGTCGATGCAGGCCGACGAGCGGCTGGCCACACGCGCAACCAGCCGCCACGCCGTCCTGACGACCACGCCGCGCCGGCGCGACGGCACCTACCAGGCGGCGCTGCCCTTCGGCGATGGCCAGAGCGCGGGCGGCGTTGTGCTTCTCGCGGGCACCGCCTTGACGCGCGGCCACGACGAGCCCCAGCTGCTGGCCGCGGTGGCCGCGCAGCTGGACGTTGCCGTTGCCCTTTCGTCCCAGCTTGAACGACTCAGTAGGCGTGAGCAGCGGGCCGATCTGCTGCTGTCGATCGACAGCGACATGAGCAGCCGACTCGATCCTGACCTCGTGCTCGAGCAGCTTGTCGACCGCGCGGTCCAGGCGTTCGGCGCCCAACGCGCCGGAGTGTTCCTAACCGGTGCCGACGGTTCGTTCAAAGCGAAGGTTAGGCGAAACCTATCGGCCGAGTACTGCCAGGTGCTCGAACACGCAACGGGCCGGCCGTTGACCAACTTGGCGCTGGCCAGTCGGCGGGCCGTGACGGCGACCGACGCCAGCGACGACCCGCGCTATCTCGAGCTGCGCACCGCCATCCGGCGCGAAGGCTTCAACACCATCGCCGTGGCGCCGCTCATGTTGGAGGGCGACGCGTTCGGAGTCCTGTGCCTGTACCACGATGAAGAGCATCAGTGGCCTGAGAGCGATCTCGCCCTGCTCGAGCGCATCGCCCGCCACGGCGCGGTGGTGATGCGCAGTGCGCAGGACTACACCCAGATGGCCAAGTGGACGGCGCAGCTGCAGTCGATTCAACAGCTCGGCGCGCGACTCACCCGGCTGCGCAGCGTCGCCGAGATCGGCCAGGCCATCTGTGCCGAGCTGGTGCAGCTGATCGACACCCACAACACGCGGGTCTACCGCGTCGTCGACGAGAGCTGCGAACCGGTCGCATGGCGTGGCCAGATCGGCGAGTACGAGGCCGAAGACAGCGAACAGCTGCGCCTCCAGGTGGGCCAAGGCATCACCGGCTGGGTGGCGCGCTTCGGGGTGGCCCAGAACGTCGGCGACGCGGCGCACGACAAGCGGGCGCGGACCATCCCCGGGACCGAAGACGACCTCGATGAGTCGCTCCTGATCGCGCCCATGCTCTACGACGACATCGTCATCGGCGTCATCGTTCTCGCCAAGCTGGGCCTGGACCAGTTCACCGCCGACGACCTGCGACTGCTCGAGATCTACGCGTCGATAGCCGCCCAAGCGATGGCCAATGCCGATGTCACTGAGCGGCTGCGCGCCCAGTCCGAGACACTCGCCCGCCAGGTTTCCAGCCAGCGCGAGCTTTTGCGCGTGACGGAGTCGATCCTGGGCACGCTCGATACGCAGACCTTGCTCAGGGAAATCGCCGATCGGCTCACGACGCTCGTCGAAGTCGACAACATCTGCGTGGACCTGCACGATCCAGAGGCGGGCGTCCTGCGCCCGATCTTCGCCCACGGCACTGACGCCGCCGGCTATCTCTCCGCCGTGATGCCCGACCACCTGGGTGTCGGTGGCGATGTCCTGCGCACCGGTGAGGCGCAGCTGGTCCAGGACCAACTCTCCGACGAGCGCGTCTGGCATTTCTCGGGCAACCCAGAGGCGGGCGCGATGATCGTGGCCCCATTGCGCGACGCCGACCGTCCGCGCGGCACTCTGACCATCGAACGCCTCGGCGCAGAGGCGCGCTTCAGTGAGGACGAGTTCGAGCTCGTGAAGCTTTTCGCGGCGCACCTGTCAATCGCGCTGCGCAACGCCGAGACCCACCGGGCGGTCGAGATTCGCGCCGAGACAGATCGGCTGACGGGACTGCTCAACCACGGTGCATTGACTGAACAGCTGTCGCGCCTGGTCGGCCGCCGGGCCCGTTTCGGCATTTTGATGGTCGACCTCGACCACTTCAAGGAATACAACGACCACAACGGTCACCAGGCCGGCAATGTGATGCTCCAGCGGGTCGCCGACAGGCTCCGCGCGTCGTGCCGCGACAGTGACCTGGTCTTCCGGTTCGGCGGCGACGAGTTCGCGCTGCTGCTGCCCGGCACGGGTCTCGCCGGCGCGCGCGTCGTTGCCGAAAAGGTGAACGAGGCGATCGCCGAGATCGAGGGCGGCAAGAACGGCGACCGTGTCACCTGCTCGGTCGGCGTGGCCGCGTTCCCGCGTGACGCGCGCGATGCCGCAAACGTCATCCTTGCCGCCGACCGCGCCTGCTATGCCGCGAAGCGCTCTGGCCGCAACCGCATAGCCACTGCCGCTGAAGGGCTCGCGCTGGCCTCCGAATTCCAGCCCACCGAGCCCACCCCGATCGACCGCCAGCAGGCATTCTCCGCGGCCTGATCTATGTCCAGGCGGTCCGGAGCCGGACGGGCTACCGTGGGCGAATGAGCGTCGCCAACGAGCACTTCGGCAAATGGGATCGGGCCGCGCGCTACCTCAAGATCGCGATGATCCTGAAGGACTATCCCGATGGCATCTCCGCCCAGGCACTGGCCGATCGAATCGGGGTATCGAAGCGAACCGTCTATCGCGATGTGCTCGCGATGGACGAACAGGCCGGACTGCCGATCTGGAACGATGAGGGCAAGTTCGGGCTGGACAAGGGCGCGTTCCTCCAGCCTCTCGCGCTGACGCTGCATGAAGCCACCACCCTGTTTCTCGCCGCGCGCATGCTGGCCAAGGCAAGTGACGAGCACGACACCGAGCTGATCGGCGCGTTTGTGAAGCTGGCGTCGATCCTCCCGCCCGTGCTGGCCGAGCACATCCAGGCAACCGTCGACGCCTTCGCGACAACGCCACCCAACGACCAGTTCACGCGCGTCTTCCGTGTGCTCGCCGAGGCCTGGGCGAAGCAGCGCGTAGTCCAGATCGAGTACGACTCGGGCGTGTACGACCCCAAGAAGGGCCCGCGCAAGACACGCGTGCGGCCGCTCGCGATCGAGCCGTCCGCGCTGACTCACGCGCTGTACCTGATCGGCTACGACGAGAGCCGCAAGGCACGCCGCACCTACAAAGTCGAACGCATCCTGTCGGCGTCGCTCACGCCCGAGACCTTCACCCCGCCCGAGGGCGAGTCATCGGCGCGCGAGCTGCTGCGGGCGTGGGACGTCATAGCCGACGAGGACCCGATCAAGGTTGTGATTCGCTTCTCATCCGCCGTGGCCAAGCGCGCCGCCGAGACGCGCTGGCATCCCTCGCAGACACTCGAGCCGCAGAAGGATGGCTCACTCCTGTGGCACGGCCAGGTGGCGGGGATGCGCGAGATCAAAATCTGGATACTGGGCTGGGGGGCGGACGCCGAGGTCCTCGAGCCCGCCGCGCTGCGCGACGAGGTCGCGGCCGAGCTGCGCAAGGCGGCGGCGCTCTACAAGGCCTGATCGGGCCGGACTAGCCGGGAACGACCTCGCGCGGCAGGTCGCGCACTGCTTCCGCAAAGCGCTCGAGCCAGTGGCGCCATAGCTCCTCGTGCAGGTCGAGCTCGGCGCGCGTGCGCAGGCCGACATGACGCAGCGTCAGGTGGGTCCGGGCGCCGTGGTCGATCGCGTCGAACGCGACGACGGTCGATTGGGCGTCGCGCCGACCGGACCACTCCCAGGTGTACGAAGCGTGCTGAGGCGGGTCGAGCGCCAGCACCTTGCCCGTGGCAGTGGCGCCACGCAGCTGGACGCGCAGCGCGCCGCCGACGCGCGGCTCGAGCTCGGCCGCGTCGAGCCAGCGGCGCAGCCCGGCCTCCGTGGCGAACAGCTCGAACACAGCTTCGCGCGACGCGTCGACCTCGAGTTGCAGCTCCACGCGGTCGGTCATGCCATCAATCGGCCGGCGAGGCTGCGCGCGCCGGTCTGAATCGGAAGTACGCCCAGAAGAGCACGGACGAGATCCCGAAGAGCGCCAGCAGCAGGATGAGCGTGAAGAAAGAGGTCCGCGTCGTATCGGCCAGGTAGCCCGATCCTTCGGCGGGGTTGAGCAGAACGTGCGCGAAGCCGAACAGGCCCAGACCCATCAGCGCCGCCCACACGCGGCGATCCCAGGTGTAGACGGCTTGCCCCGGCATGAAGCGCAGCGGCAGCATCGCGAATACGGCGTTCTCGAGGCCCGCCACCACGATGGTCACCGCCGCCGCCTCAAGGAGGCCGGCGCCAAGGTCGCCGGGCGGGCTGCCCGCACTCCGCATGAAGGCCAACACGATCCACGCGACGAGTGCCACGAGCAACGACGCGCCGGCGGCGATGGCCTCCGCCCGGCCTTCGAGGCGGCGCTCGACGCCGTGTGCGAACAGGAAGCCAATGATCAGCCCGTACAGGTAGCCCGGCTGGAAGTTCGCGAACCGGCTGACGAGGACGCATACGACACCGATCACCAGGGTTGCCGGCAGCGCCCGCACCGTCAGCGGGAGGCCGTCTTTGCGCGCCAGGATGATGAGCGGCAGGCCGTACGCGAGCAACACGACGAAGAGCCCGATCGCGAGGCCGGCGAACGTCGCCAGCGAATCGAGGCTCAAGCCGAAGGTCGGGTCGAGGAACGCGTAGAGCAGCGCGGTCAGGACCACGAAACCCGCGATCCTCAGTGGCGACCGCCATGGGTCCTTTTGAGCCTCCGACTGGCCCGCTGGAGCAGCCTGCTCAACGGGTCGGTCGCGAGCTTCAGGGGGAGCCTGCAACTGCGGGGGAGAGGCGACCAGGAACGGCGGCATCTCACCGGACGCCGCCATTGACGGCGGCGGCAACGACGACGCATCGGCCAACGGCCGCCGGTTTGCAACCTGGCTTCGGAACGCGTCGCGCAATCTGCGCCACAGCCTGCCTAACGCTGCGCTCAGGCGCGAGAGCCAGCCCATGACCTCGGCGTAGTTCTCCTCGAGCGTGTTGTTGAACAGCGCCGACGGAAACGGCACAAGCACGATCACGCCGGCGGTGATGGCAACGCTCTGCGCAACGACGATCGGATCGAGCGTGATCTGGGTCGGCACGGAGTCGCGAAACGAGCCCGCCGCGCCGCTGGTCGGGGATCCGCCGACCGGCGAGAAAAACGTTTCGTGTGAGAAGACGGCCGACACGCCCGGCCCGATGTTGAACGGCCACGAGATACCGGCGCCGTTATCAAATACGAATTGCTCGGTGCAGGCGCACGTATCGGGAAAGAGCACCTGGCTATCGATGCGCGTCCAGACCTCGCCATAGGCACCGGCGAAATAGTGGCTACCGACGGTGATCGGCAGCCACTGCTCGACGCGCCGGCCAAGCGCCGGGTCGACGATGCACGACGGCGATCCGCCATCGACGCGCACGAAGCCCGCGTCGCTGCCCTGCAGGTAGCAGTCGCCGGCGCGGTAGGTAACGCCGGTCTGGACGGCATTCCCGACGTTCGCTATCTCGACGTCGGTCCTATAGGCGCGGCTGCCGACGGCATAGCTATCCGTCTCGGTGATGCGCAGCCCGGCTTCCGGGATGGTGACGACGGTCACGATGCGGAATGGATCTGCCAGCGTGCCCGCGCCGGTCACGGGTGTCTGGCTCACAGTGGTGAATCCGGTCAGCGCCGCAGATGTCGAGGCGGGTCCCCAGACGCTGGCGCCAAGAGCGACGAACGTCCCGCAGTCGCCTTCGGTCGATGTGCTCGGGAAGAACTCGAACCCTGGGTCGCCCGCATATGCGACCTGGCAGCCCAGCGTGTCGCTGATGAAGATCTGGCTCAATGGGCCGGGTGAGGTGATCACGCCGGTCACCGCGACAGCCCGCGCGGGCATGAGCAGGAGCGCGCCACTGAACAGCAGGATCGCGCTCAGGATCCGGGCAACGGCCGCTCGGCTCGCCATCGCGACAAAGGATATTCGCCCGCAAGCGACGGGACGGCACCGACGACCAGTCGGGGCCCGGAGGAGACCCTTAGAGCGCCTTTACCGCCGCGGTCAGCGCGGTCAGGCCCTCGCGCGCATCGGCGAAAAGCATGCCCGTCTTGGGGTCGGCATAGAGCTCGTTGTCAATGCCCGCGTAGCCGGGGCGCATTGAGCGCTTGATGACGACGATGCTGCGCGCCTTGTCGACGTCGAGAATTGGCATCCCATAGATAGGCGAGGACTTATTGGTCCGAGCGGCGGGATTGGTGACGTCGTTGGCGCCGACGACGAGCGCAACATCGGCTCTCTCAAACTCGGGGTTGACCTCGTCCATCTCCTTGAGCTGCGGGTAGGGCACATTGGCCTCGGCGAGCAGCACGTTCATGTGGCCGGGCATGCGCCCCGCGACGGGATGGATGGCGTACGAGACCTCGATGCCGCGATCCTCGAGCAGATCGGCGAGTTCGCGACACGCGTGCTGCGCCTGGGCGACGGCGAGGCCGTAGCCGGGCACGATGATCACCTTCTGGGCGTAGGCGAGCTGGATCGCCGCGTCGTCGACACCGATCTCGCGCACGCTGCCGGTCGCACCGGCGGGACCCTCTCCCCCGCCAGTATCGCCCGTGCCGAAGCCGCCGACCATGATGTTGGCGATCGACCGGTTCATGGCATCGGCCATGAGCTTGGTCAGGATGGCGCCCGAGGCACCGACCAGCGCGCCCGAGATGATCAACACGGGGTTGCCGATGACGAAGCCGGCCATCGCGGCGGCCGTGCCGGTGAACGAGTTGAGCAGCGAGATGACGACGGGCATGTCGGCGCCGCCGATCGGCAGGACCAGCGTGATGCCGAAGATCAGCGCCGCTACAACGATCAGGCCGAGGGCGATGAGCTGCGTTTCGGCGGTGAGTGTCAGAAGGCCGGCCGCGCCCATGACGAGTACCACCAACCCAGCGACAGCCACGAGAGCCGTCAGCGCGGTGACGAGCCGCGAGCCGGGGAAGGTGATGGGCTTGCCCGGGACGATGCCCTGCAGCTTGCCCGACGCGATGACCGAACCCGAGAAGGTGACCGAACCGATGACCGCGCCCAGCACGACGAAAATCGCCGTGGAGATCGACAGCTCGGGCGTGCCCACGATGTGGATGTAGTCATCGATGGCGACGAGCGCGGCCGCGCCACCACCGACAGCGTTGAAGAGCGAAACGAGTTGCGGCATCGCCGTCATAGCGACCTTGCGCGCCATCCACAGGCCGATGCCGCCACCCACGACGAAGCCGACGAGGATGATCGCGATCGCCTCGAAACCCATGCCGCCCGGCCGGATTGGGTTGCCCGGCGTCAGCAGCCACACGAAGGTGACGACGACGGCGAGCGCCATTCCGGCCGCGCTGAGCTGATTGCCGCGCCGCGCCGTGGCGGGCGAGTTCATCTGATGCAGGCCCAGGACGAAGCCGGCGGCACCGACCAGCCAGGCGAGGAAGACCAGGGCGTCGATCGTGGGCTGGCTCACTTCGGGCGCTTCCTGAACATCTGGAGCATCCGATCGGTCACGACGTAGCCACCCACGACGTTGGCTGCGCCGAAGACCATGGCCACGAACGCCAGTGCATACGAGACCCAGTTGTCGGCCGAGGCGGCGATCAGCATGGCGCCCACCATGACGATGCCGTGGATCGAGTTGGCGCCACTCATGAGCGGCGTATGCAGCGTCGCCGGCACCTTGCTGATGACCTCGAAGCCGACCAGGATCGCGAGCACGAAGATGGCGATCGCGTTGAGCAGCTCGGGGCTCATGACTTGGCCTCCGAGAGAAGCTTCTTGGTCGCTTCCTGGACGACGGCGCCCTCGTGGGTGATCACGGTCGCGCCGCTGATCTCATCGGTCAGGTCGATGTTCAACTCGCCGTCCTTCATGAAGCTGAGCAGGAACGTAGCCAAGTTGCGCGCGTAGAACTGGCTGGCGCCGGCGGGCATCGTGGCCGGCAGGTTGGTCGGTGCCAGGATCGTCACGCCGTTGTTGGTGACCACCGTCTCATCGGGCTTGGAGAGCTCGACGTTGCCGCCGAGCGCGCTTGCTGCCATATCGACGATGACCGAGCCGGGCTTCATGCCCTTAACCGCATCGGCCGTTACAAGCAGTGGCGGACGGCGGCCGGGCACCTGGGCGGTCGTGATGATCACGTCCATGCCGGCGATGTGTGTGTTGAGCTCCCCCTGCTGGGCGGCCTGTTCCTCGGGCGTCAGCTGGCGGGCATAGCCGCCAGTGCCAGACGCGTCAGCGACTGACTTCAGCACGATGAACCCGGCGCCGAGCGACTCGGCCTGTTCGCGCGTCTCGCTACGCACGTCGTACGCCTTGACGATCGCGCCCAACCGGCGCGCGGTGGCGATGGCCTGGAGCCCGGCGACGCCGACACCCAGGATCAGCACGTTCGCCGGGCGAGCCGTGCCCGCGGCAGTGGTGAGCAGCGGGAAGTAGCGGCCGTAGGCCTCGGCCGCGATCAGTACCGCGCGGTAGCCGCCGACGTTCGCCTGCGACGAGAGCACGTCCATGGATTGAGCGCGCGACAGTGTCCGTGGGATCGAGTCAAGGCTGATAGCCGTGACGCCGGCGTCCGCGAGAGACTGCATCAGCTTGGGGTCGAACAGCGGCTGGAGCAGCCCGACTACAGCCTGGCCCTTGCGCAGCGACTTGGCATCGTCGGCGTCCGGCTTCTGAACGCGAGCTACAACGTCGGCGTCGCTGTACAGGGTTGCGCGGTCGACCAGCTTCGCGCCGGCGGCCTCGTAGAGGCTGTCCGGGAGGGCCGCACCGTCACCGGCGCCGCGCTCAACCAGGATCTCGGCGCCGGCCGCGATCAGCGGCTTGAGTGCGTCGGGAACGAGCGCCACACGCCGCTCATTGGGCGCGCGCTCTTTCACCACACCAATCTTCATCGGGACGGAAGAATAGCCGACCTCACGGGCTGACCGCGTTCGCCTCCCCGGCCAGCTCGACCGCCTCGACCGAGTCGTCCGCAAGGTTGGCCGGCCGGCGCAGGTCGGGATCGAACAGCGCGACGACCGCGGAAAGCGCCAGCGCCCCGAGGGCGACCGCCAGCAGCGTCGCATAGCCCACGCTCCCGATCAGCGGCGCGGTGCCCAGGCTGCCCAGCGCGATCGAGGCGGAGAAGCTCGCGTTGAAGATCGCAAAGGCGCTGCCGCGATCGGCGTCAGCGCTGCGCGCGGTGATTGCGAGCAGCAGCGGCTGGACGATGAGCGCCGCGCCGACGCCGGTCAGCAGACCGGAGACGATGAGCACCGGCGTCGTCGGCGGATCGAACAGCAGCAGCACGGCGAGGAAGGTCATGACGATGCCGCCGACCACCGGCCCGATCGGCGCTATGCGGTCGGCCAGCCATCCGGCCGGAAGGCGCATCGCCAGGACGCCGACGCCGTCAGCGGCAAAAAAGAGGGCGATGTCGGCGTGCGCGGCTTCCGCGCGCTGCGGCAGGTATGCGGTCACGACGCCCCAATGAAGAACGAACAGAACGACGATCGCGAGCGGACCGAGCCACGAGCGGCGGTAGGCGAAGCCGAAGCGGCGCGACGCTGCCGCGAGATTCGAGACAGTCGTATCGCCGCGCCTGATCGGCCGCGCGACGACGATGGCGAGTGCGGTGATGACGAACAGGCCGACGGCGAGGCACACGCCGCTCATGCCGTACAGGTCGAGCAGGAATATCGACAACGGTGGCAGCAGCACCAGCGTCAGATTGTGCGCCGAGCCCACGGCGGCGATGGCCGTGCCGCGTCGTGCGGCGGGCACCAGCGACGGGACGAGGGCCATCGACGCGGGAACCGCCAGCCCGCCGGCCGCGCCCTGCAGGATGCGTGCCGCAACCACTGCGGGTGTCGTGTCCAGGCCGAAGACAAACAGGATGGCTGCCGCGGCGAGGTAAAGCAGGCCGCCGGCCATGAAGAGGCGCATCTGGCCGAAGCGGTCGATCAGCGCCCCGCCAACGAGCGCCCCACCGATCTGCACCAGCGCGGCGATGCCGACCAGCGCGCCGATCTCCGCGTCGGGCCGCCCGGCGCGCGCCAGGGCGACCGGGATGGACGCGGTGAAGCCGTGGAAGCCGGCCTGCACCAGGAACAGGGCGATCGACAGGCGGATCACGCCGCCGATGATCGCCCATTAGCCTCTACCGCGATGGCCTCCCTGCTCGACCAGCTGCGCTCCGAGCTGCCCGACCTTCGGGTCCTCTCCGATGCGACGGATACGGAGCCATTTCGCTTCGACGAGACGGCCTTCCTGAAAGCCGGCCAGCCGCTGGGAGTCGTCTTCCCGACATCGACTGCTGACACGCAGGCGATCGTCCGCGCCGCTGCTGCGGCCGGGATCCCGATCGTTGCCCGGGGCGCCGGCACGGGTCTATCCGGGGGAGCGGTGGCGGTCGATGGCGCACTGACCGTCGTGTTCACGAAGATGGACGCCATCCTCGAGCTCGACACCGCCAACCTGACCGCGACCGTCCAGCCGGGCGTCATCAACGCCGACCTGAATCGCGCCGCGAACGAGAAGGGCCTCTTCTACCCGCCCGATCCGGCGAGCTATGAGCAGTGCACGATCGGCGGCAACGTGGCCGAGAACTCGGGCGGCCTGCGCTGCGTCAAGTACGGCGTCACGCGTGATTGGGTGTGCGGCCTCGAGGTCGTGCTCGCCGATGGGTCGGTCATTCGCACCGGCGGCAAGAACAAGAAGGATGTCGCGGGCTACGACCTGACAGGGCTCTTCGTCGGCTCCGAGGGAACGTTGGGGCTCGTGACCGAAGTGACGGTTCGGCTGTTGCCCACGCCGCCCGCCAAGCTGACGCTCATCGCCTTCTTTGCCACGGTCCACGACGCGGGCGAGGCGGTCGCCGGCATCACCGCCGCGGGCGTCGTCCCGGTAACGCTCGAATTGATGGACGCGTACACGATCGCGGCGGTCGACGATGCCTTTCAGCTAGGCCTCGACCGCGACGCCGGAGCGATGCTGATGGTCGAGTCGGACCTGGGTGGCGCGGCCGCGGAGGCGCAGCTGGCCGCGGTGGAGGCGGCGTGCAATGCGGCGCACGCGTCCTCGGTGTTGCGCGCCGCGGACGCCCAGGAAGCGGACTGGCTGCGCCAGGCACGGCGCGAGGCGCACGGCGCGCTCGAACGCCGCGGCGCGGCGCGCATGGACGACGTCAGCGTGCCGCGCGACCGCGTCCCGGACATGATCGACGCAATCACGCGCATCGCCGCCGCCAACTCGCTGCCCGTCGGCATCTTCGGCCACGCCGGCGACGGCAACCTCCACCCCACGTACATCCTCGATCGCGACGACCCGACCGCCGAGGCGCGCATCGACACGACGCGCGACCAGATCTACCGCGCGGCGCTCGAGATGGGCGGCGCGATCACCGGTGAGCACGGCACCGGGCTCGCCAAGAAGAAGTGGCTCGAGCTCCAGCGCGGCGCCAGATCGGTCGAGGTGATGCGGTCGGTCAAGGCGGCGCTCGATCCGCACGCCCTGTTCAACCCGGGCAAGGTGTTTTAGACCGACAATTGCGCCTTGGCCAGGATCGATCCGCACGATCCCGGACCCGAGGTCGCGGGCAAGCGTGCGAAGGAAGTTCTCGACGCCGCGGTAGAGCCGATCAACCTGTCCGACGGCGCCACGGTGCGCGTCGGTACGGCATCCTGGACGGACCCGACCATGACCGCGGGCACGGTCTTCTACCCCAAGGGCGCGGACTCGGCCGAGTCGCGGCTGCAGTACTACGCCAGCCAATTCCCGCTGGTCGAGATCGACGCCACCTACTACGCCCTGCCCAACGCACGCACCGCCGAGCTGTGGCGCGAGCGGACGCCGCCAGATTTCATCTTCGACGTCAAGGCGCATGCCCTCATGACCGGCCAGCCGACAGAGACCAAGCGGCTGCCGAAATTGATCCGAGAGGCGCTCCCGGCCGAGCTTGCCGACAAGCCCCGGCTCTATGCCAAGGATCTGCCCGCAGAGCTGCGCCAGCAGGTATTCGCGATGTTCATGGAGGGCCTCGAACCGCTGCGCGGCGCGGGCCAGCTCGGCTCGATCCTGCTCCAGTACCCGCGCTGGTTCTTCCCCATCAGTGAGAGTCGGGACCTCATCCTCGAGGCCCGCGAGATGCTCGGCCACACGGTCGCGATCGAGTTGCGCAACGCGTCGTGGTTCAACGAGAAGAACCTCGAGCGGACGCTGCGTTTCCTGACCGACAACAAGCTGCCCTTCGTCATGGTCGACGAGCCGCAGGGCTTCAAGAGCAGCGTCCCGCCGGTGGTCGCGGTGACCTCACCCGACCTGGCGGTGATGCGCTTTCACGGCCGGAACTCCGAGAACTGGGAGAAGAAGGGCATCACCCCGGCCGAGCGGTTCCAGTATCTGTATGACCGCGAGCAGCTGTCGGAGTGGGCGCCCCGGCTGCGCGACGCAGCCAAGGAGACGCGCGACATTCATGTACTGATGAACAACTGCTACGCCAACTACGGCGCGACTAACGCACGCGAGCTCGCGCGGATCCTGTCCGACCTGAAACCGGCCGACTGACGGCGTGGACGGCCCGCCTCGTCAGGTGCTCCTGACGCGCGCGATCGCCATCCCGTCGTAACTGGTCTCGCCGGCCAGCGGCACAACAGTCGCATCCACGCGCGACTCACGCGCCAGCGCTTCGAGGAACCTCCGAGCGCCGATGGCACGCAGATTGGTCGTGGCGGCATTGGTCACCTCGCCCTCGCGGATGACGTTGTCGGCGACTATGACCGTGCCCGGCCGCGAGAGGAGCAGGACCGCCTCGAGGTAGTCCACGTAACTCGGCTCGTCGGCGTCGATGAACGCGAGGTCAAACGGCGCCTCGCCTGAAGCGAGCATCGCGCGCAGGCTCTCGATCGCCGGTCCCACGCGCACCTTGACCACGTCTCCGAGCCCGGCATTCGCGAGGGACGTCCGGGCGACCTCGGCGCGCGCCGGGTCGATCTCGAGACTGACCAAGCTGCCATCGGAAGGCAATGCGCGCGCGAGCCAGATGGTGCTGTACCCGCCCAACGTGCCGATCTCGAGTATTCGTCGAGCGCCGATGACGAGCGCGAGGATCTGCAGGAAGCGGCCCTGCGTAGCCGAAATCTCGATGGACGGAAGGCCGGCAGCAGCGGCCCTGTCGGTGGCCGTCTGGAGCGCGGGGTCCTCGAGGCCGAACAGGTCGGTGGTGTAGCGCTCAACGGCACCGAACAGGTTCCGTCGAGTCAGCGCCGGGTCTGACACAGGCCTCAGGCCGACGGACTGATCGGCTGGCTTTCCTCCGTGGAATCGGGCGACGCCTCGGGCTCTCCGACCGGAACTTGCCGTCGCGACTCGGTGCGGATCACCAGCCACACGGCGACGATGATCACCGCCGCGCCGATGACCATCGTCAGGTCGATCGTCTCGTGCAGCAGCACCGCGCCGAGGAACACCGCGACCACCGGATTGACATACGCATAGGTCGAGACACGCGACACGCTGGCGTGGATCAGTGCCCAGGTGTAGGCGGTGTAGGCGAGGACGCTGCCGAAGGTGATCAGGTAGGCAAGTGACAGCAGGGACTCCAGGCTGAACTTGTCGGGCTGCACGGTCTCGCCGGTCAGGGCGCCGGTCACGAGCAGGCCCACGCCGCCAACCAGCATCTGCACGCCGGTCGACGCAAGCGGGTCGTAGGGCATGTCGAGTCGCTTGGAGAAATAGCTGCCGATCGACCACGAGATCGCCGCGCCGACGATCATCAGCATGCTCAGCACATCGACGCGGCCATTGACGCCTTCGGGCACGATCAGGATCGCCACGCCGGCAAACCCGGCGACCACGCCGAAGATCGTGCCGGTTGCGATCCGCTCGCGGAACAGCCAGCGCAGGACGACGACACACAGCGGCACGACGGCAACGATCAGCGCCGTCAGGCCGCTCGGCACCTCGCGCTCGCCGAGCACGACCAGGCCGTTGCCGCCGAGCAACAGCAGGAGCCCCACAATCCCGCCGCCGATTACCTCGCTTCGGCGCAGCCGGAACGCACGGCGGCCGCGCCACACGAGGAGCAGTCCGAAAATGATGACTCCCGCGACCACGTGACGTGTGCCACCGCTGAGCAGCGGCGGCATGGTCTGGACCATGACGCGGATCGCGAGGTAGGTCGAGCCCCAGACGATGTAGACGATCCCCAGGGCGAGCCAAATCTTCCATTCCGGTGCCTGGACGTTGGCTCGTTGGGCGCGCACCCGTGGAGTTTGCTGGAAACGGAGCAATCGCGAGCGGAAGGGTGCTGATGGGTCGGGGAACCATCGACCGGTGCCTCTAGTACGTACATCCGGCTACGTATTCAATTCCGTGGCAGTCCGGATGGTGCGCAACGAGCGTGAACCCGATGATTTGTCTCGGTCGGCCAATACGGCTGGCGAAATTGAACATTGAAGCTTGGCTCCACCCTTACACGGCGGGGTGTGAAGACAAGCGATGACGGGAGCCGGACGGGCGCTGGGGCGCAGTCCGGCTCTAGTCTTTCCCGGCGCCTTTTCAGACTGCGATTCAGGGCGTCGCTTGCGACCTATCATCGGTTGCATGGATAGGCTGCGCGAACGGCGCGACCGGCTGGCTTTTCAGCAGCTCGACCTTGTGCTGCTCGTTACCGGCCTGGCCCTCACCCTGCTGACATTCGCATTCCTGAACGACCCGTCGCTGTCGTTCGCACTGCTTGATCGCTCGACCGATGTCGCGGTCAACTCGCTAACACTGCTGGCCGCGGCGAGCCTGGCGGCGCTAGCGCTGGCGCGCTACCGCGAGTCCGGCCGACTCGCCGGCCTGTTCCAGAGCAGCGCCTTCCTGCTGCTCGGCTGGGTGGCGTTCGTCAACGTCGCGGTCAACGTCCTCAAGGTCGAGACGCAGTTCGGCCTGTCGCTGGGCGGCGAGCCCGAACAGCTGCCGATCTACATCGCGACCATCTCGCGTCTCGCTGCCGGCGCGATCCTCGTCGTCGCCGGCGCCGCCGCGGTCAACATGGTCCGTCGCACACCACGCGTCCGGCGAACGTTGCTGCTGCCGGCGGTGACGCTCAGCGTAATCACGGCCGTGCTGTACCTGATCCGTACGCAATTTCCGAACCTTGACGGCCTGCTCCCGCCGTTCATCGGCCCGGCCGGCATCCACGACATGATCGACCTGCCCAACTTCGCAGGGCCGCTGCCCGACGTGACCGGTCTGGCGACGCTCATCCAGGCCGCCAGCGTGGCGATCTATCTCGTCGGCGCATGGCTGTACCGACGCTCATACCTGCGCGACGGCCCGGTCGCTGACGGCTACCTCGCCGTAGCGATGCTCGTCGGCGCTTTCGCCGAGGTCCACTTCCTGTTCTACCCGGGTGTCTACGGCGGACTGGTAACGACCAGCGAGGCGCTGCGGCTGATTTTCTTCGTGGTCCTGCTGCTGGGCATCAACGCCGAGTCGCGCTCCGACCTGCGCGCGCTGCGCACGGCCTACGCAGCGCTCGACCGGTTGCGCCTGTCCGAGGCCGAGCGGGCCACGCTCGAAGAACGGACGCGCCTGGCCCGCGAGCTGCACGACGGTCTCGCGCAGGACCTGTGGTTCGCGAAGCTGAAGCACGAGCGGCTGGTGCCGTTCGTGCCCGAAGAGCAGCGGCCACTCGCGACCGAGGTGACCGAGGCGCTCGACTCGGCCATCGCCGAGGCCCGCCAGGCGGTCGTGACGATGCGCGCAGAGGACGACCGCGACATCTCGCTCGAGGAGCTGCTCGGGCGGGCCGTCAACGACTTCGCCGGTCGATCCGGCTTGCGCGCCGACTTTTCGGCCGCCGACCTGCCCCAATCGCTCGCGCCGCGCACCCAGGTCGAGCTGCTGCGCGTCCTACAAGAGGCGCTGACCAATGTGCGCAAGCACGCCGACGCGACCGTGGTGCGCGTCAACGCCGAGGTGGGCGACGGCCAATTGCAGCTGAGCGTCATTGACAATGGTCGGGGCTTCCGGCCGGGCGAGACGAGCGGCGATGGAGTTGGCATGCAGGGGATGAAGGAGAGGGCACGACTGATGGGCGGCGAATTGCGCGTTGTGTCCGAGCCATCGGCCGGCACCGCGCTGCACCTGACCGTGCCACTAGGCCAAAGCGCGGTCGCATCGTGAGGAGGGAGCGATGAGCCCGCTCGACGGCAAGCTCCGGGTGATGCTGGTGGACGACCATGCGCTGGTCCGGTCGGCCGTGCGCCAGGCAATCGCGGCCGATGACGTGGAGCTTGTCGGTGAAGCCGCCAATGCCCAGGAGGCGCTGGCGCTCGCACCCGTGCTGCGCCCGGACATCCTGCTGCTCGACATCGACCTGCCGGGGATGAACGGCATTCAGCTCGTGCAGGAGCTCGCGCCGCGGCTGCCGCAAACCAAGATCGTGATGCTCACCGTGTCCGCGTCCGAGCGCGATCTGCTCGAGGCGGTGGCACGCGGCGCCGCCGGCTATCTCACGAAGGATCTTTCGCCCGAGGCGCTGTTGCGCTCGCTGCGCGGGACCCAACGCGGCGAGCTCGCGATGTCGCGCCGCTTTGCCGCCCGCGCGCTTCAGTACTTTGCCGACGCTGCGCGGCGCGGGCGGCAGGTGAGCGGCCAGGAAGGCGAGCTCATGGCGCTATCGCCGCGCGAGAACGATGTCCTCGCGATGCTCGCCGACGGACTGACCGACCGCGAGATCGCGGAGGCGCTGACGATCTCGCCGCGCACGGTCGAGACGCACGTCAGCAACATCCTGCACAAGCTGAACGTGCGCAATCGTGCGGAAGCCGCGCAGCGTTACCGGCAGGGCGACTAAAGGGCGCCAAGCCCACTTGACTGACCAGCGATGATGCCCGAGGTGGACGGCGGGCGCAGGCAGCGCCCCAGCCAGAGCCCTCTTGGCTCAGAAGACCCGTCGGGGCCCGTCGTCCACCCTTCTTATGTTTTGCTCCGCAGCAAGCTGCTGCGCGCAAAGCGGCCAGTCCCTACCGGTCCGGTAGGTGCGGGCCGTTGCTTGCTCCCGGCCTGAGTCACCCTGCGTGGCTCAGGAGTCAGCCTGATTAACTCAGGCTCGCTAGGTAAGGACGACCGCAGTTGGTCAGGCCGCGACGGGTGAGGGCAGATCCACTGCGCTAAGGAAGTTCCACCAGGCCTCGAGGGCACGCGTGGTGGCGGCCTCGATCGGCGCCGGATCGGCATCCGCAGCGAGCTCACCGAGCATCTCGCGCTCAGCGCCCGAGTGCTCGATGTCCATCACACCGTGGACTGCGAAGAACTTGGTCGAGCGCTTGTCGTCGATGCCGTAGTGCTTGGCCAGGCCGTCGATCTTGGAACCGGCAACCTGCGGTACCTGGCGCTCATAGGCATACAGAGCAGCGACGCCCTCGGCGACTGACGCGTCGCTCGTCACGTCGAAGTACATGTCGACGAGCGCCTTGGTCGCCTCGTTCGGAGTCGCGCTCGCGACATCCTCGCGCGAGACACCGACGCCTTCGGCGAAACGCAGCCACAGCTCGGCGTGGTTCTCCTTGCCGTGCTCCTCGTCCCAGAGGTTGTCGAGGATCTGCTGGCGCGCGGCCTTGTCGGCCGTCCGCGTGTGCAGGGCCGACAAGAAGCGCGGCATAGCCGATTCGAACGCGTAGTACTGGCGGGCGTATTCCTGGAGCGCTTCCTTGGGCAAGGTGCCCTCGTTCCAGCGCGTGTAGAAGGGGTGCTTAAGAAGGTGTCGCTCGTCGATCATCGCGTCGAGCCGGTCAAGCAGATTCATCGTGTCTTTCTCCTGTGCGCAGCTTCAACTGAGTTTAGCGGGCTAGCGCTTGTCCCAGCGCGGTTCTTGCCCGGGCTGACCGGTCGCGCCGGTCGACCACGGGTCATGCACCGGTGCCTGCGCTCCAGCCTGCGGCGGTGCGGGCGCCTGCGCGGGCCGCACTGCCGATTGCCACGGGTCCGACGCAGGCCACGGGTCCTGCGGCGGCCATGCCTCGGCTGCGACGGGCTGCGGTTCCGGGGTGGCCTGTGGCTCGCGGCCAAAGACGTCGCCGCCGGGCATCCACAGTTCACCGCTCGGGGAGCTGTTGGGGACGTCGGAAGGCTTGATCGCTCCCAGACCCCGCCGCGGCCGCACGAACAGCAGCGCCAGCACGACCGCGCCCACGAAGAGCGCGACCAGGCCGTAGACGAGCATCGGGTCGGTCGCGACGTTGACCTCGGGCATCTCGCGGATGAGTGTCGGACCTAACATGGCGCGCGTGCAAGGCCTCGAGCGACCGCCGTTCACCATTCGCGCGCAGCTCATCAGCCCACTCGACGCCGGTGGCAGCACCCATCTGGCCGACGGGCTGATCGAGGTCGACGCCGACGGGCGCATCGTGCGCGCCGAGGCGTGGCCGGCTGACCCGGCTGAATCGGCTGCTTCGTCCCAGTCGGGCGTGGTTGATCTCCGACCCATGGTGGTGATGCCCGGCCTCATCGACCTCCATGCCCACCTGCCGCAGCTGCCCAACGCGGGGGTCGGCGCCGGGCTCGATCTGCTCACGTGGCTCGAGCGCTACATCTTCCCGCTTGAGCGTGATTTCGATGCCGCGGCGGCCGAGCGCCTGGCGCCACTCGCCTTCCGTGCACTGGCGGCGGCAGGCACTACGACCGCGCTGCTCTACGGCGCTGTCTACGAGGCCAGTCTCGATGCCTGCTTCGCCGCGGCCGAGACGCACGGCATCCGCCTGGTGCTGGGCAAGGTGATGATGGATCGGCTGCGCTACGACGCCACCGTCACGGACAGTGAGGTGCTCGACGCCAGCCTGGCTCAATCGCAGCGACTGATCGAACGCTGGCACGGGCGCGACCGCGGCCGGTTGCGCTACGCCGTCACGCCGCGCTTCGCGGTGAGCTGCTCGCCCGAGATGCTGCGTCAGTCGGCGGCACTCGCCAAGGCGACCGGCGCGTATTGGCAGACGCATATCTCCGAGGATCGCCACGAGGTCGACGAGGTCCATCGCCTCTTCCCCGACGCGATCGACTACACCGACGTGTACGACCAGGCCGGTGGCCTGGGGCCGCAGACAATCCTGGCCCACGCGGTCTATCTCTCGGAGCGCGAGGTCGCGCGTCTCGCCGAGACCGGGACGCGCATCGCCCATTGCCCGGCGTCGAACCTGTTCCTGGCGAGCGGCGCGATGCCGCTGTCGCGCTACCTCGAGGCCGGCCTCGTCGTCGGCTTGGGGAGCGACGTGGCCGCGGGGCCGGAGCTGTCGATCTTCGCCGCCATGCGCGCCGGCGCGTACACGCAGAGCGGCGTGCGCACCATGCTCGGCGAAGAGCGGCCCATGTTGAAGCCGCTCGATTGGCTGCGGCTGGGGACGCTCGAGGGCGCGCGCGTGCTGGGCATGGAGACGGAGACGGGCTCGCTTGAGCCGGGCAAGGACGCGGACTTCATCGTCGTCGACCCAGATGCCACGGCGCCGATCGCGGGCGCGCAGGTCGAGGAGGCATCCGACATCGTGAGCCGGCTCATGTACCGGACGCGGCCCGACATGATCGCCGGCACATGGGTGCGTGGCCGCAGGCTGGCCGCGTGACGGAGCGCGTCGACCTCCTGATCACTGGTGGAACGATCGTCGACGGCACGGGGGTTGCCGGCTACGCGGGCAGTGTCGCGATCACGGGCGACCGGCTTACGGTATTTCCTGGCGGTGCCGAGACACCTGCAGCAGACAGGGTGATCGACGCGACCGCCAAAGTGGTCGCGCCCGGATTCATCGACCTCCACTCACACGCCGGCTTGATGATCCTGGCCGACCCGCGCCACGAGCCCAAGGTGCGCCAGGGCGTGACGACCGAGATCATCGGCGTCGACGGACTGTCGTATGCGCCACTCCCCTCGCGCCAGGACCTGGCCGATCTGATCGAGATGAACGCAGGCCTTGACGGTGCACCAGACATCCCGGCCGACTGGGATTCGGTCGCCGCCTACCTCGACCGCTTTGAATCGGCCGTCAGCGTCAATGTCGGTCTCTTGATCGGCAACTCGGCGCTGCGCATCTCGCGCCTGGGTTGGAACGACGTGGAGGTGACCGCGGCCGCGCTCGCCGACATGAAGGCGCTGCTCGCAGACGCGATGGCCGCCGGTGCCCTGGGTCTGTCGAGCGGTCTCGACTATCCGCCCGGCGCCTTTGCGGACACCGACGAGCTCGCCGCGCTCACCGGTGAGGCGGCGCGCCACGGCGGCTTCTACCACACGCACGTGCGCTACCCGCTCGGTGATCGCTACCTCGATCCGTTCCGCGAGGCGATCGAGATCGGCCGCCGTGGCGGCGGCCCGAGCCACATCACCCACTTCTATCACCGCGAGACACACCCCGGCGGTCCCGAGCCGCTGCTGGCACTTATCGACGACGCGCGCGCCGAGGGTCTCGACGTGACCTTCGACTGCTATCCCTACGAGTGGGCGTCGACGCGGCTGCTCATCCAGATGCCGCTGTGGATCCAGGAGGGCGGGCCGCGGCCGCTGAAGGAGCGACTCGCAGACGCGGCTGCGCGCGAGCGGCTGCGCGCGGAGCTGCGCGCCCGTGGTGCCGCGTATACGAGCCCCGCGGGCTGGGCCGATGTCCGACTCGGCTACTTCGCCAACCCGGACAACCTGCGCTGGGAGGGCATGACGCTGGCCGACGTCATGGCCGAGCGCGGCGTCGACGCGGTCGATGCGATGTGCGACCTGCTACTGACGGAGAACCTGCGCGTCAACCAGGTCACG
>JAXDLE010000005.1:0-40531 GCA_034666725.1 Chloroflexota bacterium
GGAACGTGAAGAAGCTGAAGAACGGCAGGAAGACCGCGCCGGTCGCGAACATGTGGTGCGCCCAGACGCTGAAGCCCAGCGCGCCGATCGACGCGGTCGCGAAGACGAATGCCTTGTAGCCGAAGAGCGGCTTGCGCGAAAACACCGGCAGGATCTCGGTCACGATGCCGAACGCAGGCAGGATGAGGATGTAGACCTCGGGGTGGCCGAAGAACCAGAACACGTGCTGCCACAGCACCGGGTTGCCGCCTAGTGCAGGGTCGAAGAAGCCACCGCCGTAGTTGCGGTCGATGAACAGCATCATCAGACCGGCGGTGATGACCGGGATCGCGAACAGCAGCAGCACGCTCGTCACGAGCGTGTTCCACACGAAGAGCGGCATGCGCAGCAGCGTCATGCCCGGCGCGCGTAGCTTGAAGATTGTCGAGAGGAAGTTGATCGCGCCCAGGACTGAGCTCATGCCGAGCAGCACGAGCGCCATCAGCCACAGATCGAGCCCGGCGCCGCCCTGCGCCGACAGCGGCGCGTAGCCGGTCCAGCCGGCATTGGCCGCGCCGCCAACGGCATAGCCGGAGTAGAGCAGCAGCCCGCCGAGCGGCACCATCCAGAACGACAGTGCATTGATGCGCGGGAAGGCCATGTCGGCCGCGCCGATCTGGAGCGGCACGATGTAGTTCGCGAGGCCGACGAACATCGGCATCACAAAGAGGAAGATCATCGTCGTGCCGTGCATCGTGAATAGCTGGTTGTACGTCTCGGGGTCGACGAATTGCACACCCGGCGCGGCCAGCTCGGCGCGGATGAAGAGCGCCATCACGCCGCCCGCGAGGAAGAAGAGGAACGACGTGAAGATGTACATCGCGCCGATCTTCTTGTGGTCGGTGGTGGTCAGCCACTCGTAGAGCCACGTGCGCCGGCTCGAGTACGTGAGTGCCCCGGGGTGGGTGACAGTCGTAGTCGCCATGCTGCTCCTACTGGCCCACGTGGAGAGTGCCGGTCATGTTGGTGTGCAGGCTGCAAAAGAACGTGTAGTCACCCGCCGCCAGTGCCGGCGGCTGGTAGACGGCTGAGCCGCCCGCGTCGGCGTTGACCGGCGCCTCCCAATCGCTGCCATCCGGGTTGGCGGCGCGGATCGAGACGTTGTGCGGCACCTCGGTGTCGGAGTTGGTCAGGGTGACCGACCACGGCGCATCGGCGGGGATGGTCAGATCCCTGGGGCTGAAGCCCTGGGCGATGCCGACCGAGGTCACGCTGACGGCAGTGGGCGGCGCGGCTGATGGTGGTGCTGACTGTGGCGCGCCGGACGGTGGCGCTCCTGAGGGTGGCGCTCCTGAGGGTGGCGCTCCTGAAGGTGGCGCTCCTGACGGCCCCGCGCTCGGGCTGGGTGGTGCCTGCTGCTGGGCGACCCACGCGTCGAAGTCCGCCGGGGTCATTGCGCGGACGCTGAAGTGCATGTCGGAGTGGCCGAAGCCGCAGAACTCGGCGCACTGGCCGGCATATGTCCCAACCTGCTCGACGATCACATCGAACTCGTTGACTCGGCCCGGGATGACGTCCTTCTTGTACAGGAACTGGGGCACATAGAACGAGTGGATGACGTCCGTGTCGAGCCCGTGCAGGCGAATGCGGATCTTCTCGCCCACCGGGAGGGCCATCGTCGGGCCAGCGCGGCCGACGCCGGTGAGGCTGATGCCCTGCTCTGGGTACTCGAACGTCCATTGCCATTGGAAGCCCGTGACGTCGACCGTCAGCTGCGGGTTGTCGCCCGGCGTATTTGCCGTCTCGACCTTGCCCAGCGCGTCCACCGTGAAGGCGAACAAGCCGGTGACCACGAGCGCCGGGATGAGCGTCCAGACGACCTCGAGCATGCCATGGCCGTGGGTCTGGCGGGGCAGCTCAGAGTCGGTCGGCCGGCGGCGGTAGCGCAGCACGATCCAGAGCAGCAGCCCCTCGACCAGGATGAAGACGGCGACCGCGATCCAGAAGATGTACGGGTAGAAGTCGGAGATGTAGCGGCCCTGCTGGCTCGCAGGCTCCAGCGGGAAGAAGCCCGGCCCGGGGCCGCCTGGGCCGTAGCCCGGCTCATAACCCGGATGCTGCGCCGCGGCTCCGGCGCAGCCCGCGGCAATGGCGGCGAGTACGGCAAGGAACGCGATGCTCAGCAGTCGGGCTTTGCGCCCGTTTGCGATTCGCTGCCGAAGGCCGACCAAAGGCACGCAGACTCCCTGTCGTTAAGGTCGGAAAATGCCGTCTAGAGGTTGGGCGACACCATAATAGGGCGTGGTCACGCGTGCTGCCGTTGAACGCGTCGCGAGCTTCGTCGCGATGCCGGTTGCGGGGCTTGCCGTGCTTTCGGCATGGCTCCTGGCCGCGGGCCCGGCACTTGCCCATGGTGTCGCCCCGGTCCCGGCGAACGGTTTGGCCGTCCTGCTCGCCTGGTCGCCCGAGGCGCACGTCCTGTTGCCCCTCGTCGCGGCCGCGCTCATCTACCGCTGGGCTGTCGGCGTGGTCAACAGGGGGCACCCGGATAACCCAGTGCCGCGCTACAGGCTCGCGGCGTGGTACCTGGGCCTTTTGGTGCTGCTCATTGCCCTCGCGTCGCCCGTCGCGACCTACGACACGACCCTCTTCGCCGTTCACATGGGCCAGCACCTGTTGATGGTCATGGTCGCGGCACCGCTACTGGCAATGGGTGCGCCCATAACACTGCTGTTGCGCGTCGCATCGCCTGAGACGCGGCAGCGATTCGTGCTGCCGGTCCTCCATTCGCGCCCCGTCCGCATCCTCGCCTTCCCGGTGGTGGCGTGGGTCGTCTTCGCGGCCGTCATGTGGGCGAGCCATTTCTCATCGCTCTTCGACGCGGCGCTCGACGACGACCTGATCCACCTGGCTGAACACGCGCTCTACCTGGGCACTGCCCTGCTCTTCTGGTGGCCCGTCGTTGGGGCCGATCCATCGCCCTGGCGCCTGCCTCACCCGGCGCGCGTGGCATACCTCTTCCTGGGCATGCCCCAGTCGTCGTTCCTGGGGCTGGCCATCTTCTCCGCGCCGGAGCCGCTCTACGCGCACTATGTGACGCTCGTCCGCTCTTGGGGCCCAACACCACTCGTCGACCAACAGTGGGCCGGCGGCCTCATGTGGGCCGGCGGCGACGCGGCATTCCTTGTGGCGATGATCGTGGCGCTGTGGGTCTGGCTGCGCGCCGAGGAGCGCGCCGGCCGGATCGCCGATGAGAAGCTCGACCGCGACGCCGCCGCCTCCGCCCGCCCCGCTGGGCTTCATGCAACAGGCGACTCAACGAGCGACTGAGGATCCCGGGGGGCACGGCGCGAACCCATCCCGCCGTGATCTGAGTCACTGGCCGACTCACTTGCAAGCCGGGTGGCCTCCCGAGGGACGGAAGTGCACACACGGTCATCCGTTGAGTCGCTCGATGGATAACTGGCCAGTAAGTCGCCGCAAAGCGCCGCGAGCAATGCTGGCGAAGTGGGAAGTCGAGAGACGCGCGCGGCACGAGGTCTTGCGCGCGGGCGTGGCCTAACGGCAAAGGTGGTGGCCGAGTTGCTCGAGACCAGAAAGACAGCGGGTTTGAGCCAGCGGACCGTCGCGGAGCTCCTTGGCTGGTCGCAGTCCGAGCTGTCGCGCATGGAGCGGCTTGTCGGTATCAACACTGTCTCCATGGTCGATGTGGCTGGAGTTGCCGCAGTTCTCGGCCTCGAGCTGTCAGCGGGACTCCATCCCGTCGGCGAGGCTCTGCGCGACAAAGGTCATGAGGCTGTTGTGAGACGACTCATCGCCGTCCTCCATGAGTCGTGGATGGTCGCCCGCGAGGTGCTCCTTCCCAACCCTGGAGATACCCGGGCATGGGATGTCGTCCTGCGGATGGCAGGCTGCATCGCTGGGATCGAAGTCGAAACCCGGGTGCGGGACATTCAGGCGCTGACAAGGCGGATACGTGGTCGCCAGAGAGACGGCGGCACAGACCTGGTCGTTCTCGTGTTGGCCGAGTCGGCCCACAACCGGCGCGTGTTGCCGGAGCTTCTGGAGGCGCTAGGGCCGGAGTTCGCGACATCGCCAAGGGCTGTCTTTAAGGCGCTGCGGGAAGGCAGAACTATTCCGGGTTCGGCGGTGATCCTTCTGTAGGGGTAGCCTCGAGGGCCGACTCGAGCTCCGTCAACTCTTCTTGTACGTACGGGTCGGACGTGCCCGCGGCGGCGTGCTCGGCGGCCAGCGCCTGTTGGACGGCGAGGGCCTCGTCGAAACGGCCGAGCGCGCGCAGCGTTCGGCCGACGCACCAGCGGGCGACCTGGATGTTGCCCGGCTTGCCCTGCTCGATCCGTGCCGCGAGCGCGTCCTCGAACACCGCCAGAGCTTCGGCATAGGCGTCGCGCTCGAACATCGCCCAGCCGAGGTTGTTGAGCAGTGACGCGCGCCAATCGCGGGCGCGCGGATCGTGCGCCGCGGCCGCGAGCTCGAGCGCGCGACGGTTGAGCGGTTCACGCTCTGCCGGTGGCGCGACGATCGCAAGCATGTGCAGCGCGTCGACCGCGAGATGCTCGAACCCGCCGTTCATGGCACCCGAGAATGCCGGCTGGAACGCCTCGCGCGCCAAGTCGCGATCACCCTGTGAATTCACAATCCGGCCCATCTCGAGCAGGCCGCGAACGCCCAGCTCAGGGTCGCCGGCTGGCAACGAAGTGAGGACATCTCGGCCCTCGTTGAACTTGCCCTGCAGGCCGAGCGCCCGGGCGACCTGCGTCATCAGGATGTTGCGGTCAGTCCCCGAGGCGGAGTCGGCAGCGGCTCGAAATCGGCCCTCCGACGCTACCGGATCGTCGAAGTCCCAGAGAGAATCGATGAGCTCCTGATGAGCTCGGTGGTCGTTCAGAGCGGCAGGAAGAGGAAGACGTCGAGGATGATCAGCGCGAAGAGCGCGGTCAGGTACGTGATCGAGTAGCGATACAGCCGAACCGCTCGCACATCTGTGCCGTCGCGCCACATCAGGAACGCCTGGAGCAGGAACAGGGCGCCGAGCACGAGCGCGCCACCAAGGAAGACGAGGCCCATGCGCGCGACCGCGAAGAAGACAAGGGTCAGACACACCATCAGAACGCTGTAGAGCGCGATCTGGCGCGTCGTCTCGGGCACGCCGTGAGTCACCGGCAGCATGGGCACGCCGGCCGTGGCGTAATCCTTGCGCAGACGCAGCGATAGCGCCCAGAAATGGGGCGGCGTCCAGTAGAAGACGATCGCAAAAAGGACCAGGGCAGGCAGCCCGATGTCGCCCGTTACGGCCGCCCAGCCGATGACGGGCGGCAGCGCACCGGCGGCCCCGCCGAGCACGATGTTCTGCGGCGTGGAGCGCTTGAGCAGCATCGAGTAGACGACGACGTAGAACGCCATCGCGATCAGTGTCAGCAGCGCGGCAACGAGGTTGGTGAGAAAAGCCATGATCGCGAACGCGATCACGCCCAGGATCAGGCCGAAGACGAGCGCATCCTCAGGAGAGACGTCGTGGGCCGGCAGCGGCCGGCGCCGGGTGCGCGTCATCAAGAGGTCGATGTCGCGGTCGATGTAGCAGTTGATTGCATTGGCCGCCCCGGCGGCGAGCGATCCACCAACGAGCGTCCACAGGACAAGGCCAAGCGGCGGCACACCGCGCGCGGCGAGGAACATCGCCGGCACCGTCGTGACCAGGAGCAATTCGATGATGCGCGGCTTGGTCAGGGCGACGTAGGCACCGATCCGCGCGCGCATCGTGGGCTGATGAGCAGAGCCTCCGGCGACCGATTCGCTCGAGCTGGCACCAAGAGTCGGCTCACCCGCCCGCGCGGCGAAGTAGCCGACGAAGACCGCGCTTACGAGCAGCGCCCAGATTGCCGCGCCGAGCGCCAGGTGGAGTGCCACCGCCCACGGCGCGAGCTGGGTCGTGATCTGCAGCGCGCCAATAACGACCTGGACCGCGTAGAGCGCGGCGGCAGTCGCGACGAGCGCGAGCAGCGCCTCGCCACCGGGGAGGGCCGAGCCACCCCGCCGCGCGGCGCGGACGCTGCGCCACACGAGCCACGCGGCGCCGAGGACGAACAACCCGACAAGCGCGGCCACGACCCGATGCAGGAAGTGCGCCATCTGCAGGTCGGCGAGGACCGGATCAGCCGCGAAGGTGGGCAGCAACTGGCCGTTGAAAAGCGGCCAGTCGGGGAAGACCAGTGACGCTCCGGTCGCAACCACGTGCGAGCCGAGAAGCATCAGCAGATAAGCGGACGCGGCGACGAACGCCAGCATCAGGATCACTCGCTGGGATGCGCCGCGCGCGGGCATATCCGCCGCGTATCGCGCGCGTACAGCCAAGAAACAGAGCAGCCCCAAGAGGGCCAACGCCGCGGCCAGGTGAGCGGTGACGGTCTCGCCGGCGTTGCTCGTATCGACGGTGACCTTGCCGAGATACGCCTGGAAGAAGACGAGCACCAGCGCGAGCAGGCTGCCAAACCGGATCGAGCGGACCCGGCGGTGATCGAGCCACGCCACCACCGCCGTGGCCAGCACCAGGAGACCCAGGAGAACGGCCACAGACCGATGAACCCACTCGATCCAGGCAGCCGTATCGCCGAAGGGTGGGATCAACGCCCCGTGACAGGTTGGCCAGTCGGGGCAGCCCATGCCCGATCCGGTCGATCGGACGATCGCACCTATGACGATCAGCAAATAGGTCGTCGCGGCAGTGAGCAGGGCGAGGCGCTGGAATCGGGTCATGCGGCCTGCCGATTGTAAGGTGACGAGGTGAACCGACTCGCCGCCGCCCTCCTTCTCAGCCTTCTAGCAGCGGCTTGCTCGGCCGGCCCGGAGGCCTCGCCGACCCCGGCGTCCTACACCGGCTGGCCGCCCAACCAGAGCTACCCGCTCATCCCGGTGCCTGTCTCGACCGAGATCGTGGTCGGCCCCGATCGCCTGCTGGTCAACCTGCTCGACGCGACCACCAACGAATCGGTCGCAGCCGCCGATCACCCGGTCGAACTGCGCCTGTACTACCTTGCCGCGGACGCCGCGAATCCCGCGGTCACCGCTAACGCCGTCTTCATGATGACGATCCCGCAGCTGCCGGGCCTCTACCGCGCGAACGTGACTCTCGACCGCGCCGGCGAATGGGGCTTGGAGGCGATCCTTGACCCGGGCACGGCGTCGGCCAGGACCGGCCGGTTCATCTTCGACGTGGCGCAGACCGGCACGTCGCCGGCGATCGGCGCGGCGGCTCCATCAGACGAAACGCCCACGGCTACTGATGCGGCCGGCATTGCCGCGATATCGACCGACGACGACCCCGATCCTGACTTCTACACGATGTCCATCGCCGACGCGCTCGCGGCGCATGAGCCGTTCGTCGTGGTCTTCGCCACGCCCGCGTTCTGCCGCTCGGCGACCTGCGGGCCGACGCTCGACCTGGTCAAGACGGCCGCGGCCGACTTCAAGGACCGGCTGACATTCATCCACGTCGAGCCCTATTCACTGGCGATGACCGACGGCCACCTCCAGCCGCTGTTGGACGCCAATAACAACCCCATCCCCGTTCAGGCGGTCAACGACTGGGGCCTGCCGACCGAGCCGTACGTCTTCGTGGTCGACGGCGCGGGCAAGGTCAGCGCGAAGTTCGAAGGGCTCGCGGCTGACGATGAGTTGCGCGCCGCCTTCGACGCGGTGGCTAGCTAGCCGACGTTCCGCTCGAGCCCGGAGCCTCGAGAGGCAGGCCTGCGTTGCAGCTCGGGCAGGTGGCAGGGCCGGGCTCGTAGGTCGGAAGGTAGAGCGACCACAGGGCGTGCGCCCGGTAGGTTTTGCCCGTAGTCGGTGACGTGAGCGCGTCGAGCGCACCCGAGCGATCGACGATGACCGCCGTCGCGACCAGCGCAGCGCCGCTTGCCTCGATGGCGGGGATC
This sequence comes from Chloroflexota bacterium, assembly GCA_034666725.1. GTDB lineage: Bacteria > Chloroflexota > Limnocylindria > Limnocylindrales > CSP1-4 > JALYGJ01. Next base: position 7,929 of record JAXDLE010000005.1, read on the forward strand.
ATCTCCAGCAGCGACGCGCCGGTGGTGACGACGTCATCCACGAGCAGGACGCGCTCCCTCGGCTCGATGCGAAAGCCGCGTCGGAACTCGCGCTGCTGCGACCCATCCGCATTGGTCACCTGTTCAGCGAAGAAGCCGCGAACCCCGAGCTGGCGTGCGACCTCGTAGGCGAGCAGCACGCCGCCGGTCGTAGGACCGACGACGACGTCGATGCCTGTCGGCCCGGCAGCGGCGCGGGCCGCGTCGGCGAGCATTCGGCACAGCTCAGTGACCCGCTGCGGCCACTGGAGCACCTGGAACTTCTCGAGGTAGCGGTCGCCGTGGCGGCCGCTCTTCAATTTGAAGTGGCCCTCGCGGTACGCGCCCGACTCGGCGAAGAGCTGCTCCACCCGGCCTGCGACCCCGGCTGCGTCGGTCACGGCGCCCGCACCGTCACGAAGATCCGATTCGTGTCCGGATCGCGCACGAGCGCGGTGGGTTCGCCGCCAAGCTGCGTGGTCGAGAGCGTCGTGCCTTCACGGTCGAGGTGAATCAACTGGCGTGTCCCTGCGCAGCCAATCCAGACGCCACCGCCCTCGACCGCGAGGACGGCCGTCGGCTGATCGCACACGTCCTCGACCGTCATCGCGACGGCCCGCGTCGCAGGATCGAGTCGAAGCAAGGCGTCCCCGACGCGCGACGCGACCCATAGATCCTGGCCGCCGAAGGACATAGCCGATGGAACGACGCGCAGCGGAATCGCTGCGTTGCCGATGACGTTCCCGGATGGATCGATGCGGGTCACGCTCATTGAACCGGCGTTGCCCACCCAGACCGCGTCCGGACCTATGGCGATCGTCGCGGGCAACGACCCAGGCGGCAGCTCGATCGCGGCAGCGACAGATGCGTCCTGGCGATCCAGGCGGACGACCAGGTCATGCAGATCGTCGACCGCCCAGCCCGCGCCAAATCCGTAGGCAATGTCGCGCACGGCTTGGCTGACTGTTCGGAGGACGTCGCCGTTTCCGGAAACGATGCTGATCGTCTGCCCGTACGGATCGGCAACCCAGAGGTTCCCGTCGCCAATCGCGAGGGATGCCGGCCGGCCGGCGTCGCCGATGGTGATGGCCGCAGATGCGCCGGCCAGCGAGAGTCCTGACACCACGCTGCGGGCGACACTACCCACCCAGATCGTGCCGTCGCCAAGCGCCAGCGACGCAGGTCCTTCAGGGACGTCGCGAACTGCCGTCACGGCACCCGACCCGGCATCAATCGTGCCGAGTGAGTCGATGGGCACGCTCAACGCCGCTCGACTGGGTGGCGGCCCGAAGAAGTTCGCGGCATAGGCGATGACGCCGACGACGGCGAGCGCGATCGCCCCTACGGCCAGTGCCACCGCCGATCGCCGGCGCCTGCGCGGCGCTGTTTCGGCCGCCATCCCGTCGACGACGCTCGCTGGGTCGGCGACCTGGTCTGGCTCACGGGCGAGCGCGAACAGCGTCCATTCGCCGGGCACGCCCTTGAGCGTGTGCGTGCCTGCATGGGTGAAATCCAGCTTCGAACCGGCGACGAGATCGTGGACCGTGCTCGAGACGAAGACGCTGCCGGGCGGCGCCGCGGCCATGACGCGCGCTGCAATGTGGACCGCCACCCCACCGACCTTGTTGCCGACGCGCTCGCATTCGCCGGTATGAACCCCGGCACGGACCCGCAGGGCGAGCGCGGCCGTGTCGCGAACGATCGCGTCCGCGGCGCGGACGGCCTGCGCCGGCGAGTCGAAGGAACAGAAGAAGCCATCGCCGGCCGTGTCGAGCTCGCGTCCACCAAACTCGCGCAGACGGCGCCGGACGACTCTGTTGTGTTCGGCCAGCAAGCGTCGCCAGCGGCGGTCGCCAAGCAGCACGGCGAGGTCGGTTGAGCCATGGATATCGGTGAACAGAATTGTTGCGAGGAAACGGTCCGGTTGGCTTGCGCGACCCGTCATTGGCTGACCACTATCTCGTCCAGCGAGGGCGCAGTCGTTGATGCGTCGAAGACCATCTCCTCGATGCGCGATGACGTCACGAACGCCTTGGACCTGACATCGAGCGGCACCCACGGCGCGATCCGTTCCATCAGGAATTGATCGGCCTGGGCCCAGCATTCGAACTGTGCCTGGCCGGTTGCCGCGACGCACGTTTCGATCTTGTCGTCGAGCGAGGGCACGCTATCGGCCGCCAATCCCCATTCGTCGAGCTGCTCTGGGGTCGCACCCAGGAGCGACAGATTGCCGCCCCACGGCGCGCCGACCGCGGCGCCACTCGCCAGTGGCCCAAACCACGCCGAGCCATTCAGGTAGTCGGATCCCCAGCCGATTCTGAAAGCCATCGTGACGCCCTTGGCCGGATCGAACACCTGGCCGAAGAAATCCTCAACTGGGACTTTCTCCAGATCGAGGTGTAGGCCGATAGGTTCAAGCGAGGACGCCATCTGCTGGGCCGCCACCCAGACTTCGGGGAAATCGTCTCGGATCGGCACGGACACGTGCGCACAGATCTCCGCGTCGCACACGCCGTCGTGGTCGGTGTCGTATTTGGAGTTGCGCATCTCCGCCATGGCGAGCTCGATGCTGCCGGCGTCGCGGTCGGTTCCGTAAGGGTCGTAATCGCGCAGCAGGTCGTTCTCGAATGAGTCGGGGATCGCATGTCGCAGCAGCAACGCGTCGGGAAAGAGCGTGTCCACGACGCGCCGCCGATTCATCGCGAAGTTCACGGCCCGGCGCACATCCAGGTCATCGAACGGTGGCACGGCGAGGTTGAGCATGATCCAGTCGGCGGCTGCCTCGGGCCGGATGTACACCCGATCGGACATCTGCGGATCGATGCGCAGACTCTCCACAGCCGCGTCGTCCAAGCCGATCTCGGTCGTGATGTCCAACGCATTGCTGGTAAGCGCGCCCAGCACATCGTCGAGATCGGTCGGCTGCAGGATCTCGATCCGATCGGAGACGGCGCTACGGAGCGAATCGGTTGCCGGGTCCCAGCTCGGGTTGCGCACGAGGATCAATCTCTCGCCGGGTACGCGGCCGCTGAGGGTCGGCTGCTGGTCGGGTGGCAGCGAGGGATCGAGCTGGTCGGCGCCCTCGACCATGTACGGACCCGACGCGGCCAGGTAACTGCCGTAGCCACTGTCGTGGCCGTCGGCGGCGCCAGGCGGCAGAGCGCTGAATGCCGGCATCGCGAGCCGCGCACCGAGGTCGCCCGCCGGTCGAAGCAGATGGATCACGAGGGTGTGCTCGTCGGGCGTCTCGAGCCCTGATATTCGAGTCGCCGCGCCCCCGGCGAATTCCTGGGCGCCGGCGACCAGCTCGATCAGGTAGTTCGCGTAGGCCCCAAACGATTGCATGTCCTCCGGCGGACGGACCGGGTCGGGGCGCATTGCGCGCTCGATGGAGCGGACGAAGTCGGCCGCCAGGATCTCCGTTCCTTCGAACGGCGGCGCGTACATGAGGCCCTCTTTGAGGTGGAAGGTCCAGGCCAGGCCGTCGGCCGAGATGTCGGGGTATTCGCGCGCGATGTCCGGTCGCAGCTCCGCGCCACCTTCGGAGCTTGCCCGGCCGTTGTACGACATCAGATTCCGGACCAGGCAGCAGCGGAAGATCTCGAAGGTCGACAACGAATATGCGAAGGCCGGATCCCAGGACCGGTCGAAGCCGAGATCTGGATCCTTCTGGAACGACTCGAATTCGACTATGTTCATTCCCACCCGCAGTACGCCACCACGCGGCTGGATGGGGCTGGCGCTGGGGCCCGGCGAGGGCTGTGGCGCGGTGCATGCGAGCAGGAGCAGCAGCACCATTGCGCCAACTGGTATGCCAGGCAGCCGCGCGCGCCTCACGGCCGGTATTCGCTCTGCTTGACGCTCGGCCTGTCGCGCCGCTGCGGCAATGCCGCGCCGACGATCTCCCTGTGCGACGCCAGCCCCTGCGTAACGCACCACTCGGCGAGCTCGTCCGCGAGCTTGAGCGGCAACACCGGATCGGCGAAGACGGCCGTGCCGACCTGGACGGCGACCGCGCCACACATCAGGAAGTCGAGAACATCGTCGAGCGACCCGATACCGCCGATGGCAACGATGGGGATCTTCACGACCTGGGCGACTTCGTAGACCACTCTCAGCGCGATCGGCTTGAGAGCGGGGCCGCTCAAGCCGCCGAAGGTATTGCCCAGGACCGGTCGGCGGCGTGTGCGATCGAGCGCCAGGCCGGACAGCGTGTTGACCGCACTGATCGCATCGGCACCGGAGTCAGCGATGGCTTTGGCGATGCCGCGGATGTCCGTCGCCGCCGGCGATAGCTTGACCATCAGCGGCAGATCGGTCGCCTTGCGAACAGCGGCCGTGACCTCGCCTGCCGCGCCCGCGTCGAGCGCGAACTGAAGACCATCGGCACCCACGTTGGGGCATGAGATGTTGAGCTCGATACCGGCCACGCCGGGCTGGCCATCGAGGCGCCGCGCGACCTCGACATAGTCGTCAACCGATTCGCCGGCGACGTTCACGATCACGGGCACTTTCCACGAATCCCAGGTGGCGCCGTACTTCTCGAGCACGCCGTCGACCCCTGGGTTCTGCAACCCGATCGAGTTGAGCATTCCGGCGGGCGTCTCGGTAACTCGCGGCGGTGGATTGCCATGACGCGGCCGGAGCGTGGTTCCCTTGGAACAGATCGCGCCCAGGCGCTGGATGTCGACGACGTCGCTGTACTCGGTGCCATAGCCGAATGTGCCCGACGCGACCAGCATCGGGTTGCGCAGCACCAGGCCGCGTCCCAGATCGACGCTGAGATCGACCTCCGCGGCCCCGATCTCAGGCCGTGTCGCGACTGCCACGCGCGTGCCTCCACCAGGTCGCTGAGGCGACCAGCACCCAGCCCATGATGCCCAGCAGCACGAGCCATTCGAGCACGGTCGCGATCGAGACGTCCGGCCGATCGCTGCCTGTACCGGTGTAGAGGTACGGGATGTAGACCGACAGGAACAGCAGGAAAACGGCAACGGTCACGGCACCCAGCGCCGGCAGCCAGCGCGAGAAGCGTGGTTCCGGGCGGCGCCAGAGATCGATCGATGCCAGCCCGACTGCGACCCAGCCCAGGACGAAGAAGCCCAGCGCAACGACGATGTGGATTCCGCGGTTGTTCATCGGGAAGACGCCGACGAGGGCGCCCGATACGCCGGCAACGACTCCGACGAGCACATAAACGGACGCCAATCGCGAATGGCGCAGCCTGCCAAGGGCGAAGAAGAACAGTGCCAGCGCCAGGCCACCGACGAACAGTCCGATGTTGAAGACCAGTGCGAGCCTGGAAACGCCCATCTCGCCGAGCTCGGAGACCCAATGATTGAGCGGCGAAAACGGCTCGTTCTGGGTGCCCATGTAGAACCCGCCGGCAACGACTGAGGCGACCACGAAGAAGGCTGATCCGATGAAGCCCATCGCCGGCCCGTAGCGCACCAGTCGCGCGGTCATCGCCAACCTTCCCAGGCCACCTCGTCGGCGGCAAAGACGGGGCCCTCGCGGCACACCCGCTGTGGTCCCTGCGTGCCCATGATGACGCACCCAAGGCACGCCCCGACGGCACAACCCATGTTCTGCTCCATGCTGACCTGCAGCCACGAGCGGCGCCGTGCGGTCCTGGAGCCGACGGCAGCGGCCTTGGTCCCCTTACCGCGGCGCGCACCCAGTCGTGCGACGCCCATACGCTCCTGGCGGCCGGCGGCGAGCTGGGCCATAGCCGCGAGCATCGGCTGCGGCCCGCAGGCGAAGCACTGATCGGCCCACGCCTCGTATTGCGGCACCAGCTCCGTGACGCGGCCGTGGTGGCCGAACGACCCGTCGTCGGTGGCCACGACATATTCGACCTCGTCGGGCAGCAGGCTCGAGGGGTAGACCTCCATCGCCGATGCCGCGCCGAACAATAGAGTCACGCTCCGATCCGCCGCGAGCGCGTCATCGACGAGCGAGCGGACACCCGCCATGCCCAGGCCGCCGGCGACGAGCAGCAGGTGGCGGGTCTTTGGGTCCACCTCGAAGCCGCGCCCCAACGGACCGAGCATCTCCACCAGCTGGGTGGGCTGCATGCGCGCCAGCCAAGCGGTGCCGACACCGGTGATGCGGAAGTGGATCGTTATCCGGCCGCCCACGCGGTCGACGGTATTGATCGAGAACGGCCGGCGCAGGACCAGGCCCGAGTAGTCGGGCGTCCGAACGTGAACGAACTGACCGGCCGCGCTGTTCGACGCGAGGATCGGCGCGTGGTACGTCTGGAGCCACTGCCCCGGAAGAAACTCGAGGCTCTCGATCAGCTCCGCATCGAGCAGCCTCACGTAACGCGCGCCTGTTCCGGCCTAGGCCTCGGACTCGGCGTCTGGGTTGGCGTCGGCGTTGCCGGTGACGTGCGGGAACGACTCGGCCAGCGCCTCGGCGAGGTCGCCGAACACGTCGGTGGGGTCGTAGAACTCGACCATGTCATCGGGCGACGAGAGGCGCTTCCATGAGCCCTCGCGCGCGCCGTCCTCACCGGCCTCCGGCACGACCTCGGCCTCGAAGTGGCCATTGCGCTTGAGCCACAGCCGCTCGTCCTCATCGTCGAGGATCATCAGGTCGCCGACGAAAGGCGAAAGATCGATAACGAGCGTCTCGAACTGCTCGATCAGGCGCGCCTCTGTGTGCTGACTGCGCTCCTGGAAGGTGAGCGCCAGGTCATACAGCCGGCTGGCGGCCTCCTCGGCATTGGCCGGCTCCGCCTTCGCGCTCTGGCTCGCCGCCCATTCGTCGGCCGCCTTGGCGTAGCCCTCTTCGGCAACGCTCGTCCCGCCGACGCCAACATCGACCGTCTCATCAGGGGCCAGTCCGGCCGACTCACGCAGGTCTTCGGCGCCCGTCGGCTCCTCCGGTAGACCGGCCTGCTCGCGCGCGGCTTCGGCGAATGCGGCAAAGATCTCGGCCGGGTTGTACAGCTCGACGAGCTCGGCCGCGGTGTCGATCACCTCGGTCTCGGAGCGCCACTCGCCCGTGACCTCGTCCTGGTAACGGGTGCGGCTGCGGAAGCTGCCGTCCGGAGCAACCGACAGATAGTCGGGGTCCTCATCGATCAGGACCAGCCCGCCGGCTTCTTTGATGCGGCCCTTGTTCGCCTGGAGAAAGTCGTGCAGCTGCTTGCCCGCTGCCGAGAGGAAGGAGGTTCGCTCCAGCGCCGCCTCGGTGGCGATCTCGCCCAGGGCGCTACTCATGCCGGCCATGGCGGCCTCCTTTCGCTTGTCTTTTCCGCGTCCCATTGTCACGGCGTGCACTTCATGGCGTGTACTTCATCTCGGGACCCATGCGCTCGCGCAGAAACATCGAGTGGTGGCGCTCGAACATCCACTCACCTGCGCGATGGCCGATGGCGCGCGAGCGCGGATCACCCTCGAGCTTGTCAACGGTGGCGTAGTCGGGCAGCTCCAGCAGGATCACGTTGTCGAAATCCCATCCATATGCGACGTTGAACCAGCCGATGAACTTCATGCCGAACTCTTCCTCGTAGCGCTTGACCTGGCGCGGGAAGACCTTGCGCATGAAGAACTTGAAGAACGGGTCCCGGCCACGACGGACCGAGAAGAACGTCGCCAGCACAGGCATCGCCGCGCATTCTCGCACGGCGCGCGCCTCACGCTGCACTCCGACATGGTGCATTTAGCGCACCTACCGTCCGCCGAAGACCTCTTCAGCCTCCAATCGGTGCGTTTATCGAACCAAACTGTGTCTGGAGGGGCTTGGCGACCGCTATCTCGACCGGTTTCGGATCACCAACGGACGGTAGGTGCGTTGGGCGCACCAACCAGGCAAAAGGCCGCGATAAGTGAGTCCGTCGATAGTGGGCGGGTGCCCAGGGAGACGCGCGCGGATAGAGGTCGGCGACGCGGCCGGATGCTGGTCGATCGCACGCGCAGGGAAATTCGTGACGTGCGAACTTCGGCCGGCCTGACCCACGCCGAGATCGCCCATGCAATCGGATTCGCCCGCTCAAATATGACCCGGCTTGAGGCTGGTATGACCCATGACCTGGGGATCGTTCGCCTGTCGGAGATTGCGAGCGTACTGGGCTATGAGGTCAGCGTGGGGCTGCACCCGGTCGGGGACGCCGTGCGCGACAAAGGTCAGCTGGCATGTGGCCGGCGGTTCAACGCGCTGCTGTCAGACCGCTGGCGAGTTACCGACGAGACGCTCCTACCGGGCGCCGGCGAGCAGCGCGCCTGGGACAAGCTGCTTCGGCTGGTGGATGCGACGCCGCATTGCTTGATCGGCGTCGATATCGAGAGTCGAGTTGTTGATGTGCAAGCGCTGGTTCGCCGGACGCGGGGCCGGGAGCGCGATGGCCAGGTCGACAACATTCTGCTCGTCCTGGCCGACACGGATCACAATCGGCGGGTGGTCGACGAGCTGCGAGCTTCGTTGGGGCCGGTCTACTCAACTGGTCCGCGGCGGATCATGGCAGCCCTGCGGCGTGGCGAGCGCCTACCCGGCTCCGGAGTCTTTCTCGTTTGACTTGGCCGCGCTAGATCAGTCGCACCAGCAAGTAGGTGAGAAGCGCGATACCACCGAACACGAGTTCTGCCGATATCACCCGGCGCGGGAACGAACGCCGAATCAGCAGGGCAAGGATGATTGAGCCCCAGCCGACGAGGTACAGCGCAGCGGTGAGTCCCAAACTGCGAGCCACTAGCGCGAAGACCAGCCCATCGGCCACCGCCAGGACGAAGTAGATCGTCAGCATTAGGCGGTCGTCAGTTATCCCGCGCTGCCTTGCCACTTGGCTTGACTGGATGGAAGGCGTTGCGTGGGTTTCGACGTCGTCAGGCCGCACCGGCCGATCTGCGGCACTCTCAAGATCGCCCACGGTGGGCCGGGCGGTGGGTGCTAGGGGGCGGCGGCGGGTCCGGCGGTCGGCGGCGACGAGGCGGAGCAGGAAGATCATCGTCTGGCCGACGAAGAACAGAAGGATCAGCGACAGGATCAGCAGCGCGGCCGAGACCATCGACGGCCACGCCCAGAGGACGCTGAGCGGCGTGAGGATCATCAGCGCGACAAACAGGATGACCTGGAACCAGAAGCAGCCGAGACCGGGGCCGCGCTCGGAGTCGAGCGGCGCGCCCTTGTAGTCGGGCATGCCCGCGCCGGGCATCGCCGCGCCGGGCGTGGCGGAATTGGGCGTCGCGGAATTGGGCGTCGCGGAATTGGGCGTGGCGGGATCGGGACTCGGGGTCTGGGACATCGAGAGCGATGTTAGGAGTTAGCGCCGAGCGGCAGGGATTTCGACCCGTGGCCCGCGCAGGCCGCGCGGCGAAGTGGGGGCAAGCATGGCGAGAACCGCCATGCGCACGGCGAGGCCGTTGGCGACCTGCTCGAGTACCAGCGATCTTGGGCCGCGCGCCACGGCACGGGTCACCTCGACGCCCTCGTTGATCGGCCCGGGATGGAGGTAGAAGGCGCCGGACGCGGCGCGCGCGAGCCGCTCATCGGTGATCTGGTAGCGCTCGATGTAGGCACCGATTGACAGCGCCGAGCCACGCATGCGCTCCTTCTGCACGCGCAGGCCCATCACGGCGTCCGCTCCCTTAAGGGCTGCCTCGAGATCCGGGGTGGCGGTCACGGGCAGTTCCGAATAGCCGCGCAGCCAACCTTCCGGGCCGCTCACCCAGACGTCAGCGCCGGCCCGGGTCAGCGTCCAGACATTGGAACGCGCGACGCGTGAGTGGAGCAGATCGCCGACGATCGCCACTTTGCGACCGCGCAGTGCATCGGCGCCGCCGCCGAAAGCGCGGCGCAGAGTCAGCAGGTCGAGCAGCGCCTGTGTCGGATGCGCGTGCCAGCCATCGCCGGCGTTGACCACCGCGCCGCCGAAGTGGCGCGCCACGACCCAAGGGGCGCCGGCGCGGTGATGGCGCATGACGATCATGTCCGTGCCGAGCGCGTCGAGGTTGCGCACCGTGTCAACGAGCGTCTCGCCCTTGACCATTGAGCTCGACGCAGGATCGACCACGTACGTCTCCGCGGACAGGCCGCGTGCGGCCATCTCGAACGAGATGCGCGTCCGCGTCGAGGGCTCGGCGAAAAGCAGCACGACGCGGCAGCCGAGCAGCTCATTGCCGTGGCGCTCGCCGGCGTCACGGGCGCGCGACGCGTTCGCGAGGACTGCCTCGATCGTCTCCGAGGACCACTCGTCCACGTCGAGCAGGTGACGCGGGCCGCCGGTCACGCCAGGAACCTCATGCCCCGTCTTCAGAGTCTGGCGCGCGGCGCTCGATCACGACATCGTCGTCGCCGCCATCGATCTCGCGCAGGTGGACCTTGATGACCTCGTCGCGCGACGTCGGCACGTTCTTGCCGACATGGTCGGCGCGGATTGGCAGCTCGCGGTGACCGCGGTCGACCAGCACCGCGAGGCGGACGGCCTTGGGCCGGCCAACGTCCACGAGCGCATCCAGGGCGGCGCGGACGGTTCGGCCCGTGTAGAGCACATCGTCGACGATCACGATCGTCGAGGCCTCGAGCGCAAAAGGCAGATCGGACGCCTTGAACAGCGGCGCCTTCGCGACCTGTGACAGGTCGTCGCGGTAGAAGGTGATGTCGAGGCTGCCGACCGGCGGCAGGACGCCCTCGTGCTCCTTGATCGCGCTGGCCAGCCGCTCGGCGATGGGCACGCCGCGGCGCTGGATGCCAACAAGGGCGAGACCCTGGGTGCCGCCATGCTTCTCGACGATCTCATGACTGATGCGCACGAGGGCGCGTCGGACGTCGTCGGCGGACATGATCTGACGGCTGGTCACGAGTCCTAAGGTTAGCCGCCCGCGGGCCGAGCCACTTCGGCGCGACGACCGACTAGAAGGCGGGCAGGACCTCTTCGAGCTGGAAAGGCTGCAGCCGCATGCCGCCTACGCCGTCATCGCCCCAGGTGCGAATGCGCAGCTCGCCATCAGCGTTGTCCTCGGATGGTGCCACCCAGGCGACGCGGCTCAGGCCCAGGCTGAAGCCGCGCCGGGCGAGCGTGGCCGGAAGCAGCGGGTCAGCGACCTGGACCTCGTCCGTTTCGGGGTCGACCGCCATCACGGCGAGCCGGCCCCACGTCGAGCCAATCGTGTCGGCCAGCCAGATCCCGAGCACCTGGCCGTCGAGCGACCAGCGTGCCTGCCAATCGAGGATTGGTGACGCCCCGGTGTCGCGGCCCAGGTCGAGCGCGATCCAATCGTTCGGCAGCGCCGTTGGCTGGGGTGAAGGCGAGCCATCCGAAGTGGCGCGGGCATCGCTCGATCGCGGCTTGGGCGTGGCCGATGGGGCGGCGCTTGCCGGAACGGCGCTCGCGTCGGTGGCCGGGGGCGCAGACGGCGACGCCGGTGTGACAGTCGGCGAGTCGGTCGGGGCATCGGTCGGTGGTGCATCGGTCGGTGGTGCATCGGTAGCCATCGGAGTCTCCGAGGCCACGGGTGTGGCGACCGGTTCATTGCCCGATGCATAGGGATCGATGGCTGCCCAATCAATGATGTAGAGAGCGCCCGACGTCGGCACGGCGAGGCCGGTCGCGAGGTCGAGATCGCCCAACCAGGCGACGGCCTGGGTTCGTGCAGGGTTGACGACGGGCAGCCACAGCGCCGGTCCGCGGACCGCCCGTTCCTCGCCGGTGCTCGGGTCCATCACGACGGTGCTCAGCGGCGCGACATCGCTGCCGCCCTTGGCGGCCGCGCGGCTGATGACGATGTGCTCACCCGACCACGATGCGAAGTACGAGGCGTGGTCGTTGGTGACGGGTAGAGCGAGAGCCTCGTTGGGCGACCAGACGTAAACGTCGGGACCATGACTGCCGTCGGCAGGCATGGCGCTGAAGGCGAGCATCTCGCCGCTCGGCGACCAGGCCGGTGGCGCGCCGGCGCTTTTGACGTTCTCGAGGATGGCCACGATGTTGGGCGCACCTGAGGGCGTGGCTTGCGGGTCGTCGGTGGTGCCAGGTGATTCCGGCGGCACGTTGGGGCTGGTCCCTGGCTCGAGCGAGCCATCCGGCGCTTGCGTGCCCGGTTCGTTCGACCCGTCGGGCAGCAGCACCACCGCGATCACGTCGCGATTGAGATCGCGCCCGACGAGGGCAATTGCCTTGCCGCTCGGGCTAAGCACTGCATTGCGGGCGTGGACTCGGGGCGGCAGGTTGACCGCCGTGCGAACGAAGTCCTCTTCGTCAACCGAGCAGTCCGGCGCGTTGGCTGGACAAGCGCTGTTGACGTCTGTTTGGTAGACGTACATATCGGCTTGGTCGCTGCCAACAAAGGCGAGTGGCTGCGGGGCGATCGCGAAGGGAGTCGCCGCGGGCACGTTCGTGGGTGCGATCGACACGGGCGGCATCACCTGCATGACGCCGAGGGCCGCCACGACGCCGAGCGCGGCGATGGTCGTCATCAGCGCCGCCGACGGCGCAGCCGCGCGACCACGTCGTCGCCACGTGCGGCCGAAACGGTAGGAACCGCGAGCAACCTCGCGATCGAGCGCGGAAGAGGTGCGCGGCCACAGGTCGCGCGGCACGGGGCGTGGCGACAGGGCGCGGAGCAGACCGCGCTGCTCGCGATAGTCGTGATCAGCCTCGCGGCACGCGGCGCAGTCGCGCAGGTGAGTCGCCAGGGAGCGCGTCTCGGATCGCGTCAGCGGTCGGTCGAGTCGCGCGGCGATCAGCTCGCGCCAGGCAGCGTGGTTAGCGCGAGCGCGGGCCATCTTCATCGTCGCGCGCGGCAAGTGGCGCGGCCGCGCGACCGTGCTTCTCGTCGGCAACCGCGGAGCGCGCGCGCTCGATGGCGAGCGCCTGGCGCAATGACTCGCGGCCGCGCGTCAGCAGCGCCCGCGCGGCGACGTGCGACACGCCCAGCGCCTCAGCGAGCTCGAGCCCGGTCATGTCGTTCAGCTCGGACAGCAGCAATGCCTGGCGCTGGCGCGCCGGGATCTTGGCCAGGGCGCGCTCGAGATCAGCCGAGAGGCGGCCGCGCATGACCAGCTCCTCGGCCGATGCGGCGCTGCCGCGCGATTCGCCCGTCCAGGGCACGAAGCGCACGATCTTGCGCCGGCGCAGCTCGTCAAGAGCCGTGCGACCGGCAATCTGGTACAGCCAGGCGCGGGCGCGGTTGAGATCTTCGAGCGACTCGTAGGCGCGATACGCCTTGACGAAGGCTTCCTGCGTCAAGTCGGCCGCCAGCTCGTCATCTCGGACCATTCGGCAGAGGTAGGCATAGATCTCCGCGTGATGGGCGGCGAATAGGCGCTCGACGAACGCCCGAGCGCTCGCTCGGTCGTCGCTCACTCTCGGTCCCTCTCCATAGAGTTCGAGCACCATGCTGTGGTTCGGCCGGTTAGACGGCCCGCCGCACAGGCCTGTGACGCTTGTCGCATAGGGCTGATTGTCAGGCAGGGCCCTCCGTGGGGCGAATCAGCGGTCGCTGAACTCGTCCCACGAGCGTGGCCCGGCCGCAACACCCGTTTCGATGCGTTCCTCGCGCGCCGTCTCGAGCAACTCACGCGCGACCTGCTCGGGGGCTATGGGGTTGACCGGCAGCCCGGTGCCGATCTCGAGCCCGGCGATCTCGCGCAGGCGCGGGTGGATCTCCCAGTGCCAGTGAAAGGTGTCGTCGACGCGCTCACGCAAGGGCGCGCTGTGGAGCACGAGGTTGTACGCCGGGCCGCCCAGGCTGGCAAGCAGGCGCAGGACGCTCTGCAGCGTGTCGGCGGCGCTGGCCAGCTGTGCGTCGCTCGCCGTGCCGAAGTCGGCCGCATGGTGGCGCGGCACAACCCAGAGCTCGAACGGTGAGCGCGATGCGTAGGGCGCGAAGCACACGCTCGCCGAGTCCTCGTAGACGAGACGCGCCGGGTCGGCGACCTCATCGCGCACGAGCCGGCAGAACGGGCACTCGCCCTCGCGGATGACAAACCGCGCTGCGCCGCCCAGCTCCTCACCGATGCGATGCGGGATCTGCGGCAGGTCGTAGAAGTCGAAGCACAGGTGGTCGGTTAAGGCGCCGGCCTGCAGCCCGTAGTTCTGGACGACCTGGAGGTACTCGGTCTGCTCCGCGTTGCGCGCGTTCGTCAGCACGTCGCGCGCCCGCGCGAGCAGGTCAAACGCGATCTGGGGTGACGTCTCGGCGAGTGACTCGTGATGGCCGCGTGGCGCGACGATCGTTTGATAGGAACCGCTGTCACCGACCATGCCCAGCTCGGGCTCGCGCCCCGCCGGCTGCAGCTCGCGCGCTTCCTTCTCCGTGCCGGCGACGATGAACGCGTCCGCTTTGAGCGTCCGCACCTGCACCTGGTCGCCACCCGCGGCCAGATCGCAGTTCGGGCAGTCCTCGGGCGTCTGGCCGATGTGCCTCGCCGGGCGGGCGAAGCGCCGCCGCTCGAACTCGCGATCGACCACGACCGCGACCCACCAGCCGGTGATGGCGTCCTTGCGCAATTCGAAGAGGCCGCGCGGCATGGTCTAGGCGGGCACCACGGCCCGCGTCGTCGTGGCTTCCTCAAGGCGCTGCGCGAACGCCAGCTCGAAGCGGTCCGCTGCATTGGCCACGGACGCAGTGGAAGGCACCGATTCATCGTCATGCCAGCCTGCCTCGCGGGCAATGCTGGTCACCTCGATCTCCGCCAGACCGCACGGGTCGATCAGATCGAAGTCAGCCAGACGGGTCGTCACGTTGAGGGCGATGCCGTGGTAGCTCACGCCGCCCTCGACGCGCAGTCCGAGCGCGCCCAGCTTCCGCGGGCTGTCAGATTCGGGGTCGCACCAGCAGCCCGGCAGCTTGTCGACTCTCCCGGAAGCCACACCAAACGCGGCGGCCGTATCGATCATCGCCTGCTCCAGCGCGCGCACCAGTGGGCGCAGCAGAATTCCCCGGTCGGTGAGCCGCACGATGGGATAGCCCACCAGCTGGCCCGGACCGTGGTAGGTCACTTCCCCGCCGCGCTCGGTGCGGATCAGCTCGATCCCGCGGCTTGATAGCTCGTCGGCGGAGGCGAGCACATGCCTCTCGTCGGATGTCCGCCCCAGCGTCAGCACCGGCTCGTGCTCGAGCAGCAGCAGCTGATCGGGGATCTCGTCGCGCCGCCGCGCGGCGACCAGCTCTTTCTGCCTCTGCCACGCCTCGCGATAGGGGACGCGGCCCAGCCAATGAACCTCCAGCGAGGGCGCCATGCCGCGACGATATCGCATCGCTCGTTCACAACTTCTGCATAGTCCGGGCCGAGTCTCTCCCTTGGTGAGCGGCGCAGAGGTCGCCGCGCAATGTCAAAGGAGCAATCACGCAATGCGTGGCTTTGGTTTCATCGGAGCCCTTGGGTTCCTGGTCGTGCTGTTCATCGCCGGAGCAATCGGTTTCGGCCTAGGTCAGAACACCGTGCCTGCGGCCGTGCCCGTGGCGGGGGCGCCGGTCGTCTACTACGGCCACGGCGGCTTCTTCGGCTTCGGCTTTCTGGGCTTCTTCCTGTTCCTGTTCCTGATCTTTGCGGTCCTAGGCATCTTCCGCCGCGCAGCTTGGGGCCATCGCGGCTGGGGTCACCACGGCAACAGCTATGGGCACTGGGGCCGCGGTTGGGACAAGGGCAACTGGGACAAGAGCAATTGGTCTGATCGACAGATGCCGCCCATGGCGGACGAGATGCTCGGGCGCTGGCACCGCGAGGCGCACGGCGAGCCGACCGATCCGGCCGACAAGAAGGCCGAGGACCAGCCCACCTCCCAGGGCTGACGCTGGCGGCCGGCGGACCCTCCAAACCGGCCGACTAGCATGACCGGCGTGCCCAAGGTTCTCGTCGTCGACGACGCACCAGACATCGTGCGTCTCGTCCGCGATTACCTCGAGCACGCCGGTTTTTCCGTGCTCACTGCCGCCAACGGCGTGGATGCGATTCGCATCGCCCGGACTGAGCGGCCCGACCTGATCGTGCTCGACCTGGGCCTGCCCGGTCGCGATGGGCTCGACGTGACGCGCGAGCTGCGCCGCGACCCGATGATCTCGTCGGTGCCGATCGTGATGCTCACTGCCCGAGCTGACGAATCGGACAAGCTCGTCGGGCTGGAGCTGGGCGCCGATGACTACGTCACCAAGCCGTTCAGCGCGAAGGAGCTGGTCGCCCGCGTGCGCGCCGTTTTGCGCCGCGCCCAGGCAGTGGCGACGCCCTCCGAGACTGTCCACGCGGGAGATCTGGCGATCGATGTTCCGCGCATGGGCGTGGCCGTTGGCCGACGAGCCGTGGATCTGACGGCGACCGAGTTCCAGATCCTGCTCGTGATGGCGCGCCAACCGGGACGGGTCTTCACCCGGGCGCAGCTGCTCGATGCCGTTCGCGGCGAGGCGTTCGAGGCTTACGAGCGGGCCATCGACGCGCACATCAAGAACATCCGCCGCAAGCTCGAGCCCGACCCGGCAACGCCGCGCTACGTGCTGACCGTGTTCGGCGTCGGCTACCGGCTGGCCGAGCATCCATGACGCGCCGAGCGCCGCGACCGCGCATCAAGCCGCCCTGGTGGCCTGAAGACGAGGAGTGGCCGCCGCGCGAGTGGCGTTACGGCAGTCGCCGGCACAGCTACTGGGGAGAGGGTCGTCGGCGCCACGGGCCGCGGCCGTTCGGCTGCCTCTTCCTGGTGTTGATCCTGCTCGTGGCGGGTCTTTTGACGTCCGCGGTATGGGCGCTCGCGGCGATCGCGGGGCTCGTCAGCGCGCCGCCGGTCGTGACGGCGGGGGGCCTGGTCGTGACACTCATCGTCCTGGTCGCGGCATTCACCACGTTCGCCTCGATCCGGCGCATGACCGCACCGATTGACGACCTGGCGGCCGCGGCCGAACGGATCGAGAGCGGCGACTACTCGACGCGCGTCAAGGAGCGCGGCTCATATCCCATGCAGGGTCTGGTGCGCGCCTTCAACCAGATGAGCGGCCGGCTCCAGTCGCTCGACCAGGGCCGGCGCACGTTCCTGGCCGACGTGGCGCATGAGCTGCGCACGCCGCTGAGCGTCATCACCGGCCAGCTCGAGGCGATCGAGGACGGCGTCTACCCGGCCGACGCGGAGCACCTCGAGCCCATCCGCGAGCAGATTCGGTCACTCGAAAAGCTCATCGAGGACATGCGCGTCGTTGCCCTGGCTGAGGCCGGCGGTCTGACGTTGAACCTGGCACCGACCGACCTGGCCGACTTGCTGACCGACCAGCTCGCCGCCTTCTCCGCCCAGGCCGCGACGTCCGACGTGACTCTGGCGCCCGACATTGCCGCCAGTCTGCCGCGGGCGATGGTCGATGAACAACGCATACGTCAGGTCGTCGCGAACCTGCTCGCCAACGCCTTGCGCCATTCTCCTGCCGGCGGACGCGTGACCGTCGTGGCCCGCCCAACTCCAGGCGGCGCCACGTTGACCGTTGCGGTGGCTGATACCGGCCGCAGCATCGCACCGGATCTGCTGCCGCGCGTCTTCGATCGGTTCGTGAAGGGCGAGGGATCGATCGGTTCTGGGTTGGGCCTGGCCATCTGTCGCGACATCATCGCGGCGCACGGCGGCGACATCTCGATCGCGTCAGAACCGTCCAGCGGCACCACGGTGACGTTCACTTTGCCGGCGGTAACTGGCTAGGAAATTGGAGCGGGAGAAGGGTTTCGAACCCTCGGCCTGCAACTTGGGAAGCTGCCGCTCTGCCAACTGAGCTACTCCCGCGATGAAGCGGATTGTACGAGAGGGCGGATATGCGGAGCCGTTACGCGCTGGGCGTTTGTTCTACGTCTGTGGCAGTTCGCGCAGCGTACGACGCACTTCGCGTCTTCCTGGATCGTCGCCCAACTTCGGTGCCCAACCATGGTCGCAACCTCCTTGACCTTGGTGCCGGGATCGACGTGATCAAAATCCAGAGTGGCTATGTCGGTTTCGCCACAGTCGATGCACGGATGCCTCAACAGGTGCTGTCGGACGCGTCGATGAGTGTCATCGCGCTTCCGGCGCGTCTGAGCGTCGGCCTGGCTGAAGTAGCGATCTCTGTTTCTAACGTAGTGCTGTCGACGGGTCGGCGGATGCGGTCGCTTACAAGCTCTACGCCAGCCCGGTGTCGGGTGGCGGCTACGAGCCTGTGGACTCGATCTCAGACGCGCCGGCAGGGGCGCGCTACTTCGTGGTGACGGCCGTTGACGCCGCGCGCAACGAGAGCGGCTGCTCGAACGAAGTCCTATACGTTCGAATCCTGTAAAGCGGCTAGCCGCTCCGGCCGCGCGCGTCCACCGGCCACCACCCGACAAGCGAGCCGGAGCGAGTCGCCGCGAACGAGTCATACAGGTCAATCACCGGACAAGCGTGGTTGGGCACAACCGCGACGACTTCACCCAACGCGGGCCGTGGCGCGCCGGCGGGGAAGCGCACCTGCCCGTGGTAATCGGAAACCCGTTCGATCACGCTGTCGGGATAAGCCGGAATGCAGCCGTAGCCGTTCATGTACGCGGCCATGTCCTTGGTGAGCGACTTAGCTCCGGCGTTGATCACCACCTGGCCGTCGATGGCCGCGCTCACGACGGTCGCGGCGACGGCAATGGCAACGCCGCCCGCGGGCGTCGCGCCCAAGAACACCTGCATCCGGTCGCCGATCAGGTACGTGCCCGGCCGCACCTCGTTCACCGGATCGGCCAGAACCCCGACTGCGGTCGGTGAGGAGCCGGCACTCAAGATCTGCGGTTCGATCCCGGCCGCGCGCAACGCGGCCGCTCCCTGGGTGAGAGCCTCGAGTTCGTCGCGCGCCGCGGCGCCGATCGCGTCGCCGCCGGCGTACGCGTGACCACCGTGGCTGAACAAGCCGATCACCTCGAAGCCCGCATCGTTCGCCGCCCGACAGATCTGGGCCACGGCTCCTGGTGCGACGCCGGTCCGGCCGTAATGCGGATCGACCTCGATCACGACGCGCAGCCGGGCGGCCGAATCGCTCATCGCCTGCGCAAGCTGCGCAACACCGCCGACCGAATCGGCGCCTACTGAGAATCGCAGCCCCGGTCGTTCGGCCAGCGCTCGCAGGCGTGCCGCCTTAGGTCCCGCCGCCCAAACCGGATAGGCCAGGAAGATGTCTGTTATCCCGCCCTGAGCCATCACCTCGGCCTCGCCCAGCGTGCCGACCGTGATGCCGATCGCGCCTCTCTCGACCTGCAACCGCGCCAACGCAACCGACTTGTGCGTCTTGACGTGCGGCCGCAGCGCGATGCCGTGCTTTGCCGCCGCCGCAGCCATCCGGGCAGCGTTGCGCTCGACGATGTCGAGGTCGATCACCAGCGCCGGAGTGTCCAAGCCCTCCGGCAGGGCCGGGGCAATCGGAATGGTCGGCGTCATTGGTTCGGCGGTCACGGGCGCCGAGCCTACCAGCCGGGGCTAGTCGTCCTGGTGGACTGGCTCCAGGATCGCCCAGCCGGTCGGCATAAGTGCGGCCGGTGACCACGTCACGACAAGCCGCGGGCCGAACGCAACCAATTCCGATTGGTCTCGGGCGATCAATCGGGTCCACGTGTCAGGTCCGGGATGCGTCGTCAGCCGCAGGCCGGAGGCCGGCAGCGGTGACGTCGACAGATCGAGCGATGACCACGTGCCGGGCGTCAATGTCAGGGCGCCAAGGTCCATGTCCGATGCGGGCTGCGTCAGCCAGGTCAGGGCCCCCGGCGTCCAATCGGCCGTAACGCCGCTCACCTCGGCCGAGACGCCGCCCTCGCTGCCCCAGTACGGGAAGAGCTCCAAGGATGTGCTCGAAACCTGCGCGTAGCCGATGACGCTGCGTGGATCGTCGAAGCGCAGGTACAGCGCGCTGTCGTTGCGCGTGCCGGGCTGCCGGCCGAGCCACGCCTCGCCGTAGGACGGCTGTTCGGGCCGCTCATCGCCCACGAAGACGCTGTCGGGGTGGCGGCTCGAGACGAAGGCAACGTCGGCGCCTGATGCGGCGGCCGGGAAGTCAACCACCGACAAGTCGACGAACGCCGGGTAGACAGCCTCGTCGAGGAAGCGTCCTGCGATGCGAACGGTGATCAGCTGTGCGCCGTCTTCGGTGTCGGCGACGCTCAGCGATGTCGCTGCCGTGAACACGCCGCCGCCGTTGCCGTCGATGTCGGTTGAGTCGATGAGCGTTGGCCGGGGAATTCGGCCCGCAACCAGCCCGGCCTCGTCGCGCAATGAGACGCTGCCGTCCGGCTCGAGCGTTGCCGTGAGCCCATCGCCCGCGAGGCGGAACGTGAATTGGTTGCTCTCCGGCGCCTCGCGCAGGACCACGAACGAGCGCGCACCGTCGGGTCGCGCGAGCACGCGCAGGCCGATGCCCTCGCCCAGGAGACTGGCGTAGTCGACTGTTCTGCCGTCGTCCGCGATGACCGGCACTGCCGGCTCGTCACCGGCCACAGAAGCGAGGCCAAGGGCCAGGGTTCGCGCACCGGAGGCCAGCGTCAGGAAGCCACCGTCGTGATCGGCGGTAAACGCGCTGACCACGACCGGCGACGCGGCGACGACGGCCGAGTCGGGCCGATGGTGTCTGCCCTTGACCTGGGCGAAGTGCAGGTCGATCGGCAGCCAGCTGGTCGCACCCGAATCGGGATCGGCAACTTCGTAGTAGATGGGCTGCGCATGGAGCTCGGTGGTGAATGTCCCATCGGGGTTCTCGAACGTGCGCGATGTGGCCGTCCGCAGATCGACGCGCTCTTCGCCGGCGCGCACGGGCTGCGCGCCGTCAAGTGTGGGATCGAGCGCCGGCGCCCAGGGCGACGCGGGCACAACGGCGACGGGCGTCTTGCTTTGATCGAGCAGCAGCGATGGATCGAGCGGCTCGACCTTGCCCTCGCCGCCCCAGTTGGGATGAAGGAACCCGGTCAGCGGCAGGCTGATGCCGTGCACCGCATGGACGCGCACGCCGCTCGTGACGGCGCTGATTACGCGCCCGTCACCGAGATAGATGCCCATGTGCTGGCCGGCGCCCCAGATGGCGAGATCGCCGCGCACCGCCGCCGCCTCGTCGAGCACCAATCCGCCGCGCGCGGCAAACCAGCGCACGTATGAGCGCACACCCAGTCGCGCGCCGCTCATCCGCCGGCCCTCGCCCGCGTCCATGAATGAGCGGAAGATCAGACCCGAGCAATCCATCAGATCGGGCCCTTCCGCGCCCAGTCGATACGGCACGCCCAGGTAGACGCGTGCCGCGGCGATGACGTTCTCGATGCGCTGCTCAGGAGCGGGCAGCTCGGGGGCTGGCGGGGCTGGCGGGGCTGGCGGGGCTGGCGGGGTTGGCGTCGTCGTCGGCGAGGGCGAGGGCGACGGCGCAGGCGTACTCGTCGGAGGCTTGGCGAGTCCTGTTGCGGGCAACGCCAGAGCCACCACCACTGCGAGAAGCAGTGGCGCGAACCGGCGGACGGGGCCGATAGACACGCGAATCACAGTCTTGCTACGGCCCAGCCTGGAAGGAAACGGGCTTGACCACGTTGTCCTTGACGCTCACCGTCAGGGCGCTCCAGTTGTTGTCTTCGTTCAGCTCATCGACGACGCCAGTGGAGTCGCTCGTCACGGCAATAACGTGCTGACCCTTGACACCCTTCGTGTTCCAAAGCAGGGACACGGTCACGCTGCTTCCCGCCGCGATGGCCGGGGTGGCAACGTTGCCCAAGATCTTAGTGCCATCGAGCAAGATGGCCGTCGTGGAGGCCGGCGCGTTGCTCGCGCCGGTGTTGGCGATCGTGACCGTGATGCGTGCCGTGTTCCTTGCCACCTTGGAGGCAACTGAGACGGCATTCACCGACAGGTCGGGCCGCTGTGGGCGTTGGTAGTCGACCAGGTTGAGGAAGATCTGCCAGGCCGAGAATGACAGTGCGTACGACTGGAGGCCGAAGCGCATGTCGCGCACGCCAGCCTCGGGTGCGTAGTTGGGATCGGGGAACATGGCGCCGACAATCCGGACGTCACCGGTGCCCTGGGCGCGCTGGCCAATGCCCGCTTGACCGCCGAGCATCATCGCCGAGGTGCACTCGGCGGTGACCGTCTTGCCGCAGCCGGCTTCCCACGCCGCTCGCTGCACCCACCACTGGCGGATGCGCGCGGCCGGCGCGTCATCGAGCGTGCCGTCAGGCGCGTAGCCCAAGGGCGTCGGCTCGACGGCCACACGCTGCGTGCCACCGGCCGTGCCTGGCAGACACACAGAGACAAGCAGCTCGTCGACGTTGCAGACGTTGCCGCGGCCCGGGACGTTGAACTGGTAGGACGCGGCCTGACCATCGGACGTCGTGCTCGCCAGGCCAACCTTGATCTCGGCCGGGGCGATGACGCCCATGTCGCCGAGGGCAGAGAGGCTGGCGTCAGTCAGGACGAGGTTGCCGCCCCGGTCGGCGAAGCGCTTCAGCGCGGCGAAGTAGGCGTCTGCCTGGGCCGTCGTCAAGCCGAGGGTGCCGGTCAGGAATGAGCGCTGGCCAACGGTGTTGACCACCACGAACGAGTCGAACTTATCGAGCGCGTTGGGGTTGGCGATGATCTGGGCCGGAGTCAGGCCCTGGGCGCGCAGGTTCGGGTTATCGATGTACTTGTTGAGGTCGGTGAAGAAGTCCATTGACGAGACGCTGAACGGCGCCTGGCCGGGCGAGGTCTCAGCCGTCACAGGGCTGAAGTCGACCTTGAGACGCAGGGCGCCGGTGCCGCCGCCGTTGGTCACGTGAGCCCGGTAGCGACCCGGAATTGGATCGTTCATGGTCACAACCTGGCCGGACTGCAGGTACAAGTCGGGGCTGCCGGCCTGCACGAATGCCGTGGCGAGGTTCTCCCAGGCACCCGTCTCCTCGTCCAACCGCTGGAGCGACAGGCGCGACAGGGTGCCGGTGGAGATGCCGCTGGCGCTGGCATTGGTCATGGTCGCCGTGATGCCGCCGTTCCAGAAACCGACGTTGGGCCCCTTGACATCGAACTCGAGGTCATACGCCGTGCCGGTCACGTGGAAGTTCGGATCCGCTGACGGAACGACCATGTCGATGTCGTTTTGCGCGGGCAGGCCGGGATTTGACGCACGCGGCGCGCCGGGATGCGAGATGCGCACGGGGTTGAGGGCGTAGCCGATCTTGCCCGTGGGCTGGTAGCGGAACTGGTTTGCCGTTTCGGTCAGGATCGACGCGAGCTGCGAGTAGATGAGGCCCTTGTTGCCGTCGACGTGCATCTGCTCGTTGATCGGATCAAAGACGTTGTTGGGTGCGATGTGGGACAGCGACATCTCGTTGTCGATGCCCACCGCCCCGAGACCGATCTCCTCGTTTTCGACCCAGTCGCCGAAGGCGCCGGTGACCTGGTAGCCGAGCGTGTCGATGACGGTGCCCCACTGGTCGGCAACATCGAATAGCGTGCCGATGTAGGGCGACCACGCCATTCGCGCGGACTGGTCTTCCCAGGTGCGCAAGCCCTGGTCGACTGTCGAGAGGTTCTTGCGGTAATCGCGCTGGCCCGCGCCGAGCAGGGTGTACGAGAACGCGTTGGCGACGAGCTGGCCGTGCAGGTCGATGCCGCCGGCGAAGCGCGGACCCACGGGGTTGTTCGGCGAGATGTTTGCCCGAATCTGGCGCAGGACCTTCATGTAGGCCTGGACTTCGGGCTCCGAGCCGGGCGAGTACGGCTTGTACGAGTAGCCCATGCCGGGCCAGTCGCGGTTGAGGTCCATGCCGTTGCCGTTGTAGCGCTGGAAGAAGGCGCCAGGTGTGTACGCCGGGTTGACGGAGCCGTCCTCGAGCTCGGCCGGGGCGACCTGGCCGCGCGCCCAGCCGTCGGGGTTGGGCAGTATGAAGTAGATGACTGAGCGGGCGAGAGTCTCGCCGGCCGTCGGTACTGGCTTCTCGGTGGGTGCCTCGACGATCTTCTTGGTGGGCGCAGTGGCCGCCCAGGTGACGAGGTCTTCCATCGCGCGCAGGCCGCCTTCGGCCCCGGCGCGCTCGATGCCGTGAATTGAGCCGGCATAGACGAAATGGAGGCGCATGTTCTCCGCGATGGGCGACTGCGTGTCAGTGACTTTGAGCATGTACAGCGGTCGGCGGTCGCGATCGATCGGCTTGACGGTGCCGCTGTCGACGGCGAAGGCGCGCGGGATGCCCGCGGACATCATGTTCGGATCGTTATAGGCCTGGTCGAGGCGGATGAGCTGCAGGTAGCGCGGGTAGCGGCTGGCGAGGTACTGCGTGCCGCTGATCGCCTCCTCGTAGCTCAGGAACTGGGCCATGCACATCTTGCCCTTGGCCCACGGGGACACACCCGGCGGCACGACGTCGTTGACGCCATCGCCGTCGATGTCCTGCACGCGGCAGCCCTGGGGGTCGGAGAAGACGCGGCCGAACGCCGCGTACTCGGCGTCGTTCGTGGCAACTGGGTTGGGGATCGCCCTAGCGAACTGACTGAACGGCGTCAGAACGATGGTCATGACCAACGCCAGTGCCACCGACAACCACCGACTGCGCTGCATTACAGGCTCTCCTCTTCACCTGATCGACAAAGCACCACCACACGTGGTGTCTCATCAAGGAATAACACCACCCAGAGTGGTGTGTCAACGGAATTGAAATGGTGAGTACCCTTGCATTCGCATATCAGCCGCGGTCGCCCGCGCGGGTATTGCGAACTCGTGACCCTTGAATAGAATCGGTTCGGGACCTCCGCGCGGCGTGGGCGGAGGGGCCACGCGGCCCGTTCCTCACTGGGGGGGTGGAGAACAAGGTGCAGTCGTTGATCGCGGATACGTTGAGGGCATGGCGCGAGGCCGAACGCGTCCTGACGAGCCTGCCTCCCGTCGACCCCAACCACGAGATCATTCGCGGCCTCGTCATCGAGCTGCGCTCGATGTACGCCAAGCTGGCTCAGTCGGCCGACGTGCCGGCCGAAGCGATCGCCGACTGGCAGACACAGCTCGAGTCGGCGACGACGGTGCTCACCAGGGTTCGCGGCGAGAGCGCATAGCCTGCTGGCGCGCCCGCATAGACTCGCCGCCTGATGAGCGAGCCGCCGCGCGACGGTCCCGATTCGCCCGACCATCGTCAGATCGATCATGCCTTGGTCGAGCGCCAGATCCAGGCGATCAACCGCTTTCCCGATCAGAACCCGCACCCGGTGCTGCGCGTCGCCGACGACGGCCAGCTGACGTACGCCAACATCTCGAGCGCACCGGTGCTGCGCGCGATGGGCGCGCAGGTTGGGCGCGGCGTCGAACCGCAGCTCCTGGCCCGCCTGCGCACCGCGGCCACTGAGGGTGGCTCGATCGAATTGGGCGACGGAATCCGCACTTATGCCGTGCTGCCCGTGGCCGTGCCGGAGCTGGGCTTCACGAACCTCTACGGCACCGACATCACCGCCGAGAAGGTCGTTGCCAAGTTTCCCGGCCAGAACCCCAATCCGGTGCTGCGCATGGACGGTGCGGGCACCCTCATCTACGCCAACGACGCGAGCCGGCCGCTCGTCACAGCGCTCGGGCTGACCGTGGGCCAGGCACTGCCCGCGGAGCTACACCGGCAGCTCGAGGGGAGCCTCGCCGGAGAGAAGCGCGAGCCCGTCGAATGCGTTGCCGGCGAGCTCGTATTCGAGATCACGCCAGTCGAGGTCCCCGAGTTCGGCTTTTTCAACCTCTATGGCACGGACGTGACTGCGGCGCGCCAGCTCGCACGGGCCAAGGAAGATACCGAGCGGCTGCTGCTCAACATCCTCCCGCCACCAATCGCCAACCGGCTGCGCTCGGGGGAACGCGTCATCGCCGACCGCTTCGAGGACGCGTCACTGCTGATGGCCGACATCGTCGGCTTCACCGAGATGTCCAGCCACCTGAGCGCCGACGCATTGGTCGAGATGCTCAACGACGTCTTTAGCGAGCTCGACTTGATCGTCGAGCGCTATGAGCTCGAAAAGGTGAAGACCATCGGCGACGCGTACATGGTCGTTGGCGGCGTGCCGGAGAAGAGCCCCGACCACCTGGAGCGGATGGCCGGCTTTGCACTCGACCTGGCGGCGGCGGTCGGTGGATCGCAGGCCAGTAATCGCCACCAGATCCGCATGCGCATCGGCATCAACGCCGGACCGGTCGTCGCCGGCGTCATCGGCCAGAAACGCACCATCTATGACATCTGGGGCGACACCGTCAACCTGGCGAGCCGCATGGAATCGCTCGGCGAGCCCGGCCGCATCCACGTGACGCCACACGTCGCCGACCGCTTGAAGGGAGCGTTCGATCTGTCACCGCGCGGCGAGATCGACGTGAAGGGCAAGGGCCCCATGTCGACCTGGTGGCTTGAGGGCCGTCAGGCGTAGTCCGCTCTCGGCGGGGCTACTCCTCCGAGATGACGATCAGCTTGTCGTGCTCCGTGAACGTCACTTCGACCGCCTTGTCCGGGTTCATCGAGACGCCGTAGTTCTTCTCGGTTTTCTCGGCATCGCGCATGAGTCGGTAGCCAAAGGCAATCTGGCCGCGCCGCCTGGCCGATTCGAGCACGGTGTAGAAGTCGACCGGCTGGCCGAGTGCCACGTAGTCTGCGGCCGGCTTGAGGTAGATCTCTGAGCCCTCCTCGTCGAACATGTCGTCGAAGATCGGCCGCAGATCCGGGTTCTCGGCGAGCTGCGACATCATCAGGCTGACGAGCTTGCCGCTGACGATGAAGTCGTCGGCCCGCGTCACCGCCGCCAGCGCGCGATTGCGGACGTCGAGCATCTCGCTGACGATCGTGTAGCTCTCGCCGCGGTTCGACTCGATGTCGCGTAGGTGGAGCAGCGTCACCAGGGTCTTCGCGTCGGCGCGCTGCTCCTCGAAGTAGTCCGAGTAGGACATGACGACTACGTGGCCGTACTCCTCTGAGGTGGCGTCGTCGAGGACCGTGCGGTCGGTAGTGTCCGCGGCGGTGTAGGTCAGGTTCAGGTTCTTGAGGCGCCGACCCACACCCTCGACCTCCTTCGCAAGATCGGTGCCGTGGCCTTCGGCGATCACCTTCAGCCGCGAACCCGGAGCGACGTACTTGTCGAGCTCGATCAGCAGGCCGGCGGTGCGCGAGTTCCAGCCGAGCACGAGCGTCGCGTCGGGCGTTGGCGCGGCCTGATCGCGGACCACGATCAGCGCCTCGCGCCCCGCGTTCTCGGGCGGGTCCTGACGCGAGATGGTGTCGTCATCCTGTGAAACGACCACGAGCCGGTCGCCTTCGGCGATGACGCGGTCCATTGGTGGGTTGAGCTGCGGCGCGCCGGTCCCCTCGGCGGGGACGATGCCGATAAGGCTCGATGTCCGGAACTGCGCCAGGCACTCGCCGAACCTGCGCCCCACCAGCTCTGGCGAGGACCAGAAGTACATCTCGTCACCGCCGAAGTCGAGCAGGTCCTGGTACACGACACTCAAGCCCGGCTGGCGGCAGGTTTGCGCCGCGATGCGGCCGATCAGCTCGCCGCCGAGCACCAGCTGTGCCTCGCCCCCACTGGCAAGGCGCGCCACGGCGACGTTGCGCGGCTCCCTGATCTCGGCCACGATCCGGTACGGCTCAGGGCGGCGGGCTGGGTCATTGGTGATCGCCAGCAGGGTCTTGATGACGTCGGTATCGGGGTCGTCGGTTTCAGGCGCGAGGACGATCACCGAACGCGAGGTGTGGACGCTCGCCGTTGCGAGGTCGCCCAGCTCGATGGGCCTGCCCGAGCGGCAGATGATGCGCGTCGTCTTCACGTCCGGGACGCGCTGGCGGATGGCCTCTTCCATCTCGACCTTGTCCTGATCGGCAAGGACGACGATGTGCGCGCGCTTCTGGTTCTCGTTGGCGAGCACGATCTCGCCGATGATGTCGAAGACCTGGCGCGACCAGCCCAGGATGACCGTGTGGTTGCTCTCGAGAACCTTCGAGTGGCCCTTGCGCAGCTCAGTGAGCTTGCCCTCGATGCCACTCGAGAGCACACCGATCAGGGTGCTGATGACGAAGATGCCACCGAGGGTGACGGCAAGCATCGACAGCAGGAACGGGATGGTGCCGGTGTCGCCGCCCATGGTGCCCGGGTCGAGCGTGCGCAGCATGCTCCGCCACAGCATCTCGGCCAGGCCGATGGTCTCTGTGTCGGTGCTTGCCTTAAGCGTGTCCGAGATGACCAGGATGATCGAGACACCGAAGATGATCAGCAGTGACAGCAGGAACAGGCCGAGGATCAGCGCAATCGTGCCGCGCGCCATGTAGTTGTCGAAGGCATAGCGCAGCCGCGCGGACCACGGGTGACGGTTCGTGCTCACGAGGCCTGAGTCTATCGAGAGCGAGGCGCCGACAATAGGCGCCATGCAAGGCCTTACGGCAGTTTCGTCGGGGAGGGACCGACTCGACCTGTTCTGGGTGGCTGCCGATCGGAGCCTGATGCACAGGTTCTGGACGGCTGCCGGCGGTTGGTCGGCCGATGAATCGCTCGGGGGCGACCTCTCCGCTCCGCCGGCGGTCACGTCCTGGGCAGAGAACGAGATGCAGGTCTTCTGTGTGTTCTCGGACGCCCAGCTGTGGAGCATCTACTGGGACGGCATGGCCTGGCACGAATGGCACGCGATGGGCGGCGAGCTGGTCGGGCAACCGGCCGCGTCGTCGTGGGGCGCCGATCGCATCGACGTCTTCGCGACCGGCCGCGACGGCGCTCTCTGGCACCTCTGGTGGAATGGCACAGAGTGGGTACCGTGGCAAAAGGAGCGTGGATAGCGGGGTTGACTTGACCCGCATAATCCGACCAGATGCACCCCAACCCGCCGCGCCAGATCACGGTGATCATCGCCGTCTTGCTGACGGTCGTCGGCCTCGCGCTGGTGTTCTATGAGGCGCAGACGCTCGACTTCGTGCGCACCGCCGGCTTGCCGGTCGACATCCAGCGTCAGATCATCGGCTGGATGGAGGATCGGACGTTCGCCTGGGGCGCCCTGGCGGCGTCGCCGATCCTGCTCACCCTCGGCTCGCTGCTGCCCTTCATCTAAGTCATGGAACAGCACGCGCCGCGGACCACCACCATCGTCATCGCCGTGATCCTGCTCGTGATCGGGATCGCCGGCACATTCCTGCACGCGCTGCCCAACGTCGGCGGCTATGCGGGAACGACGGTCGGCGTGGTCGCCTATGTCCTGGCGACGATCGTGCTGCTCGCGGGGATCTTCGTCCGCGGCCTGTAGCCCGGATCCGCCCGGCCTTCTAGCCGAAGAGCGTCAGCGGGTCTGGACCGGCTGCATCGGGCGCTAGCAGCAGCTCGGCTCCCTCGTTGTTCGCATTGTTCACCGCGGCTGACACAGCGCTGAGGAGCAGCAGGTCGTCCGCGGCGGGTCGGAGCAGATCGGCCAGAAGGCCCGGATCGCGGATTTCCGGATCCACCCAGATTGGCCATTCGGACGGCTCGAGGATGACCGGCATTCGGTCATGCAGCTGGCCGACGACACCATTGGCGCGAGTCGTGATCACCGCCGCGGTCAGTACCCAGTCGCCACCGGCCGGGTCGCGCCACGGCGCCCAGACGCCGGCGAAGGCGAGCGGCCTGTCGTCCGCGGCGTGAATCAGGAACGGCTGCTTGCGCTTGCCGCCCGGCTCGCGCCGCCACTCG
This sequence comes from Chloroflexota bacterium, assembly GCA_034666725.1. GTDB lineage: Bacteria > Chloroflexota > Limnocylindria > Limnocylindrales > CSP1-4 > JALYGJ01. The sequence continues at coordinate 37,510 of JAXDLE010000005.1, forward strand.
TAGAAGCCGTCGGCGGGGATGATGCAACGTCTATGGGCGAACGATGTGCGGAAAGCCGGCGTGGTCGCAACCGTCTCGGCCCGCGCGTTGATGAGCCGATTCCCGGCGCTGACGTTCTTCGCATACGACGGCACGAGGCCCCAACGATGCAACTCGACGGAGCGGCCCTCGTCGCGCTGGACGACGACGTCGATCGGCTGGGTTGGCGCGACGTTGTAGCGCGGCCCCAAGTCGGCAAAGGCTTCCGGGTCGCGCACCTCGGCGTCGAAGATGAGCGCGACATCGGACACGTCGGTGCGCATCGTCATCCGGCCACACATGGGCCGATCGTAGCGGCCGCTACTCTTCGCGCGGTGAGCGATCCGGCCGCAGCGAGTGACGGATTGAAGCGCCATTGGGCGCTCGAGCCGGAAGTGACATACCTCAACCACGGCGCCTTCGGGGCGTGCCCGTGGCCCGTGCTGCGTGCCCAGGACGAGTGGCGCACGAGGATGGAGCGCCAGCCGGTCCGCTTCCACGACGTCGAGCTCGAAGGCCACCTCGCCCACTCCCGCGAACGCCTCGGCGAATTCCTCCACGCGCAACCGTCCGACCTCGCCTTCGTGCCCAACGCCACCACTGGCGTGAACACTGTCCTGGCCTCGCTCGAGTTCCGGCCGGGCGACGAGATCCTCGGCACCGACCACGAGTACAACGCGTGCCTCAATGCCGCGCGCCGAGTAGCGGCCAGGGCCGGTGCCAAATTCGTCGTGGCCGAGCTGCCGTTCCCGACAGCCTCGCCTGACGAGATGGCCGACGCCCTGCTGGCCCGTGTCACGCCAAACACACGGCTCGTTCTGATCAGCCACGTCACGAGCCCGACGGGCATCCGCCTGCCGGTTGAGGGCCTCGTCCCCGAGCTGGCGGCGCGCGGCATCGACACGCTCGTCGACGGCGCCCACGCGCCGGGCATGCTGCCGCTCCACCTCGACGCCCTCGGCGCGGCGTACTACACGGGCAACTGCCACAAGTGGCTGTGCGCGCCAAAGGGTGCGGGCTTTCTGCATGTGCGGCGCGATCGTCAGGCGCTGATCCACCCGCTGGTGACATCGCATGGCGCGAACTCGTCGCGCTCAGACGAATCGCTCTTCCGGCTCGAGTTCGACTGGACCGGCACGGCCGACCCGACCGCCTACCTGTCGATCGCGGCGGCGCTCGACTTCATCGATGGGCTGCTGCCCGGTGGCTGGCCCGACGTCATGCGCCATAACCATGAGCTGGTCGTGGCCGGTCGGCAGAAACTGCTCGATACGATTGGCGGCCGGCCGCTCGCTCCCACGGAGATGCTCGGCTCTCTCGCCGCGATCGAGCTGCCCGACTCGGTCGAGCCCTCGCCCGTCGCGCCGGCCACAGACGCCGACCAGCACGCGACCTACCCGAACGACCCGCTGCGCGACGCGCTGAGCGACGAGGATCTGATCGAGGTGCCTGTATTCACCTGGCCGCACACCCCGGCCGACACGGCCCCGCGCCGCCGGCTGCTGCGCATCAGTGCCCAGCTCTACAACGAGCCGGCCGACTACGACCGGCTCGCTTCAGTCCTCGCCGCGCGGCAACACCGCGCCTGAGCGGCCCCGGCCGAGACCGACCGGCGGACCCACGGCCGCTTGCTGGGGCGCAGCTCCGCGGGGTCGAAACGTCGCGCTAGCGGGGCCGCGCGGAACTTGCCGTTGCAGCTTTATAACGTTCGGACTCAAGTGGCCATTCCGCTATTAGGATGCCGGGACTGTTCTCTGACACACACCCTCGGAGGAGCCTCGCCGTGCGCTCATTCGCCCTCGCCGCTGCGTCGGCCGCATTTGCCATTTCCCTGGTCGCCTGTTCGGCTGCTCCGGGCGCCACAGGCCCGGGTGTCACCCTGCCACCTGGCGTCCCCACCCTGCCGCCGGGCGTGCCCACCCTGCCGCCGGCCGCCGGCGGCGTGTGCGCTGGGATGCCCACGTTCAGCGCGGCCGCGCCGACCCCGACCTTCACCCAGGACGAGGCGCTAAACGCGAAGTTCCCGGCGGCGATCGACGGCCAGCCGGTGACCAACATTCAATCGGGCTTTTGGCTCCAGTCGATGTGCTATTACGGGGCTTCCGCCCAGGAGGTGGCCAGCTTCCTGGCGATCTTCCCCGCAAATGTTGCGCCGCAGATCAGCTCCGGCTCGGCGGATGTGGAGCTGGACGGCGCGTCGGTCGACATCCAGGCGTTCCGTGTCCCCGGCTCAGACGCCAGCCTGATCTTCAGCCACATACCCGAATTCATCGCTGCCCTTGGGGGCGATCCGGCTACGGCTGCGGACTCGGTCGTGACCCAGAGCAACATCGGCGGCAAGAACGTTTACGTGATCACGGATGTCGACGGCGACGTCACGTACAACTACGTTTCGGGCGACACGATCTTCAGTGTCGACTCCAGTGAGGAGGCCGCTGCCGCAGTCTTCGCCGCGCTGCCTTAGGCGGCTCTTTCTACAGGGCGTCCCGTTCGGGGCTGGTCGAAACGACCAGCCCCGTTCCTTTTGGAGTGATGCGCTCCGGATCGCGAACGCCCGGTACAAGGATCAACAGGATCGTGATGACGGCGCCGGCGAGCGCGCCGTAGACCATCGTCGGACCAGCCCCCAGCGCCTCCGCTGCAGGGCCGGTCAGCGCATATGACAGCGGCACCAGGCCAATGGACACGAGCCAGTCAACCGATGACACGCGTCCCAGCAGGTTGCGCGGCACCAGCTGCTGGAGCATCGTCGTCCAGATCACCTGGCCCAGCTCGAACAGGGAGTTGCTCAACGCGGCGACCAGCAGGGCCTGCCATAGAGCGGTCATGACGCCATAGACCGCCATGGCGCCTATGCCCACTGTCCATGCGAGGAACATCACCGTCACCCGGCGGCGCGGCAGACCCAGCTGGCCTATGGCCACGGCCATGATGATCGAGCCCACTCCGCCCACCGCGAAGATGGCGCCGAGCGCTTCAGGCCCCAGGTTCAGCCTGTTCTTGA
>JAXDLE010000006.1:0-24072 GCA_034666725.1 Chloroflexota bacterium
CAACGACCCGGAGATCATCTTCCTCGACGAGCCCACGACTGGCCTCGATCCGCAGGGCCGGCGCTCACTCTGGGAACACATCGAGCGACTGCGCGGCGAAGGCCGCACGGTGCTGTTGACGACGCATTACATGGAAGAGGCCGAGCAGCTGTGCGACCGGGTCGCGATCGTCGACCACGGCAAGATCCTGGAGATCGGCGCGGTCGACGAGCTGATCAGCCGCCACTTCACCGAGCGGACCCTGCGCTTCCGATCACGCGCGGAGCTCGCCGACCCGGCGCTGGCCGCCCTGCGCGACGTTTCCCGCGTCACGCACGAGGATGATGAGGTCGTGCTCTACACCGCGAACGTCGGGCGCACGATCGCCGCACTGCTCGAGCTCGCCGAGGGCGCCGGCGCGGCCGATCTCGACGTCGCCGTGCGCCGCCCCACACTCGAGGACGTATTCCTCGAGCTGACCGGCCGGGCGCTGCGCGACTAAGGGAGCGACTGACAAATGCGCGGCTTCCTGCCCCTGACCATCGCCAACATCAAGAGCTTCTACCGCAACCGCGCGGCCCTTTTCTGGACGCTCGCCTTCCCGGTCATCTTCATCGTGCTGTTCGGCTCGATCTTCTCGGGCGGCACCCAGAACTTCCCCCTGGCGCTGGTCGATGAGGACCACTCCGATGTCTCGGCGCAGCTGATCGCCGGGTTCGACAACGTGTCCATCCTCGAAGCCGACCAGGTCGACCGCGAAGAAGCCCTCGCGCACATGCAGTCGGGCGAGTTCGCCGGGGTGCTGATCATCCCTCAGGGCGCGGCTGCTTCCCTCGCGAGCGGCCAGACGGTCAACCTGACCCTGATCACCGATCCGTCGCGCCAGACCGCGACGACCGCGCTGCAACAGGTCGTCGGCCAGGTGGTGGCGTCGATGAACCTGCATCTGAGCGATGCGCCCACGCTGCTCACCGTCCAGCCGCAGACCATGCAGACCCAGAACATCTCGAACGCTGCCTACTTCGTGCCGAGCATCCTCGCCATGGCGCTGATGCAGCTCGGCGTGTTCGCATCGATCCCACTGGTCAGCCAGCGCGAAAAGCAGATCCTCAAGCGCCTGGCGGCCACTCCCCTTTCGCGCGTCACGTTCGTCGGCTCGAACGTTGTCATGCGCCTGCTCATTGCCGCGCTTCAGACCGTGCTGATCGTCGCGATTGGTGCGTGGCTCTTCGGGGTGACGATCGTCGGCAACATTCTTGTTGTGGTCGGCTTCATTGCGCTGGGGGCGCTGACCTTTCTGGCAATCGGCTACATCATCGCCGCGTGGGCGCGCACCGAGGAGACGGCCAATGCGGGCACGAGCATCGTCCAGTTCCCGCTGATGTTTCTCTCCGGCATCTTCTTCCCGATCTCGTTCATGCCCGGGTGGCTGCAACCGGTGGCCGCGGCGATGCCGCTCACCTATCTCGCCGACGCGCTGCGCCAGACGATGGTCGGCGGCGCGGCCTACGCCTCGCTCGCCGTCGACGCGCTCGTGCTGGGGGGATGGATGCTCGTCTGCTTCGTGATCGCCGCGCGCTTCTTCCGCTGGCAGTAACGCGCGTCCTTCCGTGACCCGCGGCAATGCCTACTTCGGCACGAGCGGCTTCGCCTATCCAGATTGGGCGCCGCGCTTCTATTCCGCCGGCCTGCGCGCCGGGGAACTGTTGAGTCACTACTCGAGCCGACTGCCCGCGGTCGAGCTCAACAACACCTTCTACCAGCAGCCCAAGCCCGACAAGATCGCCGCGTGGCTCGCTGCCACGCCGGATGACTTCCGTTTCGTGGTCAAGGCGCAGCGCGGCGGCAGCATGCGCGCCTTCAGCTCTTCTGCGGCCGAGACCGTGGCATGGCTGACCGCGCCGTATCGGCTGTTCGGGGAGCGCCTGGGCGCGGTGCTGTATCGCGTCCCGGAGAACATGCATCGCGACGACGAGAAGCTGCGTCTCCTCCTCGAGGCGTGGCCGCCCGACATGCCGCTGGTGGTCGAGATGCAGAACGCGGAGTGGCAGGTCGACGAGGTGTTCGATCTCCTGTCGCGCCACTCAGCGACCTTGTGCGCGACCGACCTCGACGATCGCGATCCGCCTGACCTCCGACTGACCGGACGGACGATCTACCTGCGCCTGCGCCGGACCACCTACGGCGAATCCGACCTGGCCGACTGGGCCGGCCGACTCTCCGCATTCCTCGAATCGGGCACCGATTGCTACGTCTTCTTCCGCCACGACGACGACGGCACGTCGGCGCTGCGCGCCCTTCGGCTGATCGAGATGCTGGCGGTGCCTGGCGCGCGCCTCTAAACCGGTTTGACGCCTGGTGGTGGCGGGAAGTCGTCGAAGCCGCCGCCTGTCACCGCTGGCGGGCTGATCGTCACGGGCTCGCCCCACAGGCTGAACTGGTAGTCGAAGCGAACCTGATAAGAGGTGCCGGTGTTGACGTTGTCGGTGACGGTGGGATCCATCAGCAGGTCGAGCGCGACCATCGCACTGACGGGGATGCCGCGGGCATCGACATAGATCAGGAAGTCGGAGGCGCCGTCCGGTGCGAGCGCGGGCGCGCCGGCGCCGAACATCCCATTCGCGAACATACCGCCCGCCAGGGCGGACACGGGATCGAGTACGCGCAGGCGATGGACCTGCCTGCCGTCGAGCGTGTCGGCCGTCTCATAGAGGACTCCGCCGGTTTGGAGGCCGTGCAATGGGTCGAGCTCGATCGGTGGCTGGCCAAAGTCGCCGGAGCGTTGCCAGCCCGATCCAGCGAAGTCCATGAATGCGACCCCGCCGACCCGCGCGTACGACGTATCGGTTTGGCCCATACCAGCAGAAGAGGTCCGCAACCCACCCGCGTAGTCGGGGCCGTTGAAGTCGAAGCTGCCGTTGACCGTGACGCTCATCAAATTGGGATCGATCGCGGGGTCGGGCCGCAGCTGCGCCAGTGGCTGGCCGAGCGTGCCCTGCCACTCCATGTGCATGGCCCGCGTCTCGTCTTGGCTCGCGCTAATGAACGCGGGCAAGATCTCATCTTGAGTGAGCGCCGCCGGCGCGCAGGCGGCGGCGAAGGCGGCCGACAGACATACACAGATAAGGACGGTGACGCCCCTCATGCCGCCACTCTAGTCCCGTGGCGCCACGGCCCATGCCGTGAGCCCGAACCAGGCGAGGCCCAGCAGCGCACCACCGAGCGCGTCGGTCGGCCAATGCACGCCGAGCGCGACACGCGCGTAGCCCATCACCACGCCTGCCGTCACGCCGGCGGCTAGTGCGAGACGGAAACGCACAGCGGCCGGCGCCAGAACCCACGCGAGCGCCGCAACCAGCGCGACGGCGCGGACGACGTGGCCACTCGGAAATGAGAACGAGTCGGGGCCAAAGAAATGCTCTGTGGCAGCCGTCTCTGGCCGCTGCCGCTCGATGACAATCTTGACCGCGAACGCCGCCAGATCACTGGCCAGGCTGAGGCCAACCAGAAGCGCCGCCCGACTGCCGCGGACCAGCCAGATTCCAACTGTGAGGATGGCCACCAGCACGCTCCAATACGGCAGGTTGCCCAATGTGTTGATGGCCCGGAAGACATCGCCGAAAAGCCCTTGCGTCAGCGCGATCGCATCGAGCATTGCCGGCTCCCACGGTGATGGCGATGCGAAGCGCGCCCAAACCGCTAGCGCCACGAAAGGCAGAAGCGTCAGCACCGCCAGCAGCAGCAGGCTGCGGCGCTCAGTCGGACCTGCGGGGCTTAGACGCCGATGGGGTGCCAGACGGTCTTCATCTCCAGGAACGCGGCGATCCATTCGGGCCTCTGTGCGCGGCGGTCGTCGAGCCAGTCGAAGCGTTCATCGGCGTTGCGCGGGGGACGGGCGACGCGCTTCACGTTATCAACTGCCGACTCCTCGACCGCGGCGCGCATCTCGCGCGGCACGCCCCAGATGTCGATCGCATTGACGTCCATGTGGCTCGCCATGATCGGCACGAGCTCGCGGCGCAGTCCGGTCAGGATGTTGATGACACCGCCCGGCACGTCGGATGTCGCGAGGACCTCGCCCAGGGTCACCGCGGGGAGCGGCCGCGTTTCGCTGGCGAGGACGACGACGGCGTTGCCGCCGACGACCGCCGGCGCGACGCGCGACACGAGGCCGAGCAGCGACGACGACTCAGGCGCGACGACACCGACGACGCCGGTCGCCTCGGGGATCGTGAAGTTGAAGTAGGACGCGCCGACCGGGTTCACCGTGCCGAGCAGCTGGCTGATCTTGTCCGCCCAGCCGGCGTACCAGACCCAGCGATCGATCGCGCGATCGACGACCGCTTCAGCGGCCGCCCCGCTCAATCCTTCAGCCGCGGCGACCTCGTCGATGAATTGCGCGCGCCGGCCCTCCATCAACTCGGCCACGCGATACAGCACCTGACCGCGATTCATGGCGGTCTTGCCGGCCCACTCCGGGACGGCGGCGCGCGCCGTGCGGATGGCGTCGCGTAGATCCTTGCGCGACGAGCGCACGGCATTGGCCAACGGCGCCCCGTCTGCCGCGCGGACGATGTACGAGCGGCCCGACTCGGAGCGCGGAAATTGGCCGCCGACGTACAGCTTGTATGTCTTGCGCACGGCGATCCGCGGCGCCGGCAGGGGGGTCGCCGGCTTGACGACTGCGCGGGTGGTCGGCTGCCTGCGGGTAGTCGGAGCCGTCCGCTTCCGCTCGGCCATCAGTGCCCGCCGTCCATGTAGGCGAGCAGGCCGGGCAGGCCGCCCTCGCGGCCGTAGCCCGATTCCTTGTAGCCGCCGAAGGGCGACGTGGGATCGAAGCGATTGAAAGTGTTCGCCCAGACGACGCCGGCGCGCAGCTTGCTGACCATCGAGAGGATGCGGCTGCCCTTCTCGGTCCAGACGCCGGCACTCAGTCCGTATGCCGTGTTGTTCGCCTTCTCCACCGCTTCAGCCGGGGTGCGGAAGGTCAGCACAGCGAGCACCGGCCCGAAGATCTCCTCTTGGGCGATGCGGTGCGACTGGGCGACGTTGGTGAAAAGCGTGGGCCGGAAGAACCAGCCGCGCGTCGGCAGCTCGCACGCGGGCTGATACATCTCGGCGCCCTCGGCCACGCCGGCCTCGACCAGTTCCTCGATCTTGGCCAGTTGCGCGGCGTTATTGATCGCGCCGACGTCTGTGTTCTTGTCGAGCGGATCGCCCACCCTGAGAGTTGAGAGACGGTCCTTGAGGCGCTCGATGAACGGACCGACGATCGATTCCTGCACGAACAGGCGGCTGCCCGCACAGCACACCTCGCCCTGGTTGAAGTAGATGCCGTTGATCACGCCCTCAATCGCCTGGTCGATGGGCGCGTCGTCAAAGATGATGTTCGCGGCCTTGCCGCCCAGCTCGAGGGTCAGCGCCTTGTTGGTGCCGGCGACCGCGCGGCCAATCTCCTTGCCGACCATCGTCGATCCGGTGAACGCGACCTTGTCGACATCGGGGTGCTTGACCAATGCGAGGCCAATCTCGCCGGGCCCCGTAATGATGTTCACGACCCCCGCCGGCAGATCGGCCTGGCGGCACACGTCCGCGAAAAAGAGCGCGCTCATTGGCGTGGAGCTGGCCGGCTTGAGGACGACGGTGTTGCCCGCGGCGAGCGCCGGCGCGATCTTCCAGGCGAGCATCAGCAGCGGGAAGTTCCACGGGATCACCTGCGCGCACACGCCGAGCGGCTGCGGATCACGGTTGGGGAACGCGTACTCGAGCTTGTCCGCCCAGCCGGCGTAATACCAGAAGTGCGCCGCGGCCAACGGCACATCGACGTCGCGTGATTCCTTGATCGGCTTGCCACCGTCGAGCGACTCGAGCACCGCGAACTCGCGGCTGCGCTCCTGCAGGATGCGCGCGATGCGGAAGAGGTACTTGGCGCGCTCTCTGCCGGGCAGGGTGCTCCAGTCCCGTCGGAAGGCCTTGCGCGCGGCGCTGACTGCCTGGTCCACATCCTTGACTGTTGCGCGGGCGATCTCGGCGATCGGCTCTTCGGTCGCCGGGTCGTAAGTCGTGAACCACTGGCCACCGCGAGGCGCGACTTCCTTGCCGCCGATGAACAGGCCATAGCGACTCTTGATCTGGACGATGTCGCGCGACTCGGGCGCCGGCGCGTACTCCCACGGGATCTGCTGGCCATCACCCAGGCTCCAGCTCGATGGCGACGGCGTGCCGCGACCGACGTCAGGCGACCGACCGCGCTTATTGGCAACGACCGCGCGCGGGCTGGCCGACTTACCGTTAGTTGCCTTGGGGCTCACCCGGTCAGCCTACACCGAGGGCTCCTGCGTCGCTAGCACGGCTAGGTGACTTGTTGGTCACTTGTCGCGGTTCTCGCATTCGATAGCATCTGCGGCGTGAGCGAGGGGCCGCGGACCAGGCTGGCCGCATACGCGTTGTGTGTCGAGGCTGGCCGCGTTTTGTTGTCGCGGGTTGCGCCGGGCTATCCGGCTGCAGGACTGTGGACGCTGCCCGGTGGCGGCGTTGACTTTGGCGAGGATCCCGCCGATGCAGCGCGGCGTGAGCTGGCGGAGGAAACCGGGCTCGATGGACGGGTGGATGACCTGGCCTTCGTGAACTCGACTGCCGGCGAGATGTCGGCATCCGGCCTGGGCCCGTGGCACGGCGTGCGGATCGTGTACCTGGTGACCGTCACGGGCGGTTCTCTGCGCAACGAGGTCGACGAGTCGTCGGACCTTGCCGAGTGGGCGACGCTGCCGCATCTCGATGGGCGTCCGGTGGTCGATCTTGTCCAGGCGGCGCTGGGGTGGCTGGACGTGCAGCGTGGCGCTTCCGAGAAGTGACCGCAGGGTCACCTCGTGCACCAGACGAGTTGGAGCCGGCGCGCGCGATACGACGGGCGCTAGCTGCGCAGGGCCTCAAGGCGCGCGATGTCGAGCTGGTCGCAGTTTGGGCGACCGGCCCGCTCGCCCGCGAGCGCGCTCAACTTGCCGTTGAGCTCGGTTTGGGACGGTTCGCTCCCGGCGTCGCGACCGTCTACGACGACCCCGACCCGATCGCCCGATGCCAGGCCGCAGTTGCCGGCGGTGCCGTGGCGATCGCTGTCGGATTGGTGATAGGTAGCGATGGTGCCTCGGCGCTAGCCTTCGGCCGACCGAAATGACTGACAGCAACCAAGCCTCGCTCGAGCATCTGCCGTTCGTGGGTGAGCGGGTCCTCTTGCGCGACATCACGCCACAGGACGCGGACCTCCTCGATCAGTGGAACGCCGAGGTCGCTGTGGGCAGCTTCAACGATTTCGGCCCGCGCCCGCCGACAGAGCGTGACGCCCTTGCGCGCGGGCCGCTGCGCAACGATCGCAACGGCATGCTCATCATCGAGCGCAGGGCCGACGGCGCGCCCATTGGCACGGTCGGCTGGCGGCGTGTGCTGGTGTACGGCCCGGCCCCAATGTCAGACGCGTGGCAGATCGGCATTGAGCTGATTCCTTCAGCGCGCGGCGCCGGCCTTGGGGTCGAGGCTCAGCGACTCTTGGCCGACTACCTCTTCGCCGCGACGCCGCTCAACCGGGTAGAGGCATCAACGGACGTCGCAAACCTGGCCGAGCAGCGTGCACTGATCAAGGCCGGCTACACGCATGAGGGCATCGCGCGCCGGGCCCAGTTCCGCAATGGCGCCTACCACGATCTCGCCTACTACTCGCGCGTCCGCGATGACCCGCCCGCGCCCGCGCAGACCACGCCTGCGCGAACCTCGACCGCACGTGGCCAATTGCCGGTCGCAGGGCGCCTCGTCCGCCTGCGCGACGTCGCGCTCGCCGACGCGGACGTGCTCGACATGTGGCGCGCGACCACGGAGCCGGGCAGCTTCAACGATCTGGGCCAGTCCTCGAAGCCGACGCCGCGCGACGTCCTCGAGGGAGGCCGTGGTTTGCGCGACGAGCGGCGCGGCACCCTCATCGTCGAGCGCCTCGAAGACAACGAGCCGGTCGGCTCGCTCAGCTGGCATGCGACCGGCTACGGCCCTAACCCGGAGTCGCAGTGCTTCAACATAGGCATCGAGCTCCTGCCGTCGATGCGCGGCAAGGGCTACGGCTCGGAGGCCCAGCGGCTGCTCGCGGACTGGCTCTTCAGCGCGAGCGACGTCAATCGCGTCGAGGCCTCGACCGACATCGAGAACATCCCCGAACAACGCGCCCTCGAGAAGGCCGGCTTCACCCGCGATGGGGCGGCGCGCGGCAGCCAGTTCCGCGCCGGTGCCTTCCACGACCTCGTGATCTATTCGCGCCTTAGAACGGACTAGGCCGACAGCCCAGCGATCCTCGCCAGGGCGCCGTCGATCTGCGCCTCTGTCAGCTTTCCGCGTGCGACCAGCTGCTCGATCGCGTCGAGCGCCGGCTGAACGACATCCACGGCCGGTGCCGCGCTGTTCGCGAGCAGCAGCAGATCGCTGCCAGCGTTGATCGCGAGGCGCAGCACATCGTCCGGTGCGTAATTGTCGGTGAGCGCGCCGGCCATCAGGTCGTCCGTGATTATCGGGCCGGCCCAGCCCAGGTCATCCCGTAGCAGGCGCACGGTCGGCGCCGAGAGCGACGCAGGGTTGCGCCGATCGAGCTGCCCATTCAGCGCGTTGCCGACCATGACCAGGTCGGCCCGGCCGTCGGCGATCAAGCGCCGGAACGGCTCCAGCTCGGCGTCGGACCAGGTGGCACTGATGTCGACGAACTCGTGGTCGGTGTCGCCTGTTGCGCTACCCAGGCCGGGGAAATGCTTGAGCGTGGTCAGCAGGCCGCGTTTGCGCTGCGCGGCGATGACCTCACCGGCCATGGCCACGACCACGTCGGAGTCGGCCGAGAAGCTCCGACCCAGGGCACCGATCGATGGATTTGACGGGTTGACATTCAGGTCGACCACCGGCGCGAGGTTGAGGTTGATGCCGGCGCTGCTCAGCATCGTTCCGATCGCGCGTCCTACACGCCGCGCGTAGACCGGGTCGTCGCGCAGGCCGACGCGCGCGGCGGTTGGCGTCTTGGCAAATCCGTTGCTGGTGTTGAGGCGCGCCACCGCGCCACCTTCCTGGTCGATCGCGATGAGCAGCGGCCGCTCCCCTGCCGCGGCGCGCAATTTCGCCGTCAGCGAGGCCACCTGTTGGGGTGACTCGATGTTGCGCGCGAACAGGATCACGCCGCCCAAACCCGCGCGGATCGCTTTCAGGATTGGATCGTTGCTGGTCAGGGCGCGGCCCGGGAAGCCGCACACCAGCATGCCCGCCGCGCGTCGCCGGAGGGCCACGGGCGTCGCGCTTGGCGCGGGAGTCGGCGTGGGAGTGGCAGGCGGGCGAGTCGGTCCGGGCGTTCCGGTCGGCGCCGGCGTCGGTGAGGCGATCTGGTTGATCGAGCAGCCCAGCACGAGCGTGCCGACGGTGGCGGTAGCGCCGACCAGGAAGTCGCGCCGGTTCAACGGGAGCGCCACCAAGTCAGTCGATCGTGAAGTAGTCGGGGCCCTGGTACGCCCCGGTTCGCTCCTTGCGGATCTGCATCAGCACGTCGTTGAGCAGGCTGCTCGCGCCGAATCGGAACAGGTCGGGCGTCATCCAACGTGGGCCGAGCGTCTCGTACAGAACGACGAGGTAGCTGATCGCCTCTTTCGCCGTCTTGATGCCACCGGCGGGCTTCATGCCGACGATCCGCCCGGTCCGGCGGTGGAAGTCGCGGATCGCCTCGAGCATCACCAGCGTCACGGGCAGCGTCGCCGCCGGCTGAACCTTGCCGGTGCTCGTCTTGATGAAGTCGGCGCCGGCGGCCATCGCCAGGATCGACGCACGGCGCACGTTGTCGTACGTCTCGAGCTCACCTGTCTCGAGGATCACCTTCAGGTGAGCGTCTGCGCACGCTTCCTTGACCGCGACGATCTCATCGAACACTTGGCGATAGTCGCCCTCCAAGAACGCCGCGCGGTCGATGACCATGTCGATCTCGTCGGCGCCGGCTTCGGCCGCCTGGCGCGTCTCGAGGAGCTTCACGTCGAGATACGTCTGACCGGCCGGGAAACCGGTTGAGACGGCTGCGACCTTGACCCTCGAGCCGGCCAGGACCTGTTTGGCGAGGGTGATATGCGACGGGTAGAGGCAGATCGCGGCGACGCTGGGGATGCTCGGATCGGACGGGTCCGGATGCATGCCCTTGGCGCACAGCGCGCGCACCTTGCCCTCGGTGTCTTTGCCCTCGAGGGTCGTCAGATCCATCATGCGGATCGCCAGATCGAGCGCCCACAGCTTCGACTCGCGCTTGATCGAACGCTTCTTGAGGCTCTCGACGCGCTCCTCGACGCCCACCTGGTCGACGCCGCCCACGCGCTCGACCATGGTCGCGATGCCCTCACCGCGGCCGACCCAGGCACGCACCAGCGCGCTGGCCTGGCGCTCAGCCGATCGAGTGGCAGGTGCGTCGAGGACTTTGCTCACGTCCTTGATGGTACATCTCGGAGTCAGCCGCGCAATCCCATCGCTTGGCCGGTTGTCATGTGACCCCATGGTCACTTATATTTGACGGAGATGACCGATCTGGACGACGTCCTGAGAGCCTTGGCCGACCCGACGCGGCGTGATCTGCTGCGGGTCGTGATCCGCAAGCCCGGCCAAAGCACTGCCCAGCTGGTGGGGCGCACCGACGGGATGACTCGCTGGGGTGTGATGAAGCACCTTGCCGTGTTGCGCGACGCCGGGCTCATCCAGACGATGGCCGAGGGCCGCCACCGGCGCCATTTCCCGGAGAAGGGCGCCCTGCGCTCGCTCCGTCAGTGGCTCGACGAGGTTGCGCCCGGCTGAGGTTAGCTTTTGCTCAGCAGCTCCCCCAGGTGCGCCGGCCAAGCATCGCCAAAGCGCGCCGCGGCGAGGATTGCGCCGTCGCGCAGGCTGGCGTCGGATATCGCGCCCTCCTCCAGCCCGAGACGTTCGAGCAGCGCGTCGACGATCTGTGCACCTGCCGCCAGCTGACGTGCGCGCTGGGGACGCACGCCATAACGGCGCACCACCTCCCCCACTGAAAGCACGCCCAGTTGACGCACGTCGTCGGCCAGCGCCGCGCGACTCAGGGGACCGAGCCGCGCAAGGTTGGTCGCCGTCGCGCCAACGAAGATCGCGCGCACGGGCTCGGGCGGCTCAGCCAGCCCCAGACGTGCTCGTCCGCGCTTCACAACGCGCGGATCCGGGAACATCGTCTCGGGCAGGTCGGCCAGGACATCCCGGGCACCCTCGGCGAGTCGGCCCAGCTCGCGCTCGGTCGGTGGGTCATGCTCCACGATCGTCCACGTCAGGCGCGCAGACCCGAGCTTCAGCGTCTCCACGGTGATCGGGTCGCCCGACTTGTAAAGGCTGATCAGCGTCGTGGAGCTGCCGACATCGAGCACCGCCGTCGGTCTGTCGGGCACGCGTCCGGCACATGCGCCGATGAACGCCAGCTGTGCCTCTTGCTCGACTGTCACGACGCGTAACGCGAGGCCGGTCACGCTGCGCACCAGGGCCACTACCTCGCTCGCGTTGGCAGCGCGGCGCAGCGGCTCCGTCCCGATGAGCGTGATACGCCTTGCACCGGCCGCGCGGGCCAAGTCGACGTAGTCCTCGATCGCGTTCAGGATCAGGCCCCGATCATCGGGCTCGATCCGGCCCAGGCGCTCGACCGCCTCGCCCAATCCGAGCAGCTCGCTGCGACCATCGATGCGCTCGAGCGAATCCGTCGCCACGAGGAGGTTGATGCTGCTGCTGCCGATGTCGATCGCGGCGCTCACTTCGCGTCGCGGCGCTACCTCGCGTGCCTCGGCAGCCTTCAGGGCCGCCTCTTCCGAATGCTCGCTCACGTCAGCCGAATAGTTCGGTGAGCCGGTCGGGCCAGGCATCGCCGAAGCGCGCCATGGCGATGATCGCGCCGTCACGCAGGCTCGTATCGGAGACCTGCGCCTCGTCAAGGCCGGCGCGATCGAGCAGGGCGTCGACGATCGCGCCACCGGCCGCGAGCTGTACGGCGCGTTGCGGCCGCACGCCGAAGTGCTCGACCACCTGGGCGCTGGTCATGTTGGCGAGGGTTCGCCGGTCCTCCGCGAGGCCGGCGCGCGTCAGCAGGCCGAGTCGCGCCAGGTTGGTCGCGGTGCCGCCGACGAAGATGGCCCGCGGCCGCTGCCCGGGCGGCCAGTGCAAGGCCGGGAGCTCCTTCGCCGCGATGACCGCCGCGCGCTGCAGCCGATCCATCTCAGCCTTGGTGGGTGGGTCGTGTTCGACCGTGCCGCGCGTCAGCCGTGCCGAGCCGATCGCCAGCGGCACCGTCGTCAGCGGCTTGCCGGGGGTGTAGACGCTCACCTCAGTCGAGCCGCCGCCGATGTCGACGACGATCAGCGGCTCGGCCGGCGCCAGGCCGCCGGTCACGCCGACGAACGTCAGCAGCGCCTCGGTGCGCACGCTGATGATGTGCAGCGCGACGGCGGTCACGGCCGACACCTCCGCGGCCACGTCCGGGCCGTTGGCCGCGCGTCTCAGGGGTTCCGTGCCCAGCAATGTCAGGTGGTCGGCCTTGTTGGCCCGCGCTATCACGAGGTACTCAGCCACGGTGGTCAGGATCTGGCGGCGTTTCTCGAGCGTGATCCGCGCCTGCCGATCGACCACCTCGCCCAATCCGAGCAGCTGACTGCGGTCGTCGAGGACGGTGAGCCCACGCCGGGCTGTCGCCGTTGGCGTGCCGACCTTTGCCACGAGGAGGTGGATGCTGTTGCTGCCGACGTCGATCGCCGCCCCGATGTCCTGACGTCGCTTCACCACGAGGCTCAGTGTCGCGTGTTCTCGAGGCCCTGTTTGGCGCCTTCGGCGGGCCGTTTAGTAACGTTCACGAGTGAGCACGTTCGTCACCGGTCGCGAATACATGGCGCCAGTCCGCGTCCACGCCGATCGGGCCGCCGCCATGCTCGAGCTCGAGTGGCCCGACGGCCACCTGACGCACTACGACTTCGAGACGCTGCGCTGGCTGTGCCCGTGCGCGTACTGCCGTGGCGAGGCCGGCATTCCCGGGTGGCTCGACTCGAACCCCACGCTGTCGTCCATCCAGACCCAGCTGACCGATCTGGCGCTTGTCGGCAGCTATGCGCTCCAGCCGACCTGGGCCGACGGGCATCACACGGGCTTCTTCACGTTCGCGCGCCTGCGCGAGGAATGTCCCTGCACCGAGGACACCGAGCGCCGCGCCAAGGACCACGCCGCGCACGGCCACACGACTCCGGACGCGCCGCGCCGCCTCGGCTGACGGGGCGCGCCACCTCGGCTGACGGGGCGCGCCGCCTTGCCGACACAGCGGCTCGGCCTGCATAACTTCAGCCCGGGTGCAGCTATGCAGCTCGCGCGGACGTTTTGAGCCTGGTAGCACCCTGAGCCACGCTCAGCAGCCGCTCACGAAGCCCCGATTCGTGCATAGCGCTACTGCCGCTGAAGTTCTGAAGGAATTGCCGGATTCCGCTCCCAGCGGTGTTAGACGACGAATCGGGGCGTGAGGTAGGCGTGCCGGGTGCTGACCACGCTCCACAGAGCCGTCTTGAAGCGAGCAATCGGGTCCACGGCGGTGCGAAGCATTGCCTGACTCCGTGCTCAGCGGAATCCGGCAAGCTCGGCCGGCGAGCGGCGGTACCTTCGGGTGCTGGCGGCACGGTGCGTTCAGGCACCACCATCTGGCGAGCATGACACCGGGTTTAGACTGAACGGTCCCATGGCTGCCGTACGTCCCGAAACAGAGAACGCAGTCGCGCCGGCGGTAGCGCCCGCGCGGGTTCGTGCTGCGCGCTCGGCCGCACGGCGGGCAGCGGCGCAGGCGCGCATCCCGTACATCAACCGCGAGCTGTCGTGGCTCGAGTTCAACGAGCGCGTGCTGTTCGAGGCGATTGACGAGCGCAACCCGCTGCTCGAGCGCGTGCGCTTCCTGGCGATCTTCGCCACCAACCTCGACGAGTTCTTCCAGATCCGCGTTGCCGGCCTGAAGCAGCAGGTCGCCGCCGGCCACTCGAGCCCCACACCGGACGGCATGAGTGCCGCCGAAACGCTCGAGGCCGCGCGGACGCGACTCCTGCCGATGGTCGCCAAACATAGCGACACGTATGGGCGCATCCGCGCCGAGCTCGCCGACGAGGGCATTCGCATCGTCAGCTACGCCGAGCGCGAGGAGCGCCACCTTGAGCTCCGCTCGCGCTTCTTCGACGAGATCTTCCCAGTGCTGACGCCGCTCGCGGTGGATCCGGGTCACCCATTCCCGTACATCAGCGACCTGTCGCTGTCGCTCGCCGTTACCGTTCGCGACCCGCAGACGAACGAACGCCTCTTCGCGCGCATCAAGGTGCCGCCGATCCTGCCGCGCCTCATGGAAGTGGGCCAGCGCACGTACGTGCTGATCGAACAGGTCATCGCCGCCAACCTCGACGCGCTCTTCCCGGGCATGGAGATCCTGGAGCACCACCTCTTCCGGGTGACGCGCAACGCCGATCTCGCGGTCGAAGAGGAAGAGGCGCCCGACCTGCTCATGGCCATCGAAGAGGAGCTGCGCAAGCGCCGCTTCGGCAAGGTCGTGCGGCTCGAGATCGAGCGCACGATGCCCCACACCACCCGCCAGCTGCTGATGCGCGGCCTGGGCATCGAGGCCGCGGACGTGTTCGAGATCTCCGGCATGCTTGATCTGTCGGCGCTCAACGAGATCGCTGAGCTCGATGTGCCCGAACTTCGTCTGCCGCCATTCCAGCCAGCGGTGCCGGCGCGCCTCGTGCCGCCCGACCCGGACGACGAGATCGACATCTTCGCCGCCATCCGCCAGGCCGACCTGCTCGTCCACCACCCATATGAGTCGTTCGTCGCGTCGGTCCAGCGCTTCATCGAGCAGGCGGCTGAGGACCCCGACGTCCTGACGATCAAACAGACGCTCTATCGCACCAGCGGCGACTCGCCCATCGTGCGCTCGCTCATCCGTGCCGCCGAGATGGGCAAGCAGGTGGTCGTGCTGGTCGAGATCAAGGCGCGCTTCGACGAGCAGGCGAACATCGTCTGGGCGCGGGCACTGGAACGCGCCGGGGCGCACGTGACCTACGGCCTCGTCGGCCTGAAGACGCACAGCAAGGTGGCGCTGGTGGTGCGGCGCGAGGGTCGCGGCCTGCGCCGGTACGTCCATATCGGTACCGGCAACTACAACTCCAAGACCGCCCGCGGCTACGTCGACCTGGGCCTCCTGACGGCCGATCCGGAGCTCGGGGCCGACATGACCGAGCTGTTCAACCTGCTGACCGGACACTCCCGCCAGACCCGCTATCGCAAGTTGCTGGTCGCGCCGACCACATTGCGCTCGGGCCTGACCGAGCTGATCGACCAGGAGCGGCGGCGCCACGAGGAGCACGGCGACGGGCGCATAGTCATGAAGCTCAACGCGGTCGTCGATCCGCAGCTGATCGGGGCCCTCTATCGAGCAAGCGCGGCCGGGGTGCCGATCGATCTGATAGTCCGTGGCATGTGCGCCGTGCGCCCGGGCGTGGAGGGCTTCTCCGAAACGATCAAGATTCGCTCGATCGTCGGCCGGTTCCTCGAGCACTCGCGCATCTTCGTGTTCGGCAGCGGCGAGCGGGAACGCTTCTTCATCGGCTCGGCCGACGTCATGGAGCGCAATCTCGACCGGCGCGTCGAGGCGATGGCGCCGGTCAGCGATCACGACAGCCGGGCCAAGCTGCGGCGCATCGTCGAGGTCATGCTCGCCGACGACCGCCGGGCGTGGCTCCTCGGCGCCGAGGATCGCTGGACACGCGTAGAGGAGCACAACGGCCGGCCGGGCGCGCTCGATACCTTCGAGACGATGATGCTCCTCGCCCAGGAGTGGTCGATCGGCGGCGCCTCCGTGCCCGCCGAGCCTGCCTGATCGCCGATTGGACTCCCTCCGCAAACGCCTCCGGCGTTGCTGCGCGCTTCGGCTCGATCCGTGGCTGACGCCACGTCTCGTGCCTTCGCTTGCGGCGTCCGCTAGTGGCTGAGGGGCGCGAGCTAGAGCTGAAGTACGCCGTCGCTGACCGCGCGGCCGTCGAGGATCTCGTGTCGGCCGACGTCGTATTCGGCTTCGACGCAGGCCCGTGGCGGGAGTACGACGTCGTCGACCAGTATCTCGACACGCGCGCTGGAGCGCTGGCCCGCGCGGGCTATGGCGCACGGCTGCGCCGCGTGGGGCGGCGCACGGTCGTGACCGTGAAGAGCATCGCCCGCCGACATAGCGGGCGCGGCCGCGGGGCGCTGCACGATCGACTCGAGCTCGAGGCGCGGGCGACGCGGCAGCTCGACCCCAGGCGCTGGCCGGATAGCCCTGCGCGCGCATTGATCGAGGTTTCGGCTGGCGGCGAGGCGCTACATACGCTCTTCACGATCGAGCAGCACCGGCGCGGGCGCGAGCTGCTGCGCGACGGGGGCGTCGTGGCGATGCTTTCGCTCGATGCCGGTGTCGTGAAGCGGTTTGCGCGCCCGCTCGGCGAAATCGACGCGCTCGAGATCGAGGCCACCGCGGCACATCCGACCGAGGCACGCCGCGTCCTCTCCGCCATCGCTGTGCAGATTGAGGACATAGGCGATCTGCGGCCCGAGTCGCGCTCGAAGGAGGAGCTCGCCCAGGGGATGGTCGAGCGCGCCCTTACGGCCGCGAAGCCCGTTAAGCCGCCGCGCACGCCGGGGATCGGCGCGGATGATCCGCTCGCCGCGGCCGGGCGGAAGGTGCTGCGCATGCACCTGCTACGGATGCTCGCCGCTGAGCCCGGCGCGCGTTTGGGCGAAGGGACAGAAGGCGTGCACAAGATGCGCGTCGCAACACGGCGCATGCGCGCGGCGTGGCGCGTGTTCGACGGCGCTTATCCCGCACGTCTCCAGAAGCGCTACGTGGCGCAGCTGCGGGAGATTGCCCAGGCACTGGGCACCGTGCGCGACCTCGATGTGCAGCTCGACAGGCTCGACGCTTACCGCGCTGGCCTCGCGAGCGACGAGGCGAAGGCTGCGCTCGAGCCGCTCGTGGCCGAGTGGCGGGCAAACCGTGGCGCAGCCCGCAAGGAGCTGCTAGACCTTCTGCAGGGAGCGGCCTACGACCGTTTCATCACCGACTACCGCGAGCTGGTCGATGCGTCCGATGCGGGCGGCGACACGGCAGCCTCCAACGACCCGGCCGAACGCCTGCGCGACTCGGCCGCGGGGCGCATCTGGCGCGCCTATGAGCGGCTGCGCGCGCACGACGCTGCCGTGCCATTCGCCGACGTGCCCGCGCTGCACGCACTGCGCATCGACGGCAAGCGCTTCCGCTACACCCTTGAGTTCATGCGCGAGATCCTGCCCGCGAGCGTCGACGGCGTCATTGCCGACGTGACGAAGCTCCAGGATCACATCGGCCTGCTCAACGACAGCCAGATCGCGGCCGAAGCGACGCGCGCCTGGCTGATCGATGCGGCGGCGGCACTCAGCGCGGCGGAAAAACGCGCCGTAGCGGCATACCTGCGTTCCGCCGAGCGCGACGTCGCGCGGCTCACGCGGACGTTCCCGGCGCTGTGGCGACGCATTACCGGTCCAAGCTTCCGCAGGCGCCTGGCGCTGGTGGTCGGTTCCATCTGATTCATCGGGCGCAGAGTTAACCCGCCGTTAACGCGGCGCCAAAGGGCCGTTTACCCAAGGTTTCCAGACTCGTCCTCGTAAGAGGCCTATCCGGGCCTCAGAGAGGAGAGCCATCCTTGATCAACGGCAAGACGATCGCGGCTGTAGCGATCGCCACCACCGCCCTCGTCGCCGCGTGCGGCAGCCCGGTCGCGTCCCCGACCCCTGCCTCGACGAACGGCGCGACGAATGGCCCGGGCGTCAGCGGCACGATCTTCGTGTCCGGCTCGTCCACGGTCCAGCCCATCTCGCAGGCCGTGTCCGAGGCCTTTAAGGCGGCCAATCCCGACTTCGGCTTCACAGTCGAGGGCCCCGGCACCGGCCCCGGTTTCGCGGCCTTCTGTGCCGGCGATTCTGACGTCAGCGACGCGTCGCGCAAGATCAAGCCGGACGATCCCGCCAAGGAAGGCGACGAAGAGGCCACGGTCTGCGCCAATAACGGCATCGAGTACACCGAGCTCAAGATCGCCTATGACGGCATCACCGTCATGACCCACCCCGACACGCCGATCGATTGCCTCACCAAGGCCGATCTCTACGCCCTTGTCGGCCCCGAGTCGGACACCTTCGCCAACTGGTCGGACGCCCAGGCGCTCGCGACCGAGCTCGGCTCTGCGACTGTCCTGCCGGATCTGCCGCTGCAGATCACAGCTCCAGGTGAGGAGTCAGGCACCTACGACGCTTTCCTCGAGCTCGCGGGCATTACGTCCACGGGCACGACGCGCGGCAAGTTCGATGCCGACCATCCGGCGGCACTGCGCCTGCCCGGCCCGAACTACACCGCTTCACCTGACGACAACGTGATCGTTGCCGGCGTCGAGGCCGGTGCGGGTTCCCTCGGCTTCGTCGGCTTCGCCTACTTCGAGGGCGCCGGCACGGCCGCCAAGGCGATCGCAATCGATGGCGGCGACGGCTGCGTCACGCCAACCCTCGAGACCATCGCCGACGGCTCATATCCGTTGAGCCGCGGCCTGTACATCTACCCGAACAACGCCAAGGCGGACGCCAACACGGCCCTCGAGGGCTGGGTCGACTTCTATCTGTCGGACGCGGGCATCGCGAACGTGACCGACGTTGGTTACGTCGCTCTGCCAGCGGACGAGATCCAGGCAACGCGCGACGCCTGGACGAACCGCTGATCGAGCCGTTCTTCTCCTCCTCCCCTGGGCGTGGGGCTGGCCAGAGTGCCGGCTCCACGTCCACCTATCTGACGCGTGATGCTGACGCTCACTGACCTGCGCGGCAGCCCAACGCGGCGGGGGCGCGAGACCTTGATTCGGGCGATGTTCCTGGGCGCCGCCGCGGTCTCGCTGGTCATTAGTGCGCTGATCGTGCTGACGCTCGTCGGCCGGGCGCTCGACTTCATCTCGCGCGTCGACATCGCTGACCTGGTATCGGTCGGCTGGCTCCCGCGGCGCGGCTACTTCGATATCGCCACCATCTTCTTTGGTACGCTCGTCATCACCGCGATCGGCATGGTCATCGCCACGCCGCTCGGCCTGGGCGCCGCGATCTACCTGTCCGAATACGCCAGCCCGCGCCGCCGGCGCGTCCTGAAGCCGATCATCGAGCTCCTGGCGGGCATCCCGAGCGTGGTCCTGGGCTTCTATGCGATCGCAGTGCTCGCGCCGGCCATGGTCCAGCCGCTGTGCGGCAGCAACTCCATCTTCTCAATGGGCGCGGCGGGTCTCGGCGTGGGCATCCTGATCACGCCGCTGATCGCGTCGGTCGCCGAGGACGCGATGCACGCCGTGCCGATGTCGCTGCGCGAAGCGTCCTACGGCCTGGGCGCGCGCAAGCGCTCGACCAGCCTGCGCGTCGTGCTGCCGGCGGCGGTGTCGGGCATCGTCGCAGCGCTGATCCTGGGCGTTTCGCGCGGCATCGGCGAGACCATGGTCGTGTCGATCGCGGCCGGGGCGGTCGGTGGCTCCGTGTTCACCGTCAATCCCTGCCTGCCCGGCCAGACGATGACCGCGGCGATGACCGCGCTCGCGACGGGCTCAGACCAGGCCCAGGTCGGCGCCGAGCTCGCCGTCCCCAGCCTCTTCTTCGTGGGCCTGCTGCTGTTCGCGATCACCCTCGGTCTGAACCTTGTGAGCGAGCGCTTCGTGCGCCGCGTCCGGAAGGCCTACTAGGGATGAAGGCGCCTCAGCGATGACCGGCCGAACCGCCGCCCTGCGCGAATCGCCTGCCTCCGAGGCGGTCCGCCGCACGCTCGCCGGCAACAAGCTCCAGCTCGGCCAGATCTGGTTCCAGGGGCTGCTCATGGCGGCGCTGATCGTCGCGCTGGGCGTGCTCGTGAGCCTGCTGCTTGACGTTTTCGAGCGCGGCGGAGCGATGCTGGCGCAGCGTGGCGTGGACTTCCTGACCGCCGGCACATCGGCCAATCCGGCCATCGCCGGGGTCGGCCAGGGCATCTTCGGATCGCTCGTGATCGTGGTCATGGTGCTGGTGTTCGCATTCCCGGTAGGCATCGGTGCCGCCATCTACATCGAGGAATACGCGCGGGACACCTTCTTGACCCGCGTCCTGAATGCGGCCGTACGCAACCTCGCCGGCGTGCCGGCGATCGTCTACGGCCTCTTGGGCCTGGCGGTCTTCGTGATCATCCTGTCGTCCGTCACCGGCGGACGGAGCGTTATCGCCGGTGGATTCACGATGGCAGCCCTCGTCATGCCGATCGTCGTCATCACCACGGCGGAGTCGTTGCGCGCCGTTCCGCGCTCGATACGGGAGGCGGGTTTCGGCGTCGGTGCGACAAAGTGGCAGGTCATTCGCCACCATGTGCTGCCTTATGCCGCGCCGGGCATCCTCACAGGCTCGATCCTGACCCTTTCGCGCGCCTTCGGTGAAACCGCGCCGCTTGTCCTCGCGGGTGGCGTCCTGGGCGGCTTCGCGACGCGGCCCGGCCTGGGCGTCGTCGAGACTCTCCAGGGTCCATACACGGCGCTGCCGTTGATCGTCTTCAATTGGGCGCGCCAGCCGTCCGACGGGTTCCGCCAACTCTCCGCCGCGGCGATCATCGTTCTTCTCGCGATCATCCTGCTGCTCAACGGAGCGGCGATCTACCTGCGCAGCCGCTTCGAAAAAAGGTGGTAGACGACATGACAGTTCAGGTACCGGAGCGCGAGGTTACGATCGACATCCGACCGATGATCCAGCCCGTAGCCGATCCTGCTCTCAACGCCACCGACGAGCCGGCCGAGACCGTCTTCCGGCTGACCGACTTCTCGGCCTGGTACGGCAGCTTCCGCGCGGTCAAGGACATCAACCTCGAGATCGGGGCGCGCAAGATCACCTCGATCATCGGCCCGTCGGGCACCGGCAAGAGCACGTTGCTGCGCGCGTTCAATCGCATGAACGACCTTATCGAGGGCGCGCGAGTCACCGGCAAGGTCACCTACCACGGCGTGGATCTGTACGCGCCCGAGGTGGATCCGGTCGAGGTTCGGCGGCGCATCGGCATGGTCTTCCAGAAGCCGAACCCGTTTCCCAAGACGATCTACGAGAACGTGGCGTTCGGGCCGCGCGTCGCCGGAGTGCGCGGCAAGGCCAGGCTGGACGAGATCGTCGAGTCGTCGCTTCGCCGCGCAGCAATCTGGGATGAGGTCAAGGACAACCTCGACGGCTTGGGCACATCGCTATCGGGCGGCCAGCAGCAGCGCCTGTGCATCGCCCGCGCGATCGCGATATCGCCCGACGTGATCCTGATGGACGAGCCGTGCTCGGCCCTCGACCCCATCGCGACGTTGCGCATCGAGGAGCTCATGTGGGAGCTCAAGCAGAACTACACGATCGTCATCGTGACGCACAACATGCAGCAGGCGGCGCGCGCGTCGGACGAGACGATCTTCCTGACCATGGACGATGACCGCGCCGGTTATCTCGTCGAACAGGGTCCCACGGCGCAGGTGTTCACCAACCCGAAGAACCGATTGACCGAAGACTATGTCTCGGGCCGCTTCGGTTAGGAGGCCAGTGATGAGCGACCAGAACAACGACGCGGACGGCGCGAACGAGGGCCCGTCGCTGTTCGTCGACGCAGCTCCGCGGCCGCATCACTACGCGAGTCGCGAGGCGCTCGACCGCGAGATGAGCGAGATCAAGGACGAGGTGCTGCGCATGGGCAGCCTCGTCGCGCTGCAGATTGGCGCCGCGATCGACGCGCTTGTCAGGCACGACACTGAGGCTGCGACCGCGGCGATCGTTGGCGACGGCCGCATCAACGAGGCGCAGCGCCATGTCGCATCCCTCGTCGTGACGACCATCGCGACACAAGGGCCGGTGGCGCGCGACCTGCGCTACCTGCTCGCCCTCGACCACGTCACCTACGAGCTCGAGCGCATGGGTGACCACGCCGCGTCTGTCGCAAAACAGGCGCGCAAGCTCGCGCCGGAGGCGCCGCTGAGGGACTACGTCGATCTGCCGCAGATGGGCACGCTCGCGGCCGAAGCGGTACGCGGCGTGCTGCGCGCCCTGGTCGATCTGGACGTTGATCTCGCGCGGCGCGTTGCCGCGGGCGACAACGACATCGATGCCCTGTACCACCGGATCTTCGCGGAGGTGCTCGAGCTGATGCGCCAGGATCCGGCGAACGTCGACCGCGGCACGCGGATCCTGTTCGCGGCCAAAAATCTCGAGCGGATCGGCGATCGCGTGACCAATATCGCCGAGGACGTGGTCTTTCTCGCGACGGGCGACATCGAGGACCTCAACCCGTGACGTTGGATGCCCGGCAGCGCGTGCTGTTCCTGTGCGTCCACAACAGCGCCCGCTCGCAGATGGCCGAGGGGCTACTGCGGGCACGGGCAGGCGATCGCTTCGAGGCTTTCAGCGCGGGCAATATCGCGACGGAGGTGAGGCCGCTCGCGATAACGGCGATGGCCGAGGTGGGCATCGATATCAGCGGCCAGCACAGCAAGACGACGGCAGACTTGGGCGGTGAGCGGTTCGACTACGCGGTGACGGTGTGCGACGAAGCGACGGAGGCGTGCCCGTACTACGCCAACGCGGCGCACCAGGTCCACTGGGGCTTCGACGACCCTGCGGCCGCGACCGGAACCGAGGACGAGCGGCTCGCCGTGTTCCGCCGGGTGCGTGACGAAATCTGTGCACAGATAGACGAATTCGTGAGCGCCGCCGGCCGCTGACGGGTCTAGGCTGGCGCCGATGGACGCAGGCGCAGACGGGACCGATTTCGCGCTCTACCTGGTGCGCCACGCCCACGCCGGCAACGCGGCCAATTGGACCGGCGACGACGCGGACCGGCCTTTGAGCGCGCGCGGCAAAGAACAGGCCCAAAAGCTGGGCAAGCTGCTCGCCGCGCGGGGCGTCGTGCCCGACACGATCGTCAGCAGCCCCAAGGTGCGCGCGCGCCAGACGGCCAACATCGTCGCCGACGCCTTGGGAGTCGGCGTAGCAAACGACGAGCGGCTGGCCGAGATGTTCGATCTCGATGCGCTTGCCGCGATCATGGCCGGCGTTGGCGGCACGAGCTTGATGGTGGTCGGCCACGACCCGGACTTCTCCGACATGCTCGCGACGCTCGTCGGCGCGGCCGAGCTGCCGATGCGCAAGGGCGCGATCGCGCGGGTTGATCTGGCGCTGCCGCTTGGCCCGGGATGCGGCATCCTGCGCTGGCTCTTCCCGCCGGAGCTGCTGCCCGATCAGGCAGACGACTAACCACTCCCTTACTCTTCGCGGCCCATGATTGAGGCCGCCCTCGCCGGTGCCGTAGCCGGCTACGCCATCGCCATTCCGGTCGGCGCGATCGCCGTGCTGATCATCCATACCGGGCTGAGCTCCGGTCTGCGTCAGGGCCTCGCGGCCGGCGCGGGAGCGGCGACGGCGGACCTGATCTACGCAACGATCGCGGCGCTGGCCGGGGCGGGTGTGGCCGCCTTCATCGGTCCGCTGGTGGCACCGTTGCGGGTGGTCGGTGGCCTCGTTCTCGTGGCCATTGGCGTCTACGGGATGCTCAGCGCATGGCAGTCACGCGATCAGGACACCGGCGCACACTTGCCCGCCCATCGCGCCCACGGCCGGACCTATCTCGCGCTGCTGGGGCTGACGCTGCTCAACCCGGCGACGGTCATCTATTTCGCGGCCTTGACCGTGGGCCTGCCCTTCCTGGGCGACATCGGCGAGCGCCTCGTTTTCGCGGGCGCGGCATTCATCGCGTCGCTGTCGTGGCAGCTGCTGCTCGCCGTGTTCGGCGCAATGCTCGGTCGCGGCGCGGGGCACCGGCTGCGCATGCCCACTGCACTGCTCGGCAATCTCATAGTGATCGCGCTGGGCCTGCTGATCCTGGCCGGAACACTGACGCCGCCCGTCGCGTCTTAGGCGCCGATGCGCGCCCCTCTGCTCGCTGCAGTCCTCCTCCTCGCAGCGTGTACCGGCGCGTCTCCA
>JAXDLE010000007.1:0-11235 GCA_034666725.1 Chloroflexota bacterium
CGGCCGTTGTCGCGGTTGACCACGCTGCCGTCGGGCTTGATGGTCAGCTCGATGAGGCTGGCATGGCCGGCCATCGCCTCGTCGATGGAGTTGTCGACAATCAACCAGATCAGGTGGTGCAGGCCGCGGCCGTCGGTCGAGCCGATGTACATGCCGGGACGCTTGCGGACGGCCTCAAGGCCCTCCAGCACCTGGATGCTCTCGGCGGTGTACGAGCCATCTGCCACACCCTTGGCCTTGCGCCCGTTGCCCGATGTGGCCTTGGCCGCAGGCTTCGTGAGCTGGTCGGTCACGCCGGGCCTCCGGTGAGCCGCTCGTACAGCCGCTCCAGCTCTTCCTGGGTGTAGTACTCGATCGTGATCTTGCCCCCCTTGCGGCTGGTGTTGAGCGTCACCTTGGTCGCCAGCGCCTCACGCAGGCCGCGCTCCAGCCGCTCGACATCGGCGGGCCGGGCCGTCGCAGCGCGCTTGGCCTTCGGCGTCCCCTTACTCGAACGGCGTACGAGTTCCTCGGTTTGGCGCACCGACAGGCCAGCGGAGACTACCTGAGAAAGCGCGTTTGCCTGCTGCTCGGCGTCGGCTAGGCCGGCCAGGGCACGGGCGTGGCCCTCGCTGATCCCTCCGGCGGTGAGCGCAGCCTGTACACGCTCATCTAGGTCGAGCAGGCGGAGCGTGTTGGCGACCGCCGAGCGTGACCGCCCGACGCGCGTCCCGACGTCTTCGTGAGTCAGGCCGAACTCGTCGACGAGCCGTCGGAAGGCCTGTGCCTCCTCGAGCGCGTTGAGGTCCGACCGTTGCAGGTTCTCGATCAGTGCCCAGGCCAGTTGCGCGCCCTGATCCGCGCTGCGCACGAGCGCCGGGATCCGGTCGAGGCCGGCCATCTGCGCCGCGCGCAGGCGGCGCTCGCCGGCAATCAGCTGGTAACCCTCGGCGCTGGGCGTGACGAGGATCGGCTGAAGGACGCCGTGCTCGGCAATGCTCGCGGCGAGTTCAGCCAGGTTGGCACCCTCGACGCCCTTGCGCGGCTGGTACGGGTTATGGCTGATTGCCGCGATGGGGAGCTCGACCGAAGCCGCGGGCTCATCCCGCTGCGGGATGAGCGCCGCGAGGCCGCGTCCCAGCCCGCCGCTGCGGCGCACATCGGCCGTCATGCGACCACCGAAGCTGGCGGGCCTGCCGAAGCGCGGCCGGCTTGGCGCTGGAGCACTTCCTGGGCGAGCGCGGCGTACGCCTGGGCGCCGCGCGACTCGGGGCTGTAGCGCGCTATCGGCCGGCCGTACGACGGGGCCTCGGCAAGCCGAACTGAGCGTGGAACGATCGTCTCGTACACTGTTCCATTAAGGTGTCGCCTGACTTCAGCGGCCACGTCTGAGGACAATGTTGTGCGCGCGTCGTACATGGTCAGCAGCACGCCCCCGAGGCGCAGCCGCGGATTCAGGTTGTCGCGCACCAGGTCGATCGTCGCCAGCAGCTGGCCCAGGCCCTCGAGGGCGTAGTACTCGCACTGGATCGGCACGAGGACCGCATCGGCCGCCGTCAACGCGTTCACGGTCAACAGGCCGACTGCCGGCGGACAGTCGAGGATGATGAAGTCGTAGGCGTCACGCAGCTGCGCCAACGCGGCAGCAAGCTTGCGTTCCCGCTGGCCCACGCCGACCAGCTCGACTTCGGCGCCGGCGAGATCCAAGCCGGACGGGATCAGGGAAAGGCCTTCGATCTGTGTCGGCTGGACGACGGAACGGGTCAGCTGTGGGTCGACAAGCGCCGGGTAGATTGAGCTGGCGCCCGCCTGACGGTCAAATCCGAGGCCGCTGGTCGCGTTGCCCTGCGGATCGAGATCCACGACGAGCACGCGCTGTCCCGCCAATGCGAGATAAGCGGCCAGGTTGATCACCGTGGTGGTCTTGCCGACGCCGCCCTTCTGGTTTGCGCAGGCAATGACGTCGCCCACTCAGTGACCTAGGGAAAAGGGTGAGTTCACGTCCCCAGATTCTATCGGAAAAGGCTCATTCAGCGATTGTCCGGATACTCGCTGCTCCCTGGCTGCACGCCGACTCCACGGTGACTTTGCGCACGATTTCACGTGAAACAACTGAACCGGGTTGGTGCGTCATCTGGACAGCCGTTTCACGTGAAACACGGCGACCGGAGCGTGAGCCGGGCTCTCAGAAATCAGACCTATACTCGTGCCCGTCACGCGCACCAGCGCCATCGTCGTGCGGCGCGTCACACCTCGGAGTCCAGTTTGACAATTCCCTTTGCGGCGTTCTTCACGATCCTCGCAGCGCTGCTCGAGACCACTCTCTTGCCGGAGCTACCGATCGCCGGCGCGACCGCGGATCTCGTGCTCATCTGCGCGACGTGCGCCGCGATCGTGCTCGGCATCGAGGATGGTCTGGCCGCGGCATTTTTGGGCGGCATGATGATCGATCTGCTCATCCCCGACCGACCACTCGGCACGGCGACGCTGTCGCTGCTACTGGTGCTCAGCCTGGCGTTGATCGCTGCGCGAATGGCCGGCCCGAGTCGACGATGGCTCGCTGTCGCAATGGCGGTGGTGTTGACGCCGCTCCTGCACGTTGTGATGGCGGTCATATTGGTCGCGACCGAGGGCGTGCCGTTCGCCTTCTCGTTCGCCGCCCTGCTCGTCGCGGCGTTCATGAACGGTTTGGTCGCGATCCCGGTGGCGACGCTCTTCATCGCCATCGAACACCGCTTCGGCACGGCCGAACGCGTGGACTGGTGACGCGTGTCTGATTACGTGCTTGGCCGGCCGGAACCACCGCAGAATCGCCTTGGCGTGCGCTTTGGCGTCTTCGGGCTCATCGTCGTACTGGTCGTCGGTGCCTTGGCCACACGTCTCTTCTATATGCAGGCCGTGCAGGGCGGCTACTACACCGACCTCGCCGACGCCAACCAGCACCGGACGCTGCCCATCAAATCGGCGCGCGGCATCATCTACGACCGCGCCGGGCGCGAGCTGGCGATCAACATTCCCTCGTACGTCGTTTACATCCGGCCGGCTGATCTGCCTTTCAGCCAGCGTGACGCCGTCGCCGACGAGCTCGGGACGCTGCTCGATATCGATCCCGTCGAGATCATTGCCGCCGTCGACAAGTACGCCAGTCAGCGTTTCGAGCTGGTGCGCATCGCGTCGGACATCTCTGGCGACGCAGCGCGGATCATCGTCGAGGAGAACCGCAACCTGCCAGGCGTCGAGATCGGCATCGAGGACCGGCGCGAGTACGAGTACGGCGCGCTGCTATCCCACGTGCTCGGCTACGTGTCGCCCATCAATGCCGATCAGTTCGCCGAGTTGAAGGACGAGGGCTATCTGTCTGACGATCGCATCGGCCAGACCGGCGTCGAGGCCAGGTTCGAGGACATCATGCGCGGCACTTACGGCCAGGAGCAGGTCGAACGCGATGCGTCGGGCCGGATCGTGCGCACCGTCCAGATCATTGAGCAGCCGCAGGCCGGCGACTCGCTCGAGCTGACGATCGACACCGAGATCCAGCAGCAGGCCACCGAGGCGCTGCAGTGGGCGACCGACATCGTCGGCCTGCAGCACGGCGTGATCATCGTCGCCAACCCCCAGACCGGCGAGATCCTGGGCATGGTCTCGCTACCGACCTATGACGACAACATGTTTGCGCGCGGCATCACCTCCAGTGAGTACCAGGCGCTCGTCGATAACCCGAACCACCCGCTGGTCAACTACGCGATTTCGGAGCAATACCCGCCGGGGTCGACCTACAAGCTGGTCACGGCGTCGGGTGGACTGATGGACGGCCTCATCACGCCCACGTCGCTGCTGGAAACCGCGGGCTACCTCGAGATCGGCCCGTACAAGTACCGCGACTGGAATCCGCGAGGATTCGGGCCGCTCAATGTCACGGGCGCCTTCGCGGTGTCCAGTGACACGTTCTTTTACCAAGTTGCCGGCATGCTTGGCGCGGACAGGCTGGCCTATTGGGCCGACCAGTGGGGCTTCGGCAAGCGCACCGGCATCGACCTCCCGGCCGAGGCCAAGGGCATCATCCCGACCAACGCCTGGAAGCAGGCGACATTCGGGCAGGACATATTCCCGGGCGAGGTCTACCACGCGGGCATCGGCCAGGGCTATGACGCCGTCACGCCGCTCCAGCTGCTGAACGCGTACTGCGCGCTGGCCAATGGCGGCACGCTGTACCAACCGCAGATCGTGCACCGCGTGCTCGCGCCCGACGGCACCGTCGTCCAGGACTTCCAGCCCGAGGTGCTCTCCACGGTCGGTGTCGATCCGGACGTGCTGCGCACGATGCGCCTCGCCGCACGCGAAGTGGTGACGAGCCGCCACTCGGGCAACCTCGTCGATCTGCCCCTCGTCGTATCCGGCAAGACCGGCACGGCCGAGTTCGGCATTCGTGACCCTGAGAGCCACACCCTGCCTTGGCACTCGTGGTTCGTGGCCTATGTGCCCAACTTCACCGCCGATCAGCCGGGCGACCCCGCGGCCACGGACTCGCAGCTGGCGATCGTCGCGTTCGCGTACGACGCCGTCGTCAAGGCAAACGCCGCGACCGAGATGGTCAAGTACTTCCTCCAGCAGCATTACCACCTTGGCGTGGACCTGACGCGGCCTGACCTGATGCGCGACGGCTACCTGTGGGATGGCAACTAGATGACCGCGATGCGCATCGAGCGCGCGCAGCTGAGCACGTTGGGCGCGCGGCCCGAGTCCGGCAGCTGGCGCTCGTTCGACATTCAGCTCGCGGTAGCCGCGCTCGCCCTGGGCGTGATCGGCCTGCTCATCGCGTGGACGAACAGCCCCGATGGGCCGCTTGCCCCGGGCTCGATCTTCACTCGCGGCCTGATGTGGTTCGCGATCGCGATCATCGCCTTCGCTGCCGTCGCCGCGTTCGACTACCACTGGCTGCGCACGTTCGCCGTGCCGATCTACTTCTTCAACATCGGCCTGTTGATCCTGACGCTCATCATCGGCATCACCATCAACGGCGCCCAGCGCTGGCTGTCGGTGGGTGGCCTGACGTTCCAGATCTCGGAGATCTCGAAGGTCGTGATGATCGGCGTCCTTGCGACCTTCCTCGAGGCGCGCAAGGACAGCCTGGGCAAGCTCACGACGCTGATCGGCGTCGGGATGCTCACCGCACCGCCGTTCCTGCTCGTCATGATCCAGCCTGACCTTGGCAGCGCGCTCGTGCTCGTTGCGATAGCTGCCGGCACGCTCTTCCTGAGCGGCGCCAGCCTGCGCTGGATGGGCCTCGCGGCAGGCTCGGTAGTCGCCGCAGTCCCGATCATCTGGTCGGTGCTGCAGGACTACCAGCGCCGCCGCCTGCTGTCGTTCCTCGACCCGGCGTCGGACCCGCAGGGCGCAGGCTTCCAGGTCATCCAGGCCCAGATCGCGGTTGGCTCTGGTGGGCTGTTCGGCAAGGGTTTGACCAACGGCACCCAGGGGGCGAGTGACCTGCTGCCCGTCCAGTCGACCGACTTTGCCTTCGCCGTTCTGCTCGAGGAGCTCGGCTTCTTCGGCGGCATCCTGGTGTTCCTGCTCTTCGCGTGGCTGATCTGGCGGATGCTGCTGGTGGGCTGGCGGTCAGGCTCCGTATTCGGTATCGCCGTTGCCGGCGGGGCCACAGCCATGATCATCTTCCAGATCCTGGTCAACGCCGGCATGATCGCAGGCTTGATGCCTGTCACCGGCATCCCGCTGCCGTTCATCACCCATGGTGGCGCGTCGCTGGTGAGCACGGCCATTGCTCTGGGTCTGCTTCAGAGCATCGCCATGCGCTCCGAGCAACCCCGGCCGTCCTGGTGACGCTCGGCTGCTAAGGCCCCCTTAGCGGCTCATCGTCTGGTCAGCAACGCCTCGATCTCGGCACGAAAGACGCGGCCGGATGGCGCGCGCATCAGCCATTCGAGGAACTCGGGGTCACGGCGCTTGATCTGGCCCAGCGTCCAGCCGCTGTAGCGGCCGAAATCGACCACGCTGCCGCTTGGCGGACCGACCGCGGGCCCGGCCGCACCCGCGAGCACGTCCGATTGCGCGCGGATCAAGCGATCGCTCGAACGCCGGTCGCGCCGCGCCGCCAGCCAATCGTCGTATTTACGCCGCTTGTCGGTGTCACGCAGCGTCTCATAGGCCTCGTTGATCTCGGCCATGCGCCGCTCCGCCTCAGGGCTGGGATCCACGTCGGGGTGGTAGCGCTGGGCGAGCTTGCGATAGACCGTGCTGATGATCTCCTGGTCGGCGATCTCGGCCAGCATCAGCGTCCTGTAATGGGTCATCCGGGGGTCGAGCTTCATGAGTTGCCGTCATGGTCGCCCGCAGATGCGGGTGTGGATAGGTGACGATGGGGCAGGACACGCCCGGTACCGGGGTCCCACTCTTGGCCCGTGCTGGAGGCTTGGTGTATCCTTCGCAGTCGCGCCTGTGGCGCCCCCAGATCGTTCACCTTCCTGTCAACCGCGCGCCTTCGGAGAGTCATGTACGCCGTCATCGAAACAGGTGGAAAGCAGTATCGCGTCGAGCTCGGCAGCGAGTTTGCCGTAGAGCGGCTTGAAGGCACGCCAGGTGACACGATCAACTTCGATCGCGTCCTGCTGGTTGCGGACGGCGACAAGGCGAATGTCGGCACGCCGGTGGTCGACGACGCGCTCGTGACCGCCAGCCTCGTCCGCCACGACCGGGGCGAAAAGGTGATCGTGTTCAAGTACCGCCCCAAGGCGCGCCATCGGGCGAAGAACGGTCATCGCCAGGAGCAGACCATCATCCGCATCGCGGACATCACGCTCGGCGGTCGCAGCGCGGCCAGCGAGGCTGAGGTCGAGCAGAAGGAAGCCTCCAAGGCGAAGGCGAAGGCCGCCGCCGAGGCCGAGAAGAAGGCGACAGCCGACCAGGCGCTCGCAGCCAAGCTCGAGAAGGACGCCAAGGCCGCCGCGAAGGCCAAGGACGAGGCCAAAGCCGAAAAGGCAACCGAGGCGAAGGCGACCGCGAAGGTCAAGCCGGAGCCCAAGGCAAAGGCTGCCCCAAAGTCAAAGCCGAAGGCTGAGGCTGGAAGTAAGTCGTCGGCCGCGAAGCCGGCCGCCAAGAAGACTGATACCGCGCCGGCAAAGAAGCCGCGCGCCAAGAAGGACGAGTAAACGAAATGGCACACAAGAAGGCTGGCTCCAGCTCGAAGAACGGCCGCGATAGCGTCGGCCAGCGCCTAGGCGTGAAGGCCGGCGACGGTCAGCTCGTCTCGGCCGGCTCGATCATCGTGCGCCAGCGCGGCATGACATTCCTCGCCGGTCCCGGTGCCGGTCTGGGCAAGGACTACACGGTGTTCGCGATGACCGACGGACGCGTGAAGTTCGAGCACGAGAAGCGCGACAAGAAGCGCGTCCGCATCGTGGCCGAGACGGCCCAGGCAGGGGCCAAGGCATGAAGGCCGACATTCATCCCAAGTACCACTCCGCCAAGGTCGTGTGCGCCTCGTGCCACACGGAGTTCGAGGTAGGTTCGACGCAGCCGACGATGCACGTCGACATCTGCTCGAACTGCCATCCGTTCTTCACCGGCAAGCAGACCATCCTCGATCGCGCCGGCCAGGTCGAGCGCTTCCAGAAGCGTCTCGAGCGCACGGCGCGACTCTGACAGCCGGGCCCGGCCGAGTTCGGGCCTAGACTTTCTGACAGATGGCGCGATCTGATTTTGGTGGACAGGCCCTCTTAGAGGGCGTGCTTATGCGCGGCCGCAACGCTATCGGCGTGGCGCTGCGCCACCCCGATGGCTCGATCGTGGCCAGTGCCGAGCCGCTCAACTCGATCCTGCATCGCAACCGCTTTGCGCGCGCCCCGTTCTTCCGTGGCCTTGTGCTCCTCTACGAGACGCTCGTCATCGGCACGCGCTGGCTGATGAAGTCGGGCTCCGTGCAGGCGGAGGGCGAAGGTCAGGAGCTGGGCAAGGGCACGATCGCGCTGACGCTGATCGTGACGCTGGGCATGGCCGTTGGCCTGTTCGTGCTGCTGCCGCTCTTCCTGGCAGGCGCTGCGACGACGGCCGTGGCGGGTCCGGGCCAGACGCTGCTCGCGCACCTCGTCGAGGGCCTGATCCGCATCGTGATCTTCGTCGGCTACCTGCTGCTGGTGAGCCGCTTCGGCGATATCCAGCGCACATTCCAGTATCACGGCGCCGAGCACATGACGATCCACGCCCTCGAGAACGAGGATCCGCTGACCGTCGAGGCGGTGCGCAAGTACCCCACCGCGCACCAGCGGTGCGGTACCGAATTCCTGGTCATCTTCATCATTCTCTCGATCCTGATGTTCAGCCTGCTTGCCGGGCAGAACCTGGTTGTGAGCATCGTTGGCCGGGTCCTGCTCGTGCCCGTGATTGCATCGCTCGCTTATGAGCTATTGCGCTTCGGCGCGCGCTACCGCCAGCACTGGTGGATCCGCTGGCTGTACCTGCCCGGCATCTGGCTGCAGAGCATCACGACCCGCCAGCCCGACGATGGCATGATCGAAGTGGCCATCGCCTCGATGCGCGAGGCACTCGCCGCGAACGGCGAAGAGGCCCCGGCCGGCAGCCTCGATCCCGCACGCAGGCCAATTCCGAGCGGCGTCGCCGAGGAGACAGCCGGGTCGGCGACCGATCAGGCCAGCTGATGGGCCTCGACGAACGCCTTGACACACTCGAACGGCGTTTGACGGAGATCGAATCGGAGTGGACGCGGCCTGAGGTCGCGGCGGATGCGGAACAGCGCCTCGCGCTCGGTCGCGAGCAGTCGCAGATCGAGCCGATCGTTGACGTCTATCGCCGCCTGCGCGCCGTGCGCAGCCAGCTCGCTGCCGCGCACGAGGCTGAGAACGATCCCGAGCTGCGCGAGCTGGCGCGCGCTGAGATCGACCAGACCGAGAGCGAAGCGACGGCGCTGACCGAACAGCTGCGGGTTCTGCTGCTGCCGCGCGACCCGAACGACGACAGGAACGTCATCGTCGAGATCCGCGCCGGCACCGGTGGCGAGGAAGCGGCGCTATTTGCCGCTCAGCTATTCCGGATGTACAAGCGTTATGCCGAGCGCCATCGCTGGCACAGCGAGCTGATCAGCGCCAACGAGACTGGTATCGGCGGGCTGCGTGAGGTGATCTTCGAGGTGCGCGGCCAGGGCGCTTACAGCCGGCTCAAGTTCGAGGGCGGCGTGCACCGCGTTCAACGCGTGCCGGAGACCGAGTCGAGCGGTCGCATCCACACCTCGACCGCGACAGTTGCCGTGCTGGCCGAGGCCGACGAGGTCGAGATCCAGATCGACGACAGGGACCTGCGCATCGATGTCTACCGCTCACAGGGCCCGGGCGGCCAGAGCGTCAACACGACCGATTCGGCCGTGCGCATCACCCATATTCCCAGCGGTCTGGTCGTGGCCATCCAGGACGAGAAAAGCCAGCACAAGAACAAAGCGAAGGCGATGTCCGTGCTTCGTGCGCGTCTGCTCGAGATGGAGCAGAGCAAGGCCCACGAGATCGAAGCGGATGCGCGCCGCCTTATGATCGGTTCGGCTGAGCGCTCAGAGAAGATCCGCACCTACAACTTCCCGCAGGACCGGGTCACCGACCATCGCATCAATGTCGATTTGCACAACCTGCCCAACGTGCTCGACGGCGACCTCGATCGGTTGCTCGACGAGCTGATCTCAACCGACCAGGCGCAGCGGCTGGCGCACGTCGAAGAGGCGTCGGCCACGGCCGGGGTCGCTTAGAGAACTGACCGGGAGATAACGATTGGCCAAGGCAGTCAGCGTTGAGAACGCCCAACACGACATCTTTGAGGAGCCACTCGCTCCCGGCGCGCCCGCGGCGCCCGTCGTGCGTGCCACCGATCTCACCGGCGTCCACGTCCTGAAGTCGGGTGAGATGTTCATGCTGAACAACGCCCATGGCGATGTTCGCCCGGACGGCCGCGGGCTCGGTCTTTTTCTGGGTGACACGCGGTTCCTCTCGACGTATGACCTGGTGCTCAATGGCACCCACCCTGTCGTGCTCCGCGCCGGCCCCGCGGCCTCCCAGCACAGCGTCATCCAGATGGCCAATCCGGACTTGCTCGACCAGGGCAGCGACGTCGGCAGCGCGGAAGTTGTGCTTCGCCGACATTCACTGGGCGTCGTCCGCGATCGGACGGTGAGCGATCGCCTGACCGAACGGATCACCGTGACGAACTACACGACGCTGCCCCAGCGCGCGCGCCTCGCGCTGATGCTCGACGCGGACTATGCCGACATCTTCGAGCTGCGCGGCCTCGTCCGCGAGCGACGTGGCGAGCGCCTCGCCAACGAGTGGTCCAACGACGGCATCACGTTCAAATATCGCGGCTTGGACGGAATCGGTCGGCGTACGGTCATCACCCTGGCGCCCCAGATGCACCGCGCCGCTGTCACTGTTCCCGACCCTGCGCTCGACACTTCCGGAACGACCCTCGAGCTTGATTGGCTCATTCAACCGGGCCGCAGCGAGACCCTGGCCATTGAAGTGCGCGCCGAAACGCTCGACGGTTCAGCGCCGCACGCGCCGCCGCGGCCGTGGACCGTCGGCGCCAAGATCGAGACGAACCACGCCTTGGCCGAGCGAGCGCTGGAGCGGTCAAAGGCGGACCTGGATCTGCTGGTCAACGATGGCCCGGCTCGCGGCGAGCGTTATATCGCCGCCGGCGTGCCCTGGTTCAGCTGTCTGTTCGGTCGCGACTCGATCATCACCAGCATGCAGCTCCTGGCCGTGCGACCGGAGATCGCCCAGGCGACCTTGTCGATCCTGGCGCGCCTCCAGGCGACCGAGGTGGACGAGTTCCGCGATGCGGCGCCGGGCAAGATCCTGCATGAGCTGCGCACCGGTGAGCTGGCCCGTACAGATGAGATTCCGCACACGCCGTACTACGGCTCGGTCGACTCCACTCCCCTGTGGCTGATGCTGCTCGACGACTACGAGCGCTGGACGGGCGATTCGGCGCTGGTCGAGCGGTTGTGGCCCAACGCTCTTGCTGCGCTCAATTGGATGGACAGGTACGGCGATCTCGACGGCGACGGCTTTATCGAGTACCAGCGCCTTTCCGAGCGGGGTCTGGTGAACCAGGGCTGGAAAGATTCGGCCGACTCAAACCGCAACCGCGATGGCACATTGGCCGAAGGGCCGATCGCGCTGGTCGAGGTCCAGGCGTACGCGTACGCCGCACGCCGCGGCGTGGCGCGCCTCGCGCGTCTGCGCG
>JAXDLE010000008.1:0-36212 GCA_034666725.1 Chloroflexota bacterium
CGCGTTGACGGACGCTGACCAGTCCCATTCGACGGCCGCAACGGCGCCGACGTTCAATGAAACGCTGACGATCAGCCCGAGCGCGATTGCCGCGAATGACCGCCAAGAGCGCCGCGGCGTTCGCACGCCAGGCGAAAGCTGATGTGACATCTGGACCGCCTCACTAGCCAAGCGCACTCCCCCGAAGCGCCACGGCGGTCCGGCTAACAGCGCTGGCAGATCCCGTCGAGGGCATCACCGTAGCTCCCCATACGCCCAGCACGCATCAGGGTTAGCACGGAGGGCCAGCGCTTGACAGCGCACGGAGCGGAACCTAACCTTCTAGCACTCTCAGACAGAGAGTGCTAAATGCACAATTGATCGGCCAGAGTGCCGTGACCCGCCGGTCAAACCCAGGCGGACGCGCGTTGGCCAAACCGCACCTACTACCAGGAGGGTAACGCGTTGGCGACTGCCACTGCGACGAAGCTTCGGCCGCTCGGCGACCGGGTCGTCATTCAGCCCACTCCGCGCGAGGAGATGACCAAGTCGGGCATCGTGCTGCCGGATACCGCCAAGGAGAAGCCGCAAGAGGGCAAGATCCTCGCCGCCGGCCCCGGCCGCCTGACCGACGAAGGCAAGCGCGAGCCGATGGACGTCAAGGAAGGCGACGTCGTGCTCTATGCCAAGTACGCCGGGACCGAGTTCAAGGTCGAAGGCGAAGATCTGCTGATCGTCAGCCAGAAGGACATCCTCGCAATCGTCAACAGCTAGAGCCTCGAGCCCGATCGGGGCACGCGGCTCTTTCTGTTTCCAGGAGGTATCTCTCAACCGTGGCAAAGCAACTGATTTTTGACGAGACCGCGCGTCGCTCGCTGAAGCGCGGCGTCGACCGACTCGCGGACGCGGTCAAGGTGACGCTCGGCCCCAAGGGCCGCAACGTCGTCCTCGACAAGAAGTTCGGTGCACCGACGATCACCAATGACGGTGTCACCATCGCGCGCGACATCGAGCTCGAGGACCCGTTCGAGAACATGGGCGCGCAGCTCCTCAAGGAGGTCGCGACCAAGACAGATGACGTCGCCGGCGACGGGACCACGACCGCGGTCGTGCTCGGCCAGGCGCTCGTGACCGAGGGCCTCAAGAACGTCACTGCCGGCGCCAACCCGATGATCGTCAAGCGCGGCATGGACAAGGCCGTCGAGGTAATCGTCGCCGAGCTCAAGAAGAACTCGCGCCCGGTCGACAACCGCGAGCAGATCAGCGCGGTCGCGGCCATCAGCGCCGCCGATCCCGAGGTTGGCGAGACCATCGCCGAGGTGATGGACAAGGTCGGCAAGGACGGCGTCATCACCGTCGAGGAGGGCCAGTCGCTCGGCCTCGAGAAGGAATACACCGAGGGCATGCAGTTCGACCGGGGCTACATCTCGGCTTACTTCGTGACCAACCCCGACCGGATGGAGACCGTTCTCGAGAACGCCGCCATACTCATCACCGATAAGAAGATCTCCAGCATCCAGGAGCTGATCCCGGCGCTCGAGAAGGCGGTCCAGCTCGGCAAGCCCATCCTCATCGTCGCCGAAGATGTCGACGGCGAGGCACTGGCCACGCTGGTCGTGAACAAGCTCAAGGGCACCATCTCTGTGCTCGCCGTCAAGGCCCCCGGCTTTGGCGATCGGCGCAAGGAGATGCTGCGCGACATGGCCATCCTCTCGGGTGCCCAGGTCATCAGCGAGGAGCTCGGGCGCAAGCTCGATTCCGTCACCGCTGAGGACTTCGGTAGCGCCCGGCGTGTGGTCGCAACCAAGGACGACACGACGATCGTCGACGGTGGCGGCTCACCCGAGGAGATCAAGGGCCGCATGACCCAGATCAAGGCGCAGGTCGAGGAGACCACGTCCGACTACGACCGCGAGAAGCTCCAGGAACGCCTGGCCAAGCTCGCCGGTGGTGTCGCCGTGATCAAGGTTGGCGCCGCGACAGAGGTCGAGCTCAAGGAGAAGAAGCACCGCATCGAGGACGCGCTCTCGACCACCCGCGCGGCGGTCGAGGAGGGCATCGTCGCCGGCGGTGGCACGGCGCTCCTTCAGGCAATCCCGGCGCTCGACTCGCTGATGCTCGAGGGCGATGAGGCCATCGGCGTGAGCATCGTGCGGCGTGCACTGGAGGCGCCGGTGCGCCAGATCGCGGAGAACGCCGGCCAGGAAGGTTCAGTCATCGTTGCTGCGGTGCGGAACCAGAAAATCGGCGAGGGCTACGACGCCCTGAAGGGCGAGTACGTCAACATGTTCGACAAGGGCATCGTCGACGCGGCCAAGGTGACACGGTCGGCACTCCAGCACGCGGCTTCGATCGCGGGCATGGTGCTGACGACCGAGACACTGGTCACGGACAAGCCCGAGAAGAAGGAGTCAGGCGGGGCCGGTCACGGCCACGGCGACGACATGGACTACTAAGTCCGAAGCTTCTAAGTCCGAAGCTTCGCGAAACCGCAAACCCGGAGCCCGGGCCGAGCAATCGGCCCGGGCTTCTTGATTCCGGCCTGAATAGGCCCATTCTGCCGCGATGGCGCCTGCCGCCCAGCCCAAGGGTTTCACGCTCGAGCCGAGCGGCGTCCATGCGGCCAACAAGACAACAGGCCAAGCCGCCAAGTGGGACGAGGATCGTGGGGCATGGGTCGACTCCAAGACCGGCGAGGCGATTCCGCGCACCGAATCGATAAGCGCAGAACCGCCGTCTGACGGTCCCGCCGGAGACGACTGTCGGAAACTGCGGTGGCGCTATTACTTCCTCGAGGGCATGGCGAACGCGTATCGGGCTGAGGCCGCGCACGCTGATTCCGCAGCCAGCAGCGAGACGGCCAACGTCGCCGACAACGCGAAGGCATTTTCCAAGCATTCCGGCCACGAGCTGGATCCCGCGCAGGTCGGCATGGGTCTAGGTTTCGACGCTGCAATGACCGGCGGCATCGCGCTCGGCCTGGTTGAGGCCGGCCTCTGGCCGTTTGCTGTGCCACTGGCGGCGGCCATGGTTGGTTCGAGCCTGGGCGCGGCGGTGCGCGATGCAATAAACGCCAAGGACGAGGCCGCGGCCGCCAAGAAGTCGCTCAACATGCTCGAGGCGGCGCGCGCGAGACTGGGCTTCTGGCAGGAGCATTCCGCGGCACTCCAGGCTGCGAGCGGCGACGCCAGCCGGCGGGCGGGTGAGCTGCGCAAAGCGCTCGACAATTGCCCGGACGATCCTTGCCGGGTCGAGGTCATGATCGCCGCGCGCAGCGCCGGCCGGCTGGAGGCGCTACGCCGCACCAAGGCGGCCGTCGACGCTCAGCGTTCAGCGGCGTCCGAAGCAGCGGACAAGGCCGGGCAGGCGGCGGCCGGCGCATCGGGGGACACAGCCGCGGTCATGAACGACGCCGCGGGCATTGCGCGGACCGTTGCCACCGCTGGGGAGCGCGAGTCTTACAGACTGGAACGTCTGATCAACGAGGCCAGCGAACGGGCCGACAAGGACGTCAAGGACCTGGCCGATTGCCCAAAGCCAGGAGCGGTCGTCGTGCCGATACCCCCAGTCACCGGCGCCGGCGGTCCGGGAGGTCCGAAGGCACCGGTCGGCCTGGGCAGCCTGGGGTGGCTCTTCATCCTGCTGCTAGTTGTGCTGTCTGGACTGGGGCTCGGGTTCCTGTTGCTTGGCAACAACCCGGCTCCAGTTGGAAGCGCTACACCTTCGGCGCCGGCCAGCGCCACGCCCAGCACGGATCCCGGTACAGCGTCGCCACCGCCGAGCGTGCTGGCAACCCCTGGAAGGATCACCACCTACTGCGTTCGCGTCACGCACGAGGCGCTGGATACTTTCGTGTCCTACCTGGACTGGTCGCTGCTCTGGTCGGGCGTCACTGTCGAGCGTTTCGAATTGACCGTCATCGGCGCCAACGACGACGAACCTGCGTCGCTCGTCTACGACCCACAGTCCGGCAGCTGGGACGGGCAGCTCGGCCTGCATGAGGCTGGCAGCAAGACCATCGTGAGCCTAGTGGGGCACGCTGCGGACGGTTCGACGATCGACCTGACCCAGGAGATGATTGACGCTTTCGGCAGTGACGAGTTCGTCGTGCGCTTCCCCGAGGAAGACACTTTCGGGGACTGCGACTAAGCCGCGATCAAGGCGCGTACGGCCCGCCCTGGTTGAGCCAGAAGTCAATCAGCTCGTCCCACGTGTGGACGTCGCTGCGGATCGACAGATAACCAATGACGAGCAGGTTGGAATCGGTCCACTCGATCACGTGGAACAGCGCGCCGGTGGTTGACGAGGTATGCTCGCGACAGTTCACGCGGCCCACGCGACCGTCCATGTCGTAGTCCGCCAGGTAATTGCCCTGGTCGCACGAGCCGCTCTCCGCGGGCGGTGTCTCAGCTCCGTCGACGTCATTGTCGAACTCCAGGTCCATGTCGCCGACTGTGTCGAAGAGCGAGTAATCGAACGGCATGTCGTCGGGACCGCAGGTGATCGACGCCAGCTCGGTTGCATATATCTCGTCGCGTTCGCTGCATGACTCGCGCAGATCGGGGTGCGCGTAGCTCATGAGCAGCTCCGCACCTGTCAGGGCTGGTGGCGCTGTCGTTGGCGCTGTCGGCGGGGCTGTCGGCGGGGCTGTCGGCGGGGCTGTCGGGGGCAAGGTCGGTGCCGCCGTAGGGGCCGGCGTCGGAGGCGCGGTTGGTGCCGGACTGGGCGTGGCCACAGCCCCGCCGCAGGCGACCAGCAGGAGCGTCGCGAGGAGCGGGGTGGCGCGCGACAGCTTGCTCACGTTGCGGCGCATCATCGGTACCGCCCCGTGCCGCGTCAAGGTTGATTGCCGCGTGATGTGCCGTGTAGGGTTTGCCGCGGGGGCCTGTCCCGTCCGCGGGGAGATGCAGTGAACCTGGCGCGCTGGCTGCAATACGGCGCCTTGCTGGTGGTCGCGTTCTTCATCAGCGTGGCCGCAGGTGCCTGGATCGGCCACCAGCGGAACGCTCCACCGGTGAGCTCCGGCGCCACGCCAACGCCGATGGTCAGCGGCCTCGTAACACCGAGCCCCGCCCCGCCGATTCCCACGGACGCCCCGAGCCTGAGCCAACCTCCGCTCACACCGCCTCCCACAGTGCCGCCAACCAACCTTCCAACGGCTCCGCCGACGGCGCCACCTATCACTCCTGAGCCAACCGCAGCCTTGGATCCGCCGACCGCCGATGACTTCGCCGCCGCCCTGCTGGCCGCATTCCAAACAGGCGACTCGGAGTACCTAGTTGACCGCCTCCATCCAGCGGTGTTCGAGCGGTATGGCGAGGGACAGTGCCGGAGCCACGTCAACGGGCTTGAGGCGGATCCGGCGGCAACCTGGACCGTGGTGTCGAGCGATGGCCCAGCGCTGTGGTCGTGGGAGACGGACGACCTGGCGACGACGATCGACGACACGTGGACGGTAACCGTGGACGAGCCCGATACGGGCCAGCGCGACCTTCACTTCGCGCCAAGAGACGGTAAGTGGCGCTGGTTCCTGGATTGTGGCGATCCGGCATGAGCGAGGTGACCCATGGCTGAGCCGAAAAAACCGGAACTGCCCGATGACGCGCCGCAGGACGTCAAGGACTTCTTCGATTGCAAGAGCGACAACCTCAAGTGGCAGCCGGGCAAGGTGAGCTGGCTGGGTCTCGACGTCGACCCCGACGTGACCTTC
Organism: Chloroflexota bacterium; assembly: GCA_034666725.1. Taxonomy (GTDB): domain Bacteria; phylum Chloroflexota; class Limnocylindria; order Limnocylindrales; family CSP1-4; genus JALYGJ01. Next base: position 5,690 of record JAXDLE010000008.1, read on the forward strand.
GGACGAAGCAAGACCAAAGCAAGCGGAATCGACGTCACCATTACGATCGGTTACCCGCCACTAGCCGGCGTCAGCTTCACGTTCCCCATAGGGGTCGTCGCCGGCGCCCTCGTGGCCGACACCTCCAATATTCCCGACCTGAGCAAATACAGCGAGAAGCTGCCGAACCTGCAGAAATCAATCCAAGACGCACTAATCAACCTCAACATCTGGTTCAGAAAGAACGGCAAGCAGATGAAGAGCGCGAATTTGGTGGGCGGCGCGCTCTCGCTCACGAAGATGCCGGTCCCCGCCATCGCGCTGCCGGCAGTCCCAGTCAAGACGTCACCGCCGCCACCGCCACCGCCACCGCCGCCACCGCCTCCGCCACCGCCACCGGGCAACGTCGTGCCACCAGTGCCACCGCCACCGTCGCCCCCGGCGGGCGGCTGGTGCAGCCTGTTGGGCGGGTTGCTGGTGCTGATGCTGTTCGGTGTGATCGTCCTGGGCGCGGGCATCGGATACGTCTTCTTCGGGGGGAATGGTGCGACGCCGACGCCGATGCTGACCCAGCCCGGGCCGACGCCTACCACGGAGCCGACCGCATCACCTTCACCGAGCCCGAGCCCTTCGCCGAGTCCCGAGCCAACGCCCACCGCGAGCCCGGCGCCGGCCGCGCAGTTCAGCGCCGTGTGCATCAGGGTTGTCCACGAACAGGTCGGCGAGTTCGTGTCATACCTCGACTGGTTCGTCCTGTGGACGGACAACACCGTCGAGTATTTCGAGGTAACCGTGATCGGCGCCAACGACGATCAGCCCCAGCGGCTTGAGTTCGATTCCCAATCTCAGGCTTACGAAGGCGTGCTCGGCCTCCACGAGGCAGGCGATAAACGGATTGTCAGCGTCATTGCCCACATGGTGGATGGTTCCGAGGAAGACCTGACGGAGGCCATGATCGATTACTTCGGCTCAGACGAATTCACGGTCCGCTTCCCGCAGGAGGACACCTTCGGCACCTGTCCGGAATGACAAATGAAGAGGTGAAGCGCTGGCCGCGCTCCGCTTCTCTGTGGAGGGTGAAAAGGGCCGCCGCTGGTAGCATCGGGCGGAGTGAAAGAGGCGCCTGATCGACCCATAGAACCCGATCTGCCGCCGCTGCCGGACGCTCCCCCGGGAGACGATCTCGAACCAGCCGAAGAGACACCCGATCCCCGGGCCAGGGCGCGCACGCGGGCTGCGGCCGGTACGGCCGCGATTGATGATGCGCCGCACGCGGCCGACTTGTTTTCGTCGGTCGCCAGGGTCGCTGCGCGTCCTGCCGCCGAGCCGGAGTCGGACTCCGCCGCCGATCGCCAGGCCCTCGCCGCGGACATCGTTGCGCGACTCAACCCCGAGCAGGCGCGCGCCGTCACGACGACCGCGGGTCCGCTGCTGATCCTGGCCGGCGCCGGCAGTGGCAAGACGCGCGTCCTCGCCCATCGGGTCGCCTACCTGATAGGCGTCGAAAACGTCAAGCCGTGGCAGATCCTCGCCGTGACGTTCACTAACAAGGCCGCGGCGGAGATGCGCGCCCGGATCCTCGCGCTCGTCGGCGAAAAGGCGCGCGACGTTGCCATGGGCACTTTCCACGCGCTGTGTGCCCGCGTCCTGCGCCGCGACGGCAGCGCGATCGGCATCGACCCGCGCTTCACGATCTACGACACCGACGACCAGACATCGACGATGAAGCTGGTAATGCGCAACCTCGAGCTCGTCGGGTCGACGGAGCTGAAACCGCAAGCGATCCTGGGCCAGATTGGCCGCTGGAAGAACGATCTGCTCAACCCCGAGCAGGCGGCAGAGGCGGCGCGCGGCTACCACGAGGAGGTGGCGGCAAAGGCGTACGAGCGCTACCAGGCGCGGCTGCGCGAGCAGGGCGCGCTCGACTTCGACGATCTCCTCAACGAGGCCGTGCGGCTGTTCGAGCAGGCGCCCGGCGTGCTCGCTCACTACAACGACCGTTGGCGCTACCTGCACGTCGATGAATACCAGGACACGAACCGCGCGCAGTACCTATGGATCCGGTTACTGGCGGGTACGCGCAAGAACCTGGCCGTGGTCGGGGACGACGACCAGAGCATCTATTCGTGGCGCGGTGCGGACCTGCGCAACATCCTCGATTTCGAACGCGACTATCCCAACGCGACGGTGGTCAAGCTCGAGCAGAACTACCGCTCGACGCAGCTGATCCTCGACGCCGCCCACGCCGTCGTCTCGCGCAACGAGGCGCGCAAGGACAAGAAGCTCTGGACGGAGAACCCGCGCGGTGTCCAGATCGAGCGGTTCGAGGCCGACTCGGAGGACGAGGAGGCCGAGTGGGTCGCCCGCCAGGTCGAGGCGCTCGTCGGCGGCCGCGGCGCCGGCGGTTCGTTCCTGGCACGGCGCGCCGACGAAGGCGATGAGCGCAAGTTCTCGTTGCGCGACATAAGTGTCATGTACCGCACGAACGCCCAGAGCCGCGCGATCGAGGAGGCGTTCCTCCGTTACGGCCTGCGCTACCAACTGGTCGGCGGCACGCGCTTCTACCAGCGGCGCGAGGTCAAGGACGCACTGGCATACCTGAGGGTCCTCCGCAGCGACTACGACGGCGCCGCGTACGAGCGGATCATCAACGTGCCGGCGCGCGGGATCGGCGAGAAGACCATCGCGCTGGTCCGGGAGGAAGCCGCGAAACGCGCCGGCAATGTCTGGGTTGCCCTGGTGGAGTTTTCGCGTCGGGAGGATGGTGGTGGTCGGACCCGATCGGCCATCGCCAGCTTCGTCGACATGATCACCTCGCTCCGCCAACGGATTGGCGTTCTTGATTTGCCGGATCTGCTGGACGAAGTGCTCGAGCGATCGGGCTACCGCGCGATGCTGGCCGATGGATCACAGGAGGGCGAGGATCGTTGGGCCAACCTGCTCGAGCTGCGCGAGGTAGTTACCCGCTACGGCGATCTGGATCCCGACGACGCTGTTGACCGACTGCTCGAGGAGACGGCTCTCGTCGCCGACCAGGATTCGTACGAGAAGGACTCAGACGCCGTCACACTCATCACTCTTCACGCTGCGAAAGGTCTCGAGTTCGACGCGGTGTTCATCACCGGCCTCGAGGAGGGCGTCTTCCCTCACTCGCGTGCGCTCGATGACCAGCGCCAGATGGAGGAGGAACGCAGGCTGGCATACGTCGGCCTGACCCGTGCGCGCCACCGGCTCTACCTGACCCATGCAGCGACCCGCGCAACCTGGGGCCGCGGCGGCTTCTCGATCCCGTCGCGCTTCCTGCTCGAGATTCCATCCGACCTGATGCACGGGCCCAGGCTCGTGGCGCCCGACGAGGGCTTCGCTGAAGACGACCAGCGACCGGCCGACGAGCGCCAGGGGACGACGGGCTACGACCTGGGCAACATCCTCGGTCCGCGTGGCGGCTCGCGCCTGGTGGGCCGGCGTGGGCAGTGGGGCGGGGGAGCGATCGCCAACGGCGGTGGCATGACGCCGGGCCGGCGCATCCTGCCGCCAGGCGGCGGCTACACGCCGCCCGTCGGCGCGCCGCGCGACGGCGAGACGTTCCGTCCGTCGCGCGACCTGGCCGCGAAACGCGCGGCCTATTACGGCGATGACGACGCACCTGCGGCCGTGCCGGAACGCAACGTCGTGGCGCAACGGCCGCTCGTTCCGGGGGAGCGGCGCTACCGCGATGGTGACCGGGTGCGCCACGCAGCCTTCGGCGAGGGGACGGTCGTGACATCGCGCCTGACGCGCGACGACGAGGAGGTCACCATCGCTTTCCCGGAGCGCGGCGTGAAGAAGCTGCTCGCCTCGTTCGCCAACCTGGAGCTGCTCGAAGCGTCGTGAACGCCGCCCGGAAAAGCGACCCGGCCGCGCGCGCGGCTGAACTGCGCGCCCAGATCGAGCGCGCCCTCAAGCTCTACCACGAGCAGGACGCGCCGGAGATCAGCGACGCCGAGTACGACGCGTTGTATCGCGAGCTGGTCGAGCTCGAAGAGGCGCATCCGGAGCTTCAAACCCCCGACTCGCCCACGCAACGCGTCGGTGGCGCGCCGAGCGGCCTCCTGACGGAGGTAAGGCACTCGACCCCCATGCTGTCGCTCAACAACGCGTTCTCTTTCGACGAGCTGCGCGCGTTCGACGCACGGGCGCGCCGGCTGCTCGACCTGCCCGAGGAAGTTGCCGCGCAACAGCTGCGCTACGAGTGCGAGCTCAAGATCGATGGGTTGGCCATCAGCCTCAGATATGTTCGCGGCCGATTCGTCCAGGGCGCGACGCGCGGCGACGGCACGACCGGCGAGGACGTGACGGCCAACCTGCGCACGATCGAGTCAGTGCCCAAGGAGCTCAAGGAGCCGGTGAACCTCGAGGTGCGCGGCGAGGTCTTCATGCCCAAGGCCGAGTTCGCGCGCATCAACGCCGAGCGCGAGGAGGCCGGCCTCCCGCTATACGCCAACCCGCGCAACTCGGGGGCCGGTTCCCTCCGCCAGATCGACCCGCAGGTGACGGCCAGCCGCCGCCTCGCCGCCTGGTTCTACGTGCTCGTCGAGGAGGGCAGCGTCCGTACCCAGTCAGCCGCCCTCGATCGGCTCGAGCAGCTCGGCTTTCCCGTTGAGCCCAACCGCTCACGCAGCGACCTCGACATGGACGGCGTGACTCAGTTCATCGAGCGCTGGCACGAGCCGCGCCATGAGCTGGCATACGAGACCGACGGCGTCGTCGTCAAGGTCAATCGCTTTGACCTGCAGCGCAACCTGGGCATGGTCTCGCACGCCCCGCGCTGGGCGATCGCCTACAAGTACCCGCCCGAGCAGGTCGAGACGGTCATCGAGGACATCGTCGCCTACGTCGGCCGAACTGGAACACTGACGCCTGTTGCAAAGATGACGCCGACCAAAGTCGCCGGCTCCACCGTCGCCAATGCGACGCTGCACAACCTCGACGAGGTGCGCCGCAAGGACATCCGCGTCGGCGACCACGTCGTGCTCCACAAGGCGGGCGACGTCATCCCCGAGGTGGTGCGGGTCATCCTCGAGAAGCGGCCCAAGAAGACCAGGGAATGGCAGATGCCCGCCAACTGCCCGGTCTGCGGCACCCAGATCGTGCGCGACGAGAACGCCGTGCGCCACTACTGCCCCAACCTGTCGTGCCCGGCGAGGGTCGGCCAGGAGCTGGGTCATTTCGTCGGCCGCGGCTCAATGGACATCGAGGGCGCGGGCTGGAAGGTCCTCGTCCAACTGCTGGAGCGTGGCCTGGTCAAGACGCGCGGCGATTTCTTTCGTCTCACCGTGGAAGACATCACATCGCTCGATCGCTTCGCGCAGAAGAGCGCCGAGAACCTGCATGCCTCGATCCAACGAGCGCGCGTCCGCCCGCTCTACCGGATCATCCACGGTCTCGGCATCCCCCAGGTCGGCGTCACGACCGCAATCGAGCTGTCTAACTGGCTCGCGGCGCGCTGGCCGCCGCGCGACGACGAGCCAATGGGCGGGCCTGACGGGTGGTTCAAGCGCATCGCGACCGAGCTGCGCACGGTAACGGCAGCAGACTTCGAGCAGATATACGGAGTCGGCCCAACCGTCGCCGCCGCGCTGGAGAGCTGGCTGACCGACCCACTGACCGCCGAAGTTCTCGACGACCTCGTGGATGCCGATATCGAGCCCGAACGGCCTCGACCCCAGGCTGCCGCAACCACAGAAGGGCCGCTGACCGGCAAGACGGTCGTGGTGACAGGAACGCTCGCCGCTTTCGATCGCGAAAGCGCCGAGAGCGCCATCCGCGCCGCCGGTGGAAAACCCGGCGGGTCGGTGAGCAAGAAGACCGACTACCTCGTCGCCGGCGAATCGGCCGGATCGAAGCTGGCCAGGGCACAGGAGCTGGGTGTGCCGGTCCTCGACGAGGACGGGTTCAAGAAGATCCTCGCGGGCGAGCAGCCCTAACCCGATGGACCTCCGTTCCATCGCCGATCTGCTTGCCGAGCAGTCGGCCTCCGGCCGGGCCTACCTGGAGTTCCTGCGCTCCGATGCGTTGTCGGTCGGGCTGTACGTGCTGCGCGTCGGCGACATCGATCGGCAGCAACCACACGGCGAGGACGAAATCTACGTCGTTATGTCCGGCCGGTCGCGCTTCACCGCCGGCGACGAGACGCGCGACGTCGTTCCTGGCGACACGATCTTTGTCGCGGCCGGTGTGCCCCATCGCTTCCACGACATCACCGACGACATGCAGCTGATCGTCGTCTTTGCGCCGCCCGAAACCTGACGACGCGCTGCTCGCGGCTACCATTCGGCCCCATGGCCACTCTCTCGCGCAAAGACGTCGAACACGTCGCGCATCTCGCCCGTCTGGGTCTGACCGAAGACGAATTGGCGCGTCTCGAAGGCCAGCTCAACCACATCCTCGATCAGTATGCGGTCCTCGCCGAGCTCGACACCGAGCATATCGCGCCCACCGCGCAGACCATCGAGCTCGAGAACATCCTGCGCGATGACGAGGTCGAGCCCAGTCTGCCTGCGGAGGAGGTCCTGGCGCTTGCCCCGGAACGCGCCGGTCAGTACTTCGTCGTGCCGCCAATCCTTGGCGAGCACGGCAACTAGAAGCTCCGACCGAATCGCTCCGACATGACCTCCGACCCGACCCGCCTCCATGCTCACGAGATGGCCGCCGGCCTGCGCCGGGGCGATTTCAGCGCGCACGATCTGGCTGCCGCGCACCTCGATCGCATCGACGCGACCGACAAGCCGCTCCACGCCTGGGTGTGGTGGGATCGGGCCGCCACGCTGGCTCAGGCGGATGCCGCCGACGATCGCCTCGCCCTGGCGCGCGAAGAAGGTGAAGAGGCGCTTGCGGCGCTGCCGGCGCTGCTTGGGATTCCGGTTGGACTGAAGGATCTGGTCTTCACCCGGGGCGACAGGGCGACCGCGGGCAGTCGGATCCTCGAGGGCTACGTCAGCCCTTATGACGCGCACATCAGCGAGAACCTCAAGGCAGCCGGCGCCGTGTTGCCCGGCAAGACCAACATGGACGAGTTCGCCATGGGCTCGTCGACCGAGTTCAGCGCGTGGGGACCGACCGCCAACCCGTGGGATCTTGACCGTGTGCCGGGTGGCTCGAGCGGCGGGTCGGCCGCGGCGGTTGCCGCCTTCCAGGTTCCGCTGTCCATCGGCACCGATACCGGGGGCTCGATACGTCAGCCGGCCGCGCTGACGGGCATCGTCGGTCTCAAGCCAACGTACGGTCGCGTCTCGCGCTATGGGATCGTCGCGTTCGCCTCATCGCTCGACCAGATAGGGCCGCTCGGCCGCGACGTGCGCGACACGGCAATGCTGATGAGCGTCATCGCCGGGCGCGACGAGCGCGACTCCACGTCCGCCGACATCCCAGTGCCCGACTATGCCGCGCAGCTCCCGGAGAGCGACGACGAGTCGGCCGCGAGCCTGCGCGGCGTGCGCCTGGGCCTGCCGAAGCAGTATTTCGTCAAAGGCATGGAACCCGGCGTCGAGGCGCGCATCCGCGAGGCGGTCACGGCGCTCGAGGCGGCGGGCGCGGAGGTCGTCGATATCGATCTGCCGCACACCGACTACGGCCTCGCCACGTACTACATCGTCGCGCCCGCCGAGGCGTCGGCCAACCTGGCGCGCTACGACGGCGTGCGCTACGGCCGCTCGGTCCGGCTGCCCGGTGGCGACTACATCGCCGACTACCTCGAGACACGCGGCACGGGCTTCGGCGCCGAGGTCAAGCGGCGCATCATGCTCGGCACTTACGCGCTCTCGGCGGGCTACTACGACGCCTACTACCTCAAGGCGCAGAAGGTGCGCACGCTGATAAAAGGCGACTTCGATGCGGCGTTCGAGAAGGTCGACGCGCTCGTTGCCCCGACGAGCCCGACCGTCGCCTTCAAGTTCGGGGCGCGCCTCCAGGACCCGGTCGCGATGTACCTCTCCGATGCGTGCACGCTGCCAGCCAACATGGCCGGCGTGTGCGGCCTATCGGTGCCGTGCGGGCTTTCCGAGGGTCTGCCGGTGGGTCTGCAGCTCATCGGCCGGCCGTGGGACGAGGACCGCCTGTTCCGCCTGGGCCGCGCCTACGAGGCGATCACCGCGACTGCGGCGTGGCGCAACCAGGAGCCCACCGACCTCGCCAAGCTCACCGACCCCGCGACGCAAGCGGCCGCCGACCGCGCGGCTGCCGTCCGGGGAGCGGCCTGAACCTATACTCGGCGAAGTAGCAGGTAGGGGTTGACCGTGGTAGCGCAAGCACTCGCAAAGCAGCGCCTCTCGGAGCGCGTCCGCGCCGTTCCGGCGAGCGGTATCCGCAAGTTCTTCGACGTCATCGCGACGATGCCCGACGTGATCAGCCTGGGCGTAGGCGAGCCCGATTTCACGACGCCACCACAGATCGTCGACGAGGGCGTGCGCTCGCTGCGCGCGGGCCGGACGCACTACACCAGCAACTACGGCACGATCGAGCTGCGCCGTGCGCTGAGCGGCCATATCGAGAAGATGTACGGCGTCAGCTATGACCCGACGAGCGAGATCTGCGTCACGGTTGGCGCGTCGGAGGCCGTTGCCGCCACCATGGCCGCTCTCGTCGATCCGGGCGACGAGGTCGTCCTCCACGAGCCGAGCTACGTCGCTTACCTGCCGTCGATCATGTTCAACGGTGGCGTGCCTGCCTTCGTGCCCACGACCGCCGCGAACAACTTCGCGCTGCAACCGGATGCGGTCGAGGCCGCGATCACCCCAAGAACGAAGGTGCTGTTCCTGGGCTACCCATGCAACCCGACGGGCGCAGTGCTGGACGAACCGACCTTGCGCGCGATCGCGGCGATCGCTGTGAAGCACGACCTGCTCGTCGTCAGCGACGAGATCTATGACCGCCTCGTCTACGGCGGCCATCGCCACGTCGCCATCTCGTCACTGCCTGGGATGCGCGAGCGCACTGTGCTGATGGGTGGCTTTTCCAAGGCGTACGCGATGACCGGCTGGCGTGTCGGCTACGTCTGTGCGCCCAAAGACCTGCTCGAGGGCATCGTGAAGGTCCACCAATACGAGATCATGTCCGCGCCAACGACAGCCCAGGACGCGGCAGTTGTCGCGCTCGCGACCGCCGAAACCGACGTGCAGCGGATGACCGCCGAGTACGACCGGCGGCGGCGCATGTTCGTCGATGGCTTGAACGCAGCAGGCCTGCCCACGGTGGAGCCGCTCGGCGCGTTCTACGCGTTCCCGAGCATCAAGCCGACAGGCCTGACGAGCGAGCAGTTCAGCGAGCGGCTGCTTTTCGAGCACAAGGTCGCGGTAATTCCGGGCAGCGCCTTCGGGCCGTCGGGCGAAGGCCACGTTCGCGCGACCCTGGCGACGAGCTACGAAGACCTCGAGGAAGCGCTGCGCCGCATCAAGGCGTTGGTATCGACCCTGGGCTGACGATGCCCATGGCAACCGGCAACCCGGCAACGGCACTGGAAACCGCGACGGCTTATGAGGTCGTGGTGGGCGTGGAGATCCACGTGCAGCTCAAGACAGCGTCGAAGATGTTCTGCTCGTGCTCGTCGGAAGTGCGTGGCGCGGCGCCCAACTCCAACACCTGCCCGGTGTGCCTGGGCCTGCCCGGCGCGCTGCCGGTCATCAACCGCCGCGCGGTCGAGCTCGTTCTTGCGACCGGCATCGCGATCGGCGCGACCAACCCAGAGGTAACGCGCTGGGATCGCAAGAACTACTTCTATCCCGACCTGCCGAAGGGTTACCAGATCTCGCAGTTCGACCTGCCGCTGTGCTCGGGCGGGACGCTCACGGTCGAGACCTCCACAGGTCCCGTGGAGATCGGCATCCGGCGCGCTCACCTCGAGGAGGACACCGCACGCCTGCTCCACCAGGACAAGCCTGGCGGCGGCCGGCTGTCCCTCGTCGACTACAACCGGTCGGGCATCCCGCTGATGGAGATCGTGACCGAGCCGTGCATCACCTCCGCGGAGGCCGCGCGGCGCTACGCCGAGGAGCTGCGCCTCCTGCTTCTGACGATCGGCGCGTCCGACGCCGCCATGGAGGAGGGCCAGATGCGTGTCGAGGCGAACGTCTCGCTCCGGCTGCCGGGCGCCGAAAAGCTGGGGACGCGGGTCGAGGTCAAGAACATGAACTCTTTTCGCTCGGTCGAGCGCGCGATCGCCTTCGAGATCGAGCGCCAGACGCGAGCCCTTGATGGCGGCGAGAAGCTCATCCAGGAGACGCGCGGCTGGGACGACACGCGCGGCGTGACCTACGTGATGCGCCTCAAGGAGGAGTCGGAGGATTACCGCTACTTCCCGGAGCCGGATCTGCCGCCGCTGCGCACGGACGCCTCGATGATCGCGGGCATCCGGGCAGCGATGCCCGAGCTGCCAGCGGCCCGGCGAGCGCGCTACAGCGCCGACTTCGGGCTCTCCTCTTACGACGCGGCGGTGATCGTGGGCTCGGCCGGGGATTACTTCGCCGCGGCGATGGCCACCGATCCACCCGTCGACCCCAAGGTTGCCGCCGGCCTGCTTTCGAAGATAGGCCTGCGCGAGCAGAAGGCGCAGCCGGATCTGCTTTCGCGCCGCAACGGTGCGGAGCTGGCCGAAGTCGTGCGGTTGCGCGCGTCGGGCGCGATCTCCAGCCAGAGTGCGGAAGATGTCTACATCGAGCATCTCCAGTCCGGTGAATCGGTTGCCTCGATCGTCGCCACCAAGGGGCTGCGCCAGATGAACGACTCGTCCGAGCTTGGCGCGGTGATCGACAAGGTCATCGCCGCCAATTCGGCCGCGGTCGCCGACTTCAGCGCGGGCAAGGAGCAGGCGCTCAAGTTCCTCACCGGACAGGTGATGAAGGAATCGCGCGGCCAGGCCAACGCGGCCGCTGTCGCGCAGCTGCTCGGGGAGCGCCTCAAGAAGTGAGCGAGATCAGTTTGGGACTCTTGTTCGTGGGCGTCGTCCTGATCGCTCTCGCCGCATTCAACATCCGGTTGCCGCTGGCCCGGCGGCGCGAGATGGACCACCTCGCCGAAAACGCCAAGCGCTACGAATCGTGGCGCGGCGGCTCACGGACGGCGGCTGGCGGGAACGAGAGGTCAAGCACCGACTTGATGCGTGACGAGCTCCGACGCCAGGTCTACTGGTGGCTGGGTGTCGGCGCCATCGGGGTCGTGCTGGTGGTCGGCGGCTTCTTCTTCCGCTAGCCGAGGTAGCTCAAACGGCGATGCTCGATCGCCGTGCAGCGGTCCATCACGACCTCCAGCCCCCCATCGCGCGCTATCTGCGCTGCTTCCCAGTTCACGACTCCCAGCTGCAGCCATAGTGACTTGGCGCCGATCGCCACCGCCGAACGGGCGACGTCGGGCGTGTGCTCCGGGCGGCGAAACACATCGACCATGTCAAATGCGCCCGTGGCGGCCAAAGCCTCCTCCAGGGTGGCATAGGCGCGGTTGCCGAGCACTGTTTCGACCGCTGGATTGATCGGCACGACGTCATAGCCGGCCTCCAGCAGCTGGCGCATCACCCCGTGCGACGGCCGCCCCGGATCAGGCGATGCGCCAACCATGGCGATTCGCCGCGTCCTGCCCAGCAGGCGCGCTGGTTCGTCGCCCTCGAGCAGCTGAACGGGGCCTGTGCCCTCCTGAGCGTCCGACACGTCCCATGCGATGCGTCGATCTGGATCCATTGACGTCAAGTTTGCACGGGTCGAGCAGCGTTGTCATACTCACCACGGACTATCGTCGTAAGCGGCCAGGAGGGTTCCGGCCCGTCGACGAGGCCAATGTTTGAGGAGGTTCACTTTGCGAAGGTTCACGTTCGCCTTGGGGGCGACAATGCTGCTGCTGGCGGCCTGCGCCGGTCCGGCCGCGACGCCGACTCCGGCGCCGACAGTCGCGCCGACGGTTGCGCCGACGGTTGCGCCGACAGTTGCGCCTACGGTTGCGCCTACGGTTGCGCCGACAGTGGCGCCGACGGTCGCGCCTTCGGAGCCGACGGGCCTGACCTGCGAGACGCAGCTCAAGGTCGGTCTGGTCACCGACGTCGGTCGTATCAACGACAAGGGCTTCAACCAGTCCGCGTTTGAAGGAATGGAAGCAGCCGCCGCTGAGGCGCCCACCTGCTTCGATACCGACTACATCGAGACGCAGAGCCAGTCTGACTACGCGAGCAACATCGCGCAGTTCACGGATGCCGGTTACGACGTTGTCATCGGCGTTGGCTTCCTGCTTGGCGATGCTCTCGGCGACGCGGCGATTGCATTCCCCGACGTCCAGTTCATCAGCGTCGACGGCGTGCCCAGCACGGGCCACGACACGTCGTGGCTGACCAATGGTGAGTCGCTCTTCTTCGCCGAGGATCAGGCCGGTTATCTGGCTGGTGTCCTCGCGGCTTCGATGAGCACCTCGCACCACGTCGGCGTTGTCGGCGGCCTCGTAGTCGTACCGCCGGTCGAGCGTTTCGTTGAGGGTTACATCAACGGCGCTCGCTCGGTCCAGGACGACATCGCAGCAGACTTCGTCTACACCACCTCGTTCGTCGACCCGCCGCAGGGCGCTCTCGCCGCCAACCAGATGCTGGATGCCGGCGCTGACGTGATCTTTGCGGCCGGCGGTCTGACCGGCAACGGCGCACTGAGCGCAGCCTGTGAAGCCCGCGCTGCGGGCGATCCGGTCTTCGCCATCGGCGTCGACACCGATCAGTTCGAGACCCTGCCCGAAGTGCAGCCATGCCTGCTCTCGAGCGCGACCAAGAACGTTGCCGGCGCTGTCCATGATTCGCTGCTGCGCATCGCGGACGGTAGCTGGGTGGCGGGCTTCCACACCGACGATGCCGTCACCGGCGGAATTGGTCTGGCAGACTTCCACAACTTCGCTGCGGATGTCCCGCAGGATGTCCAGGACCTGCTCGCAGCGACTCTCGCCGGCCTCGCCGACGGGTCGATCACGACAGGTACTGTCGTCGACGGTCAGACGACCGTAGGCGCCACCGGCCAGGCGCACTAAGCGTCAAGCCAAGCACCGTTGAGAGCGGCGAGGCCCTTGCGGGTCTCGCCGCTCTCTTATTCACCGACTAGCTGAGGTCACGTTGACCGAGGGGCAGACGGGCCAGTCAGACATCGCGCCCACTGGCGACGCTGCGGCCGACGCCGCGCAGCCCGTGGCAGCTCCGGCCACCGCCGAGGAAATCGCGGCCGTGCTCGCCGGCAAGGCGAGCGTCGTGGCGCCTGCCCTGGAGATGCGCGGCATCACCAAGCGCTTCCCTGGCGTCCTTGCCAACGATCACATCGACCTCGAAATTCGCCCGGGCGAGATCCACGCACTGCTGGGCGAGAACGGCGCCGGCAAGTCGACGTTGATGAACATCCTCTATGGGCTGCTGACGCCCGACGAGGGCGAGATCCTCATCGCCGGCACACAGGTCAAGCTGCGCGATCCCAACGATGCCATCAAGCGCGGCATCGGCATGGTCCACCAGCACTTCATGCTCGTGCCCGTCTTCACGGTTGCCGAGAACGTGATCCTCGGCACAGAGACGATGGCCAACCCCATCTTCATCGACGCGCACGCGGCCGACCGGCGCATCCGCGATTTGGCCAAATCACTCGGTTTCAGCATCGATCCGAGCGCGATCGTGGGCGACCTCTCGGTCGGCCTGCAGCAGCGGATCGAGATCCTCAAGGCGCTGTATCGCGGCGCCAAGGTGCTCATCCTCGACGAGCCCACGGCCGTGCTGACGCCCCAGGAAACCGTGGAGATTTTTGCCGTGCTGCGCCGCCTGGCCGCGGAAGGGACGAGCATCGTCTTCATCAGTCACAAGCTCTACGAGGTTCTCGAGATCGCCGATCGGATCACCGTCATCCGGCGTGGCAAGGTAGTCGGTCACGCCGACCCCAAGACCGCCACCGAGGAGGACCTCGCGACGATGATGGTCGGTCGCGGCGTGTCGCTCAGCGTGGAGAAGACGCCTGCCAAGCCCGGCGATGTCGCGCTGGCGGTGTCGGACCTTTCGGTCGCGGACGATCAGGGCAGCCGTGTTGTCGATGGCTGCTCGTTCGAGGTCCGCATGGGTGAGATCTTCGGCATCGCCGGTGTCGGTGGCAACGGCCAGGACGAGATGGTCGAGGCCATCACGGGCTTGCGCCGGCCCCTTTCTGGCCAGGTCAAGATGGCCGGCGCGGATGTGACCGCCCACTCGCCGCGCGACCTCGATCACCGCGGTCTCGCCTACATCCCTGCCGATCGTCAGCGCTACGGACTGGTGCTCGCTTTTCCGGTCGACGACAACCTGGCCCTGACCGACTATCACGAGCCGCCCTTCTCGAACTACGGCGTCCTCGTGGACTCCGCTTTCCACGAGCGTGCCCAGAAGCTCATTCCCGAGTTCGACATCCGCACACCCTCCGATTCGGTCGCGGTCGGCACGCTGTCTGGCGGTAACCAGCAGAAGGTGATCGTCGCGCGCGAGTTCTCGAAACCGATCAAGGTCCTGGTCGCCGATCAGCCCACCCGCGGTCTCGACGTGGGCTCCATCGAGTTCATCCACAAGCAGATCATTGCCAAGCGCGATGCGGGCACGGCGGTCCTGCTCGTGTCGGCTGAGCTCGACGAGGTGCTCGAGCTGTCAGATCGAATTGGTGTCATGTACCGCGGCAAGCTCGTGACCGTGATCGACGCCAAGGATGCCGACAAGGATCGGATCGGCCTGATCATGGCCACCGGTCGCACTGGCGCCACGAGCGAGACCGAGGCGCCCTAGATGCCCGACGCGACGCCATCCGGCCTGACCATCGACACCACGAAGGTGCCCGGCATCGGCACCGGCGGCGGGCGACGCGGCTTGCTCGTCACAACGATTCTGGCGATCGTCCTGGGCCTGTTGCTGGGTGCCGTCCTGATCGTGATCTCGGAGGTGATGTCGGGTCGCGGGTTTGACCTGGCCGTCCCGTTCAAGGCTTACCAGGCGCTGATCGAGGGCTCGCTCAAGGACGCTCGCGCGATCGGCAGCACCCTGAACATCGCCACGCCGCTGATCCTGTCCGGATTGGCGGTCACGTTCGGTTTCCGCGCCGGCCTGTTCAATATCGGCGGCAACGGCCAGTTCCTCATGGGCGCTTTCTTCGCGGCCATCGTTGGCGCGGCGCCAATCTTCCAGGGGCCGCTGCACATGGTGCTGGCGATCCTCGCCGGTCTCCTGGGCGGCATGCTGTGGGGCTTCATCCCGGGCATCCTCAAGGCGTGGCGTGGTGCCCATGAGGTGGTCACCACGATCATGCTCAATTACGTCGCGTATCTGCTTCTCAATGAACTGGCCAGCCGTGTCTTCCGTGACCCGACGGCCACGTTCGCGAAGACGCGTGATGTGACAGCCGACGCACAGCTGCCGATCCTGATCGAGGGCACGCGTCTCCACGCGGGCATCCTGGTGGCCCTCTTAACGGCGTTCCTCGTCTGGTTCCTGCTCTTCAAGACGGCCCTCGGATTCGAGATCAGGACGGTCGGCATCAACGCGTTCGCCGCGCGCTATGCCGGCATGAAGGCAGCCTTCATTGCAGTCCTGACGATGAGCCTGTCGGGTGGTCTGGCTGGTCTGGGGGGAGCGGTCGAAAACCTTGGGGTCACCAAGGGATATCCGGCCGAGTACATCGTCAACTACGGCTTTGACGGCATCGCCGTCGCGCTCCTCGGGCGCTCCCACCCGTTTGGCGTCGTGGGCGCCGCGGTGCTCTTCGGGGCGCTGCGCGCGGGCGCCGGCTCGATGCAGCGTGCGACGGGCATCCCCATCGACATCATCACCATTGTGCAGGCTTTCATCATCCTGTTCGTTGCCGCCGAGCCGGTGCTACGGCGCGCGGTGCCATGGCTCCGATCACGGCGGACGCCAGCTGCAAGCGCGGCCGGCGCATGATGGACCGAGCGGTTTGGCGGGCGCGCTTGCGCCGCGCGGCACGTTCACGTTGGACGTACGTGCTGATCGCGATCGTGGCGGTCATGTACATCACGGCTGCCCTGCATACGCCGTGGATCGGTGATTTCTCCGACTGGGTGATCAACCGGGTCCCGCCGATCTCCTATCTGATCCTCGCGTACGCCGTGCCAATCGCCCTCGCGGCCATGTGCGGAATCATGTGCGAGCGCTCAGGCGTTACGAACATCGGCATCGAGGGAATGATCCTCACTTCGGCGTTCGTCGGCTTTCTCGCCGGTGCCTATCTCGATCCCATCCTGGGCACGCCCGGAGCGGCCATCGCGGCCATTCTCTTCGCCATCCTTGCGTCGATGCTCCTGTCGGCCCTGCACGCATGGCTGTCGATCTCCGTGAAGGCCGACCAGATCATCAGTGGCACCGTCATCATCATCCTCGCTTACGGCGGAACAGCGTTCTTCAATCAGCTGCTGGTCTCGACGACGGGCCTCCACGGCACCAAGATTCTGCCCAAGTTCCAGGTGCCCCATGACATCGCCAACCTGCCGGTAATCGGCTGGATCATCAACGCGATTTTCAACCAGGGACCAATCGCAATGAGCCTGGTGTTCATCGTGATCCTGCTGCACGTGCTGCTCTTCCGCTCGCGCTGGGGGCTGCGCACGCGCGCCGTGGGCGAGCATCCCAAAGCCGCCGACACGGTCGGTATCGACGTTTACTTCGTGCGCTACCGGAACGTCATCCTGGGCGGCATCTTCGCTGGGCTCGCCGGCGCCTTCCTGACCCTTGAGCAGTTCAACTCGTTCCAGGACCAGATGACCGGCGGCGTCGGCTTCATCGGCCTCGCGGCCATGATCTTCGGGCGTTGGAAGCCGATCGGCGCCCTGCTCGGCGCGCTGCTCTTTGGCGCCGCCCAGGCGATGCAGATCGCGGCACGCATCCCCAGCTCGGCGCCCGGCGGGCCGCTCGGCGCGTTCATCGCCACTGTCGACCCGCAGATCTTCGGGATGATCCCTTACATCATCACGATCGTCGTTCTCGCCGGCGTTGTGGGCCGGGCCATCCCGCCAAAGGCCGACGGCATCCCCTACGACAAGGAAGCGCGCGCCTGACGGCTGCCACGATCGTGTCACCCAAGCGAATCATCCTTGACTGCGATCCGGGCCACGACGACGCGCTGGCCATCCTGCTCGCGCTGGCGCGACCGGAGATCGAGCTCGCGGCGATTACGACGGTCGCGGGCAACTCGACGCTCGACAACACCACGCGCAACGCACTGTCCGTTCTGACGCTGGTGGGCAGGACCGACATCCCGGTCGCTTCGGGTGCGGCCGGCCCAATGCAGCGCGAGCTGATCACGGCGCCAAACGTTCACGGCGGCAGCGGCCTTGCGGGCGCTGATCTGCCGACGCCCGCAGTCGGCGTGATCACAGACGACGCCCCGGCGTTCATGGCCCAGGTCGTCCGGGAAAGCAATGTCCCGGTCACCCTCGTGCCCACTGGACCGCTGACCAACGTCGCCCAGTTCCTGGCGCGCTTTCCCGCCGAGTTCCGGCAGCTGGAGGCGATCTGCCTGATGGGCGGCTCGATCACGGAAGGCAACGTCAGCGCGTCGGCGGAGTTCAACATCTGGGTGGATCCGGAGGCGGCCCGCGACGTGTTCGAATGCCGCTTGCCGGTGACGATGATCCCGCTCGACGTGACTCACCAGGCGCTCGTCAGCCTGGCCGACGCGGACCGGATGGAGCGGCTGGGCAATCGCACGGGCGTGGTCTTTGCCGACCTGCTGCGCTTCTTCGCGCTTTTTCACATCGATCGTTACGGCTGGCAGGGCGCGCCGATCCACGATGCCGTCGCCGTAGCGAATGTGGCCATGCCGGACATGGTCGAGCGGCGCAGTTACCGGGTCGACGTGGAAACGACGAGTGAGCTGACCCGCGGCCGGACCGTCGTCGATCTACACGGGGTCAGCGGCAAACCGGCCAACGCACAGGTAGCCATTGGCATCGATCAGCCGCGTTTCGTCGAGGTGCTCCTCGACGCGGTGGCGGGATTCCCCTGAATAGCCTCTTGTTTGCATGCCATACTCGGCATCAGACGGTTCCCGCGTGTGCCCGCAGGAGCTGCCGCGTCTCCGCGCCGGTCATATCCGACGCGCACGCAGCAGGGGAGTGGTGAGTGGACCTCGCGGGCGACACCGGCGACCTCGCGCACACGACCATCAAGATCTCGCCGCGCAACGGCGAGGAGATGCCGCTCGTGCTGATCATCGAGGATGAAGCTACGCAGCGAGCGCTGCTGACGCGCGTCCTGGAGCGCGAGGGTTATCGGGTCATAGGCGTAGCCGACGGTGAGACCGGGCTGCGCGCGATCGTCGAGCACTCGCCCCAGCTGGTGCTGCTCGACCTGAACCTGCCGCGCATGGACGGCTACGAGATCTGCCGCCAGCTCCGCGCCGACCCGATTACGGCAACTCTGCCGGTCATCGTCATAACCGCGCACACCGCGCCCGGAGACATGGTCGCCGCGCTCGACGCCGGCGCGGACGATTTCCTTGCCAAGCCTGTCCAGCAGTACGAGCTGCTGGCGCGCATTCGCTCGGCCATGCGCCTGCGCAAGGCAATCACGGGCCTCGAGCGAGCCACCCAGATCGTGGCCGCGCTCGCGAACGCCGTCGAGGCGAAGGACCTTAATCTTGTCCACCATTGCCGCTGGCTGGCCCATCATGCGGCGCGCGTCGGAGCCAACGTCGGGTTGCGCGGCGAGGAGCTCGAGGCCGTCGCCTATGGCGCGCTGCTGCACGACGTCGGCAAGATCGGCGTGTCCGAGCATCTGCTGCGCAAGGAAGGACCGCTGTCCGATGACGAATGGCTGGTCATGCGCCGCCACCCCGAGATCGGCGAGAAGATCATCCGCCCGCTGCGCTCCTCACGCGTTTTCGCGCCGATCATTCGCCACCACCACGAGCGCTTCAACGGCACCGGCTATCCCGACGGGCTGCGTGGCGAGAACATTCCGCTGGGCGCGCGCATAGTGGCCATCGCCGACGCGTACGAGGCGATGGTCCACGGCCGGCCATACCAGCCGTCGCAGACCCATGAACGCGCGGCCGACGAGCTGCGCCGGCTGCGTGGCGCCCAGTTCGATCCGGACCTCGTCCCGGTTTTCCTTGACGAGCTCGAGCGCGACACCCTCGGCGTGCCGCCGCTCGTCGCGCTGCCTCCAGTAGCTCGACTTGAACCCGAGTTCGCTGCCGGCGCCTGACCCGCCCGGCCGACTCAAGCGCTGGTTCATCCGCTACGCCACGAGGCTTCTTTTCGGCACGTACCTGAAAGTCCGTTACGAATATCTCGCGCCGCTCCCTGAACCGCCCTACGTCCTGAACTTCAACCACCCAGGCTGGGCCGATCCGTTCCTCATCGTCGGCTGGTGGCCGCGCCGTCATCGATTCTCCGTCTTCGGGCCCAAGGAAGAGGACATGAGCGTCGGCTGGCGCAACAAGGTCATCGCGTGGAGCCACATGGCGGTGCCGTTCAAGCCCTCGAAGTCAGACCTCGTCAATGCCGCGAAACGCGCCCAGGGCGTGATCGATGCCGGCTTCGTGCTGGGCATCGCCGGCGAGGGCCGGCTATCGGATCACGAGGGCGAGATCGTGCCCCTCCAGGAAGGCGTCGCCTTCTTTGCCCTTCGCGCCCAGACCCCGATCGTGCCCGTGGCGATCATCGGCACCCGTTGGGTGCGATTCCGCAAGCTGGTCCGAGTCCGCGTCGGCAGGGTGATCGAGATCAACGGCCGCCGTGCGAACCGGGCCGGCGTTGACTCGCTCAAGGAAGAGCTGACCGCCGCGATGAACGCGCTGCTCGCCGGGACCTCGGACGAGCCACCGCCCGCGGGTCGCTTCAGCCGCTGGCTGACCGACCTGTTCGCCGATCGCCCCTGGCTCAACAAGGAGACGGATCAGGACCCGAACCAGAAGGACGAATGAGCTCGCGCAGGCGGGACGAACTCGTCAGTCGGCGCCGCCGGCGCGGTGAAACCATGGCGTCAGAGCCGGGTAGAGCGTGCGGTAGGCAGCGTGGTCAGCTGCGTAGCCGGGTGCGTCGCGTCCGGGTGACGCGACCGTCGTCGTTGTGACCAATGCCGCGCAGGCATCCTCAACCGTCGCGTACCAGCTCGCCCCCACTGCGGCGAGGAGCGCGGCGCCGTAGGCCGCGCCCTCTGTGGTTGATGGGGCGGTGATCTCGGCGTCGAGCACGTCGGCCAGGATCTGCCGCCACAGCGGGCTGGCCAATCCTCCGCCTGACGCGCGGATCTGCGTCGGTGGCGGCGTACCGGCGTCGACCATCAGACCCAGGCCGTCGCGCAGGCCGTAGGCCACGCCCTCGAGCACCGCACGGGTCATGTGACGCCGGTCGTGGTTGAGCGTCAGGCCAACGAACGCGCCGCGCGCGAGCGAGTCGGGATGGGGGCTCCGCTCGCCTGACAGATAGGGCAGGAACTGGAGGCCGTCGCTACCCGCTGGGACTTCGGCAGCACCTGCGACGAGCTCGTCGAAAGTCATGTCCGGAGCCAACGCGTCACGGAACCAGCGCAGGCTCCCGGCCGCCGAGAGCATGACCGACATCATGTGCCAGCGGCCGGGAACGGCGTGGCAGAACGCATGCACGCGACCGCGCTGTTCGTAGACCGGCCCATCAGTTGTGGCGAAGATGACTCCAGACGTGCCCAGGGAGAGCGCCACGATGCCGGGCGCGACCGCGCCGACGCCGACTGCATTGGCCGACTGGTCTCCGCCGCCGGCCACGACTGGAGTACCCGCCGAAAGCCCGGTCGCGGCCGCCGCGGCCGGGCTGATCACGCCGGTCACGACCGGACCCTCGTGCGTCGGCGGCAGCCAGCGCGGCTCGATTTCGAGCGCGTTGAGCATTTCCGCCGACCAGTCGCGCCGGGCCAGGTCGAACAGCAGCGTGCCGGCGCCATCGGCCTTGTCCAGCGCGTAATCACCGGTCAGTCGCAGGCGCAGGTAATCCTTCGGCAGCAGAACGTGGGCCACGCGCCGCCAGATGTCGGGTTCGTGGTCGCGCACCCAGACAAGCTTGGGAGCCGTGAAACCGGTCATCGCGTCGTTGCCGGTCAGCTCGATCAGCCGCTCTGGCCCGACAGCGGCCCGGATCCAGTCGCATTCGGCGCCCGTGCGCTGGTCGTTCCACAGGATCGCCGGGCGCAACGGCGTGTCTGCGGCGTCGAGCAGCACCAGGCCGTGCATCTGGCCGGTCAGCCCCACGGCTACGACGTCCGCCGCGCCGAGTCCACTTGCGGCCAGCGCGCGGCGGATGGCCGCGCAGGCGCCGTCCCACCAAAGTTGTGGATCCTGTTCGGTCCAGAGTGGCCGCGGCACGTCGAACCCGTACTCGGCCACGCCGATGCCCGCTACGGCGCCGTCGCCGCCGATCACGACCGCCTTGGTCGCGGTGGTCGAGACGTCGATGCCCAGGACCGCGTTCATCGGCAAGTCAGCGATCGGCCGTCCAGAGGCGCTGGTTGACCATGTTCTCGAGCAGCTCCTGCTGACCTGAGACGCGCGCCGGTTTGACCTCGCCGGCTGCGACCTGCGCCTCCAGTTCGGCCAGGCTGACCGACCCGGCCAGGATCGCCGAACCCAGCTCTGTGTCCCAGCCGGCGTAGCGTCGAGCCACCTGCGCCGCGAGCTCGCCCCGCTCGACCAGGTCCGCCGCCACGAGCAGCGCTCGTGCCAAGGTGTCGAGCCCACCGATGTGAGCATGGAAGAGGTCGGTTCGATCGATACTCTGCCGCCGCAGCTTCGCGTCGAAGTTGAATCCTCCCGGCGCCAGTCCGCCGCCGCGAATGATCTCGTACAGCGGCAAGGCGAGATCCTCGACCGAATTCGGAAACTGGTCGGTGTCCCACCCGTTCTGCGGATCGCCTCGGTTGGCGTCGATGCTGCCGAGAATGCCATTGGCGACGGCAAAGGCCACCTCGTGATGGAAGCTGTGGCCGGCGAGCGTGGCGTGATTGGCCTCGATGTTGAGCCGGTATTCCCCGGCGAGGCCGTTCTTGAGCAGGAAGCCGTGGACCGTCTGGACGTCGAAGTCGTACTGATGCTTGGTCGGCTCCATGGGCTTCGGTTCGATAAGCAGCTGGCCCTTGAAGCCGATCTTTGCCTTGTGCTCCGCGACCAGGTGCAGGAAGCGCGCAAGCTGATCAGCCTCGCGGCGCAGATCGGTGTTGAGGAGCGTGTCGTAGCCCTCGCGCCCGCCCCACATGACATAGTTCTCACCGCCCAGCCGCTGCGTGACCTCGAGCATGTGCTTGACCTGTGCCGCGGCATAGGCGAAGACCTGCGGGTCCGGATTGGTCGCGGCGCCGGCCTGGTATCGCGGGTGCGAGAACAGGTTGGCCGTGCCCCACAGCAGACGGACCCCGGTGCGCTCCTGGTGGCCGGCCGCCTCGTCGGCGAGCGCGTCGAGGTTGGCGCGGAACGTCGCGTAGCCGTCTCCCTCCGGCGCCACATCACGGTCGTGGAAGCAGTAGTACGGAATGCCCAGCTTCTCGAAGAACTCGAATGCTGCGGCCAGCTTCATCCGCGCGGCCGCCATCTCGTCGGTCGACGCGGTGAGCCATGGCCGGTCCATCGTGCCCATTCCGAACATGTCCGCGCCAGGCCAGGCAAATGAGTGCCAGAAGCAGACTCCCGGTCGCAGGTGATCCACCATCCGTTTGCCAAGAACGAGCCGATCGGGCTGATACACCTTGTACGACAGGGGATCAGTCGAGCCGAGCCCGCCGAATGCGATCGGGGACTGGACCTCGGTGAAGAAGCTGTCGCTCACGTCAAGGTTCCTCCGTCGTCGCGCCCCGTGTCAGCCGGATGCGCCTTTGTCGATGTCGATGTCGATCTCGATCCTCTGCCCCAGCACCTGGCCTGGCTCCAGCCACGCCAGCGCGCCAGGCTCGCCGCCGATCAGTCGGCGAAGGCCCTGCGGCGCGTGCGTCTGCGGCTCGACTGCCAGTCCGTCAATGTCGCGTGGGCTGGCTGCCGTTATGTGCAGCGTAGGGCTGTCCGAGGCGATGGTCGCACGAAGGTCGATCTCGGGCCAGCGCAGCTCGACGGCCGGCCGCGCCACGTCGCTCCAGGTCGCGTCGAGCCCCGTGGCCATCCGTCCCAACTCGCGCAGATCGAACTGTCCGATGACCGCTCGCGGCTCAGCTGGGCTGTTTGTGTTGGTCTCGTAGACCGAATCGCCGTGGATGGCAATGAGCGCGGCGCGGCGAAACCAGGGGTGCAGTCCCAGTCCGGCCGGCATCGGTTCGTCGGCGAGATTGCGCATTGCCTGCGATATCACCACCAGCCCGCCGTCGACATGCACGGTGAGCGTGACCTCGTAGGGCCACGGCCAGTCGTCCCCGCCGGCAGCGACGGCGAACTGGCGCTCGCCGGTCTGTTGCCAGGGCCGCGCGTAGACCTGGCCGTGGATCGCGGCTCCATCGCCGAAATTCGTCGCAAGTCGCAGTGTCCGGCGCCCGACGCGGGTGGGATCCGCGGAGACGCGGTTGCACCACGGCGCCATGTTGTAGGCGCCCCAGAAGAACGGGTCGCCTCGGTGCGCGTCGACGTGCGACGGGGTTCGCAGCAGATCGTGCCCGAAAGCGCGCAGCCGGTGGAGGCGCGCGCCGAATTCCGGCAGGACGACGACTTCGATGTTCTCGTGGGCGATCGTGACTGATTCCACGGACTGTGCGTGCTACGGCCGATTAGACGTTGGGCCGAACCCGCGCCTCAGTGGTGCAGCTCTGCCAGGTCCTTGCGGGTTATTTCGCCTGGGAGCTTGCCCATGATGATCATGGCCAGCACCTCGTCCGTGGTCACGTCCTGCTTATTGACCGTTCCGACCATCTTGCCGTGGAGCATCACGCTGATTCGGTCGGCTAGGTCGAAGACGTCGTGAATGTCATGGCTGATCAGGAAAATGCCGATGCCTTCCGACTGGAGTTGAGTGATCAACTCCCGCACCTGCGCAGTCTCCGCCGGCCCGAGCGCAGCAGTGGGCTCGTCCATGATCAGGATCCGAGCGTTGAAATAGATTGCCCGGCCTATGGCCACCGACTGGCGCTGACCGCCCGAGAGTGACTTGACAGCTGTCTTGAAATTCTTGAAGCGCGGGTTGAGCCGGCCGAGGATCTGGCGTGTCTCGGATTCCATCGCTCCGTCGTCCAGAGCGCCGGTCTTGGTGCACTTCTCGCGACCGAGGAAGATGTTCGCCGGGGCATCGAGGTTGTCAGCCAGTGCAAGTGTTTGGTAGATGGTTTCGATGGCTTGCGCCTTCGCATCGCGCGGGTTGTGAATGGTGACTGCTTGGCCGTCGATGAGGATCTGTCCGGAGTCGGCAACATGGGCGCCTGACAACACGCGCATGAGCGTCGACTTGCCCGCCCCGTTGCCGCCCACGAGGCCCATCACCTCGCCCGGGTAGAGGTCGATCGAGACTCCATCGACCGCGTGCACGCCGCCGAAGGAAACGCGAATATCGCGCATCTCGACCAGGGGCACGCGATTGTCTCCGGGCGTCGTCGATGGTGCGGCCGGCGTTTCCGGCGCCGGCTGGCTGGCCAACGTCATGGGCGGTGCCTCCTTGGCGCTATGTGGATCGGCGGCGGAGGAGGGCGTCGAAGCCGACCGCGGTTACCAGAACGATGCCGACCACGATGTCCTGTACGGGCGAGTCGAACTTCAGGATGACCATGCCCGAGCGCAGCGACTGCATTACCACCGCGCCGAGGATCGCGCCCGGGATCGTGCCGATGCCGCCGGACAGGGAAGTGCCGCCGATGACGGCCGCGGAGATCACATCGAGCTCGTTCGAGACACCCAGACCGGTCACGGCCGCGTTGAGCCGGGCGGTCTGGACGACGGCGCTTATCGCCGCAAGCACGCCCATCAGGCCGAAGGTGAGCATGATCGTGCGGCGCACGTTGATGCCACTCAGGACGGCGGCGTCAGGGTTGCCGCCGATGGCGAAGACATTGCGGCCGAAGCGACGCCGGGTGGTCAGGTAGGTCATGAGCAGGCCCACCGCGAGCATGATGATGACCGGATAGGCAATACCGACCGGCAGGAACACACCGCCGGGTGGCCAGGGCAGGCCGAGGCGGTCGTACAGGTCGTGCGCCAGCTGTTCGGGCCACCCGTAGCTGTTGACCACCCAGACCGCGGCGAGGACGGCGAGCGTCCCGATGACGCCAAGTGCCAACTCGGCCCACTTGGGCCGGAACACGAAACCATATCGCCGCCGGCGGCGCCGGTTGGCAAAGAGGGTATAGATGATGCCGGCGATGGCGACCAGGCCGATGGCCCAACTGCCCACCTCCCCGATCGAGCCGGCTGGCCCACCGCCGAGCAGGCGGAAGGTGGAATCAAGGGGCGCGAGGGTTTGACCCTGCGCGTATTGGAAGATGAGCCCGCGCCATACGAGCAGGCCACCCAGGGTAACGATGAAGGATGGCACGCCACCGTAGGCGACCACGAAGCCCTGAATGAGGCCGATCAGGGCGCCGACCGCGAGCCCGAACACTACGGTCAATATCCAGGTGAATGGCTGGTCCAGACCCATGCCGAGCGAGATGGGGATCCACACGGTTTGAAGCATCGCCATCGTGTAGCCGACAAACCCCAACTGAGCACCGACCGACAGGTCGATGTTGCGCGACACGATGATCAACACCATGCCCGTCGCCATGATGCCGATGGAGGCGCTCTGGACGGACAGGTTCCACAGGTTGCGCGGGGTGATGAAGTTCCCGTTCGACATGATGTGGAAACCGATCCAGATCACGGCCAGGACGCCGAACATGCCCAACAGGCGGGTATCGATCTCGATAGATCTGAACCTGTCGCGGAGCCCGATGGTCGGCGCGCCAGCCTGTGTCATGTCGCCCCTCGTGCGTCAGGTAAAAGAAGAGCGCCCTGCGCCACGGGATTCCGTGGGCGCAGGGCGCATTGTTACACGAGTTTTTGGGCTAGGGGCAGCCGGTAACAGTTCCGGCGGCGACGCCCTGGCAAAGAACTTCCTCGGTGATCCAGCCGGCATCCAGGACAGCACTCAGGTTGTCCTTGGTGACGGGCAGCGGGTCAAGGAGGATCCCGGCGACGTCGTTGTCGCCAGGGGTATGGAAGGTTGCCGTACCCGCCACGTGCGACGGATCCGGGTCGGAGCACAGTGCGATCGCAGCTTTGCCGGTGGCATCGCCGAGAAGCCGTGCGTCCTTCCAGACGCTGACCACCTGGGTGCCAAGGGCAACGCGGTTCAGGGCAGCGAGGTCGCCGTCCTGGCCGCCTACCGGCACGTCGCCGGCGAGGCCCTGGGCCTCGAGTGCGGCAACTACGCCACCGGCCATGCCGTCGTTCTCGGACAGCACTGCCTGGACGTCGTTGTTGGCGGCGGTCAGGAAGTTCTCCATCTCGGTCTGAGCGAGCGAGGGAGTCCAGTTATCGGTGTAAGTCTCTCCAACGATGTTGATGTCGCCCGCGGTAACCGCGGCACCGATGATCTCTTCCATGCCACCGCGCAGGAAGTCAGAGTTGGCATCTGCCCCGTTGCCCTTGATGATCACGTAGTTGCCCGAGGGCACCAGCGCGAAGATCTCACGAGCGATCATCCGTCCTACTTCAACGTTGTTGAAGGAGGTGTAGAGGACGCGCGGGCTCTCGATCAAGCGGTCGTAGGCGATGACCGGAATGCCCGCGTCAATCGCAGCGTCGACTGACGGCAGGACCGCGGACGTGTTCTGGGCCAGAACGACCAGTACCTGGGCGCCCTGGGTCTGAAGGTTCTCTATGTTCGACGCCTGGGTCTCTTCCGAGGACGCCGCGTCGTTCGAGATGTAGGTGCCTCCGCCGGCCTCGATGGCCGCCTTCAGCGCCGGCTCGTCCCACTTTGCCCAGCGCTCTTCCTGGTAGTTGTTCCAGGAGACGCCGACCACGCACCCCGCGGGAGCCGCGGTCGCAGTGGCCACCGGGGCGGGTGTGGCTGTGGGTGTGGGTGCGGCTGCGTTGCAGGCGGCGCCCACGACCATCACGGTCGCGAACAGCACCGCTACACGCCTAACTGACATACGTTTCTCCTCCTCTGCCCGGGGCCCGCAGAATTTGGGGTCGTGGCACACCTACGCTATCACCACGCACCCCAACGGGGCACGGGTTGCAATCACGCTTGTGCCATCCTAACAACCATTACAACCAGCAAAACGCAGTCGGAGGCGATGGTGGGCGATCTCAAGGGCCGCGTGGCGCTGATCACTGGCGCCGGGCGGGGCATAGGTGCGGCAACGGCGAGGCTACTGGCGGCCAACGGCGTACTGCTCGGATTGGCTTCGCGCAGGGGTGAGGATCCGGGTGTCCCAGGCGCTCTCGTACAGGCGTGCGACGTTCGCGACCCAGCGTCACTTCAGTCAATGGTTGATGCGACTGTCGCCCGCTTCGGCGCCATCGACATCGTCATCGGCAATGCCGGCGTCGGTGCCTACGGGCCCTTCCTGGACCTGCCGCCCGAGCAGATCGAGGAAATGATCGACATCAACGTCAAGGGTCTCATCTACACCGTGCGCGCTGCCTTGCCGCACCTCCTGCGAAGCGAGGCCGCCGACCTGGTCACCGTAGCCAGCGAGGCGGGCCGGCGCGGCCTGCCCTTTGAGGCCGTCTACTGCTCCTCCAAGTTCGCCCAGGTCGGCTTCACCGCGGCGCTCGATCACGAGCTGCGCGAGCAGGGCGTGCGCTGCACCAACGTCTGCCCGGGAGGCGTGGCGACCGAGTTCGCGATGGGTCGAGGTCGGACTCCGGACATGCCCCAGCTCGCCGGCATGATGCGTCCGGAGGACGTGGCCGAAGCCATTCTGTTCGTGCTCACCCGTCCGCGCGGCATGCGCATCCTCGAAGTGGCGTTCCGGCCGGTGACAGAAACCTCGTGGGGTTGAGCGAGCTGCGCTGGGGGGTGCTTTCGACGGCCGACATCGGCCGGCGCAAGGTCATTCCGGCGATCCAGAAGGCGCGCCGCTGCCGGGTCGTCGCGATCGCATCGCGCGAGCCGGGTCGAGCCAGCGCCATCGCTGCGGAACTCGGCATCGGCCGCGCCCACGCCTCGTACGAGGCGCTTCTGGCCGACGGCGACGTCGACGCGGTCTACATCCCGCTGCCCAATCATCTCCACCTCGAGTGGACACTCCGAGCCATCGCCGCCGGCAAGCACGTCCTGTGCGAGAAGCCACTGGCGCTGAACGCGGCCGACGCAGCGCGGATGGTTGACGCGGCCGAAGCGGCCGGGCTGACTCTGATGGAAGCCTTCATGTACCGACTCCACCCGTCGTGGGCCGCGGTGCGCGACCTGGTCGCTGCCGGCCGCATCGGGCGGCTGATGGCCATCCAGAGCTGGTTCTCGTACTACAACGACGATCCGGCGAACATCCGCAACATCCGCGAGGCTGGCGGCGGCGCGCTGTACGACATCGGTTGCTACAACGTCAATCTGTCGCGCCTGCTGTTCGGCGCGGAGCCTGTACGGGTCCATGCGTCAGTCCTGCGCGACCCCGCGAACGGCGTGGATGTGCTGACCAGCGCAATCCTCGAGTTCGCCGGCGGCGGCCAGGCCACCTTCACATGCTCCACGCGGACCGAGACCGATCAGCGCGTCCACGTCTACGGCACCACGGGGCGGATCGCCATCGACATCCCATTCAACATACCGCCCGATCGGCCGACGCAGGTATTCGTCACCGCCGGGGGTGATCCGCCCGTTGCGCCAGCCAGCGAGACCCTCGCCTTCCCAGTGAGTGATGCTTACAGGGTCGAAGCGGAGACGTTCGCAGCGCTCGTCCTCGACGGCAGTCCGCCGCCGTTTCCGGTCGCCGATGCGGTCGCCAACCTGCGTGTGATCGAGCAGATCTTTGCCCAGGGAGACTAGGGCAGGACGGCCACGTTCAACCAGCGCGCCCCGGTTGCGCGACGCACGGCGAACGTGGCATGGAACGGCCGCTCGCTGCTTGTCACCAGCGTCCCGGCGCCGTCGTATGTCTCCTCGGTCAACGTTCCCTGGGCTGCTAGGCCAAGGCTGAGCCCGGTCTGCTCACCGAAGGGCACAAGTAGCGCTGCGGCGATGCTCTCGAAGCGATAATGGCTGATCACAACGCTGCCGGTCGCGACGGCGCTCGCCACGCGGGAGCGCATCTCGTCGAGACGAGCGCCGTGATCGACCGTT
The DNA here is from genome assembly GCA_034666725.1 of Chloroflexota bacterium. GTDB lineage: Bacteria > Chloroflexota > Limnocylindria > Limnocylindrales > CSP1-4 > JALYGJ01. The sequence goes on from JAXDLE010000008.1 coordinate 34,874, forward strand.
GGTAGGATCGTTGGATCGCGCTTGAGTAGCGCTTGGTTTTCCAGCTCGAGATTCTGGGCGAGAGTCACCACCACGGCCTGGATGCCCGCGCCGGCAAGCTCATGATCGAAATCGGTCACATCGGGTGCGAGGGCGATGGGCGGCAGCGTCGACGGATCGATCTCGCTCGGCTCGATGGCGAGCACGTTCGACCCGATCGGCACGCCGCGCGCGGGCAACCCGGCGAGCACGATGGCCAGTCCGACGGCCAGCACAAGGGCGCCCGCCGAACCGACGCGCAGGAATGCTACGGGCCGCGCCGGCGTCGCGTGCGGGCCCCCCAGGAGGCGGCGCGCGAAGCGACCCGGAGTGTCCGCGGTCGAGCTGGTCTGGGGCACAAATCGTTCAAGCAGGTAGCGTCCGGCGCACATGATGACGAGGCTCGACAGGAGAGCGACCTTTGTGCCGAACTCGTCGGTCTGCGGCGCAATGAGCAGCGTTGCCACAAGCGCCAGGATCACCCCGAAGGCGATGCGGCCCACGCGGCCCGTGGGCACCGTCTTGGGGTCGGTGATCATGAAGAAAAGGAACACCATCACTTCCGGCGAAAAGACCACGGTGCGCCAGAAGTCGCTGCCGCACACCGGGGCGAACGCCCAGTTGGCGGTCATGCAGTGTCCCGAGATCGACAGCAGACCGAGGCCGGCGGCGAAGGCCACCCAGAAGCTCCCGGCGAGCTCGAGCAGATGCAGCCGTCGGGTGATCAGGAGGCCGCCGCCCAGGATGACGACGTAGGCCGCGATCATGGCCGGGTTGAGCGGCGCCCACCAGAAGTCGAGCGGCTGGACCCGGCTGCTGCCGAGCAGCACGAAGGCTGCTACCAGGCCGATGTTCGAAGGGTTGAAGACGTGCGACCCGCGGTAGCGGATGACGTACTTTGTCAGGAGCGACAGGCCGCCAACCACCGCGTACAGCTCCCAGGAGCCCGTGAACCACGGCTGATCGGCCGGCGTGCCAACGACCCGAAGGATGAGCGCCACGCCGCTGCCGGTGAGCATCGCACTGGCCGGCCAGACAATCGTGCGGCTCTGGCGGAAGGTCAGAGCAACCTCGAGCACCGCCGAGGCGGCCATCGCCGCCAGGATCTGGGGCACGCTGACGTGGAAGTGGAGCGCCACCTGCCCCAGGACATGGACGCTGATAATCACCGCGGCGACGTGCAACCGCGGATCGCGGATATTAGGCAGGACGAGGGGATAACGGCGGCCGCGCACAGTCAGATGGCGTGCAGTCATAGCAGTGCGGTCGGCGGTGACATGATGATGGTCGGAATAGGATAGAAGTATAACCATAGTTGGCT
>JAXDLE010000009.1:0-7641 GCA_034666725.1 Chloroflexota bacterium
GACGGAGCGTGTCGCGCGACCCCAGGCCGCACGGCATGATGCCGAATTCCTCACCCGCGCCGAGCAGCGTGTCCCACACCGGGTTCGCCAGCTCCCAATCGAGGAATAGCTCGAAGCCGTCCTCGCCCGTGTAGCCGGTCCGCGCGATCAGCACTGGTTGGCCGCATGCGTGGCCGGCCACGATGGCGTAGTACTTGAGCGGCGCGAGATCTATGTCGGTAAGCGGCTGGAGCAGCTCCGCGGCCCTTGGACCCTGGACCGCCACGAGCGACGTGCGCAGCGAGGCGTCGTCGAGCGCGGCGTCATGACCCTGGAGGCGCTCTCTCAGTGCGGCCGCGACCGGCTCGCGGTTCGACGCGTTGGGCACGACCATGAAGCGCTCCGCGGCGACGCGGTAGACGATCAGGTCGTCGATGATGCCGCCGTCGTCGGCGCAGATCATCGAGTAATGAGCGCGGCCCTCGGCGAGGCGCGTCGGGTCGCTGACGAGCGCCGCCGCGAGGCCTGTAGCCGCGCCTGGGCCGCTGACCCAAACCTCGCCCATGTGCGACAGGTCGAAAAGGCCGACCCGCTCGCGGACCGCCCGGTGCTCCTCGAGGATGCCCGAATACGACACCGGCATCTCCCAGCCGGCGAAGTCGATCAGCCGCGCTCCGAGCTGACGGTGGCGCTCGACCAGGGCCGTCTGGCGCATGGCGGGCTCTTCCGTGACCGCGGTCTGGCGCTCAGGCGCGTCGTCAATCACGCGGCACCGTGACTCGCAACCGGGAGCGCCTCTTCGACGATCTGGCGCTCGGTCTCGAAGGTCATCAACCGACGCGCCTCGTCGATCGGCAGCCAGCGCACCTCATCGAACTCGTGGTCGTGCGCATCGAGGCTGCCACCCGTCGCCTCCATCAGGAAGTAATGGACGGTCTTGTGGATGCGCTCGCCCTCCTGGGTGAAGAAGTAATCGATCGCTCCGACAGGGGCCAGGATGCGCACCTCGAGGCCCGTCTCCTCGGCGACCTCGCGCAGCGCGGTCTCGTCAACGCTCTCGCCCTCATTGGGCGTGCCCTTGGGCAGCGTCCAGGTCGTGCCGCTGCGACCGAGCGTGCGCTGCCGCCGGCCCAGGCAGATCTCGGTGATTCCATCGGCGTCGCGCAGCACGATCCCGCCGCATGACGTAGCCCGGGCAGTCTTGCCGCCGCGGGGTTGCTTGCGCCGCGCCTGCTCGCTCAGCCGCGCCACGGCGCGGCGCTGCGCGGCCGGGGCCGGCGTGATCCACTGCCTGACGGCCGCGACCAGGTGAACGAGACGCTCGGCGTGATGCGCGCCGACGACACCTTCAACGCCGTGCCGCGCGAAGTCGACTCGACGTTCGACGAGCTGCGCGCCGCCTGACGCAACGACGCCAGCAGGGGCACGCGCGCATGCGAGCCGGGGTGTGCGGTCATGTGCGGCCGGGCCGAAATGCGGAGGCCCAGCTGGCGTTCACGGCGGGTGCTTGGGGAGCGGCTGAATCGGGTGATCGGGTGGCCGCTCTTCAGACCGGCAGAGGTGATGCGCATCGCATTCGCATGTTAGCGGCTGCGCCTATTGGCGCAATCAGTCGCCCTGCTCGGCCGCATCCAGCAGCGCCTCGAGCGTATCTGCGGCGGCTGGGTCCAGCCGCGCCCGCCGGCGCGCGATGGCCAGCTCGTGGCGGGCGACGGCGACATAGAGGTTGAGCGCCTCGGGCGCCGACGCACGCAACATGTCGAGATGGCCGTGCACGGTGCCGACATCACCGCGCATGAACGGTCCGGTCAGCGCGTGGTCGATTCCGAAACGCTCACTGTTGGCCAACGTCTGGCGGGCGAGCGGCAAATACACGCCGAGCGCCGTCTTCTCGTCGAGCCCGGCGAGCCGCGCGACCGCGGCGATCCCGTCCAGCAGCCCCACCAGCCCACCTGCGGCCATCATCGCCGCCGCGTGATAGGCGGTCTTACCGCCCTCAGGCAGCCGCACGGCTCGGGCGCCGATCGACTCGGCCAGATCGGCGAGAACCGGCAGCAACGACTCGTCGCCGTCGAGGGCTACGGTCGCGCCGTGCAGCGCTTCGAGCGCGTGCTCGAGATCGGCGAACGCGACCAGCGGATGGAAGCTGGCCTTGCTGGTCCCTGCCGCCATCGCCGGCGTCAGGACTGCCGCGGGCAGCGCACCCGACGTGTGGACCAGCGCCTGGCCGCTGTACAGGTGGAGCGATTCGGCCGCGCCGACGATGGCGTCGTCGGGCACCGTCAGGAAGATCAGGTCCGCCTCGTCGAGGACATTCGCGGCGTCTTCGAACGCGCGCGCTGTCGGCACCAGCGAGTGGAAACTGGCGCGACGCGCCTCGTCGCGGCTGGCGACGCCGGTCACCTCCCAACCGGCGCGGCTGAAGGCGACGCCCAATGCGGTCCCCACGCGACCAGCACCAATGAAGCCGATGCGCGGCTTGCCGTCGTCGGCCTGCTGGTGATCGTGCTTGTGGTCGGTCATGTGTGCCCATTGTCTGATGCCGGGACGCGCGTATACTCGACCGGTCGACACATCGCGACCCGCGGCGGGCACTCCCGCCAGGCGCCGCTCAGCCCCGCCAAATGCTTGCGGGGACTCGGAGACCCGTCGCAGATGATGAAGTCCACCACCCTCCCCGACCCTTTTTCGGCGCGCGCTGAGCTGCGCGTCGGGGATCGCGCGTACACCTATTACCGGCTCGACCGCAGCGGCATGGCCGACCTGGCCAGGGCCCCGATGACCGTCAAGGTGCTGCTCGAGAACGTGATTCGCCACGCCGGACGCGGCGTCATTCGCGAGGAAGAGGCGCGCTCCCTCGCCGCGTGGCGGCCCAATCTGGGCAGCGACGCCGAGGTGCCGTTCATGCCGGCCCGCGTCCTGATGCAGGATTTCACCGGCGTCCCGGCGGTCGTCGACCTGGCCGCTCTGCGCGATGCGATGGCCGCGATCGGCGGCGACCCGGCGCTCGTCGAGCCGCTCGTCCCGGCCGACCTCGTGATCGATCATTCGGTCCAGGTCGATCGCTACCGCACGCCCGACGCGTTCGCCTTCAACGTCGCGCGCGAGTACGAGCGCAACGGCGAGCGTTACGCGCTGCTGCGTTGGGCGCAGAGCGCCTTCGCCGGGCTGCGCGTCGTGCCCCCCGGCACGGGCATCGTCCACCAGGTCAATCTCGAGTACCTCGCGGCCGTCGTTGCGACACGTGAGGACGAGTCAGGCACGACGGTCGCCTTCCCAGACACGCTTGTAGGCACCGATTCACACACGACGATGATCAACGGCCTCGGCGTCCTGGGCTTCGGCGTGGGCGGCATCGAGGCCGAGGCCGTGCTACTGGGTCAGCCGCTCTACCAGCCCATGCCGCGCGTCGTCGGTGTTCGGCTGCACGGCGACCTGCCGCGCGGCTCGACCGCGACCGACCTCGTGCTGGTCATCTCGAACATGCTCCGCACCCACGGCGTGGTTGGATCGTTCGTCGAGTTCGCCGGCGACGGCCTGGCTTCGCTGGCGCTCGCCGACCGGGCGACGATCTCCAACATGGCGCCTGAGTACGGCGCGACCGCGGCGCTATTCCCGATTGATGGCGAGACGCTCGCCTACCTGCGCCAGACCGGGCGTGACGCAGCACAGGTCGCGTTGGTCGAGGCCTACGCCAAGGAAAATGCGCTATGGCGCGAGCCCGGGCCGGGGCCACAGTTCGACGAGACGCTCGAGCTCGACCTGGGATCAGTCGAACCGACTGTCGCCGGCCCACGCCGGCCTCAGGACAAGGTCCGACTACCGGATCTCCCCGCCAACTTCCATGACGCCTACCCGCAGACGGCCGATGCACACCCGGTGACCATCGCCGGCAACCTCGATGGCAACGGGCACGGCCCGCAGACGATCGACCACGGCTCCGTGGCGATCGCCGCGATCACGTCGTGCACCAACACCTCGAACCCGACTGTCATGGTCGGCGCCGGGCTGCTCGCCCGGAACGCCCTGGCGCGCGGCCTGACCGTCAGGCCGACCGTCAAGACGTCGCTCGCACCTGGCTCGCGCGCAGTCACCGAGTACCTTCAGACCGCGGGATTGCTCAAGCCGCTCGAGGAGCTGGGCTTCGGGGTCGTGGGCTACGGCTGCACCACGTGCATCGGCAACAGCGGGCCGCTCGACCAGCCGGTCGCCGAGGCGATCGAGGGCAACGAGCTGGTTGTCGCGGCAGTGCTGAGTGGCAACCGCAACTTCGAGGGCCGCATCCATCCCCTGGCGCGTGCCTCTTACCTCGCCTCGCCGCCCTTGGTTGTCGCGTTTGCCCTCGCCGGCACGGTCGACATCGACCTCGCGTCCCAGCCGCTAGGCACCGATCGCGATGGCAAGCCCGTCTACCTGGCGGACATCTGGCCCACGCCCGAGGAAATCAAGTCGACGATCGCGTCGGCCGTTTCGCCCGGGATCTTCAACCGCATATACGGCAGCGTCTTTGATGGCGACGAACATTGGCGCGAACTGCCCGTGCCCGTCGGCTCGAAGCGCTACGAGTGGGACGCGGCCTCAACCTACGTCGCGCGACCGCCGTTCATGGACGGTATCCAGCGCGAACCGGCTCCGGTGAGCGACATCTATGGCGCGCGCGCGCTGGCCGTGCTTGGCGACTCGGTCACGACCGACCACATCTCCCCCGCCGGCTCGATCCCCGCCTGGTCGCCCGCGGGCACGTGGCTGCAGGAGCACGGCGTGGGCCCGCTCGACTTCAACTCGTATGGCGCGCGGCGCGGCCACCACGAGGTGCTGATGCGCGGCACGTTCGGCAACATCCGGCTGCGCAACGCGCTTTCCGACAAGGAAGGGCCCTACACGGCCCACCAGCCGAGCGGTGAGCACATGTTCATCTACGAGGCGGCCATGCGCTACGCGAGCGAGGGTGTGCCGCTGGTTGTGCTCGCGGGCAAGGAGTACGGCTCGGGCTCATCGCGCGACTGGGCGGCCAAGGGCCCGGCGCTGCTCGGCGTCCGGGCAGTGCTCGCCGAGACGTACGAGCGCATCCATCGCTCGAACCTCGTCGGGATGGGCGTGCTGCCGCTGCAGTATCTGCCCGGCCAAAACGCGGCGTCGCTCGGCCTGACCGGGCACGAAATCTTTTCGGTCGTGGGCCTCGCCGATGGGCTGGCGGTGCGCAAGCACGTCACCCTGCAGGTCCGCGACGAGAATGGGACGCGCGACATCGAGGTGATCGCGCGCATCGATGGTCCCGTCGAGCTCGACTACTACCGCCAGGGCGGCATCATGCCGGCCGTGCTGAGGCGGCTGGCGGGCGTGACCCGCTAGGCGTCAAAATCGGGCGGTGACAACCTCAGCCTGGATCGCCCGGGCGCGCGCACTGGGCGGCTCGAATCCCATCGCCGCGGTGGTGCTCGTCGCGGTCAACGCAGTGCCGTTGGTCGGCGTGCTCTTCTGGGGCTGGGACGTAGGCACGATCCTCATCGCCTACTGGCTCGAGAACGGCGTCATCGGTCTCATCAATATCCCCAAGATCATGCTCGCGGCCGGTCCCAACTCAGTGGGCGGCGCGGTCATGGCGGGGTTCTTCGCGATCCACTACGGCGGCTTCTGGATAGGTCACGGCGTCTTCGTGTTTCTCATCGCCGGCATTGCCTCACGCGGACTCTTCGGCTTTTTCCTGGGCTCAGGCTTCCCATTCAGTGGCGGCATCGTCGATGGCAGCATCTCGAACGGCGGCGTTGGCCTCGCCGCCAGCAGTGGCGCAGACGCCCCGCAGCTCCTGCTCATCGTGGTGCTGCTGTTCCTCAGCCACGGCATGAGCTTCCTGTTCAACTACATGGGCCGCAAGGAATACCTGAACACGACGCCCATGAAGCAGATGTTCCAGCCCTACGGCCGGCTGATCATCCTGCACGTGACGATCATCTTCGGCGCGTTCCTGGTGATCGGACTGGGCCAGCCTGTTCTGCTGGTAGCCCTGCTGGTCATCCTCAAGACTGCGGTCGACCTGTTCTTCCACCTGCGCGAACACGCGCGATACGCCGAAGCCGCGCCGACCATCGTCTAACGGGCGGCGCCATCTAGTTCCACACCAAGATGCCGTCGATATCAACCCGTGCGCTCGATGCCAGGGGGTTCTTGGTGCCCAGTGGCTTCAAGACCAGGGCATGGCCGCCGCCGGCAAGCTGCATCGTGTTGACCCAGAAGATCACCTTCTTGGTGACCGACGCTGCGTAAAGGTCGAGGGTCGCCACCTTCGATCCATCGAGCCAGACGTCGACCTTGCCGCGCGCTGGTCCGGTGTCGGTTATGAACCCGACCGAAGTGCCGGTCAGGTGGTAGGTCATCGTCGCCGCTGCAGACTTGGACCACTTGACGTAGCCAGCAGATGAGGCGGTCAGCGCGGCTCGTTTCCATGTTCCGGTGTAGCTCAGCACGGCTGAGTTTTCCTGGGTCAAGCTCAGCTTGGATACTGGCGACATTTGCCAGGCGCTGGTGTTACTCGCCGTGTCCGTCGCGCGCAGCCGGAACTGGTACACCTTCCCAGGCGCTACGGGCACATCGACGGCGAGCGCAGTCGGCGAGCCCAGGGCTACCGCCGTCCAGGAACCGCTGCCCTTCTTGTACTGGAGCTGGTACTGGCCAATGCCTGACGCATCCGTGGCTGCCGGCCAGGACACTCGCAGGTTGATAGTGGTTGCTGCTGGCTGAGCGGCGAGGAGCTTTGCCTTGGGAACGGACACGATTGGCGGCGAGAGATCGGCCAGGTTGGGAGTTAATGCCACGATGTTGCCTGTCGGGTGATTTCCCCAGCGAGGCAGGTCTCCGGCGGCAACGACTGCGGACACTGACGCCGCAGATGCAGTCCTGAGAGTTGGTGGGGCGGGCTGTGTCGCTAGTGCATACACCACGTTTACCCCGTTGAACTCGGTCGTAAAAGAGCTGTCCGGTAGGTAGTCGAACGTCGTCGGATCGAAGGCCTCGATGCCGCTGTAGCCCATGGCCACATAGATCGAGCCGTCACTCATCGTTATGTCGTAAGCGCCGTATGAGCTGGGGTGCGATGGGAACCACGGATCGTTGCTCTCTGAAGGCCGCACGCGGTCGCCAGCGTCTGCGTCGTACACAAGCAGGCTTGACATGGGCGTGACCGTCCCGCCGCCGCGCGGATACCAGTCGAACACACCGCTGACAAGGACGGCGCCGTTTGATTCGACGAAGTCGCGCGGCTGCAAATCCAGGCTGGCGTCGTCGGGCGCACCCAACTCGTCGAGGAGAGCGGGGGCCCACGAGTCGAGAGATCCGGCTGCGTCAAGCCGCGCCAATCCCTGACGCGTCTGCCCGTCGACCGAGGTGAAATAGCCGCCCAGATATAGCCGGGCGCCCAACAACGCCAGGCCGGTAATTGCCGTCTCGTCCTGATCTGGGAACGAACCCAAATCGTGATCAAAAGAAGTGTCACGGACGAACCCGCCTGTCACGGGCACGTACCTGGTCAAAGCGGGATCCGTACCGAAGGCCGTGGTTCCGAGGTAGAAGGCGCCCGTCGCGTCGTCAGCCGCCAACGCCAAACCGGTCATCACCTCTGGCTCGGCATGACCCCACTCGAAGTGCCCTGTCGCCAGGCCCAGTGAA
>JAXDLE010000010.1:0-14966 GCA_034666725.1 Chloroflexota bacterium
GCCGCGATCGTCTGCTCGGCCCGCTCCTGGTAGGGCAGATCCCTGCCTGTCGACAGGTCCGTGATTACGCGACCATCGGCCCTGAGTTGCTCGATGTAACGGCCTTCGTGCCGCCCGCCTCGATCGCGGATCAGGTCAAGCGTGGCGTCCTTGAAGAACGGCTTATCGAGCTCGCCGTTCGCCACAGCCATATCGAGCGCCGATAGGTGGCCGCACTCAAGAAACCCGACCAGGTCAGTAGCCGAAACGATCAGCTTCCCGTCGCGCCGATGCACCAGCGGACTCTAGCGAAGCGCTGATGCGCAGACCCCGTTTAGTTCGCCTGCAGGTGCTCCTCGATCCAGGAGAAATCTGATCCCGAGCTACCCCCAGGGAGCACGTCTACGTGGCTGTCGAACGATCCGTTGACGAGACTTCCGATAAAAGGCAAGGCAATCGGATGCATGGTGATATCCCCGAGGCAGAGGAAGTCCGCCTGGATTCCCGGGCCATCGGCGGACGCGGGCGTCAGCACGATCGTTAAGCTCGAATCCGCCTCTTGGTGCCAGGAGCCGGAGACGGCCACGTCCCAGGCCACGTCTCCGGTCGTCCACTCGGTGGCGCATCCCTCGCCAACAAACTTGTAATCCTCCCGGTAGACAAAGCTCGCAGTCCCGCTCAGCGAGCCATCGGCAGCGCCGATCGCCGTGACCGTACCCGTCTGATGAATGACCGTGTGGACGACGTGGCCGAGACCATCGTCGTTGGTCACGTCGCTGGATGACTCGGAGGTTCCGCTGACCTGGAGTCCGGTGGTCGCCGGTGAGCCGGGCGCACTCGCGGACGGGTTCGGCGTGCTGGGTGCGGTTGGCCCGGTCGTAGGTGCGGTGGGCCCGGTCGTGGCCAAAATTGGAGTGCCAGTCCCGCTCGGTGCGGATGCGCACCCGCCGCCGATCACGCCGATGACCATCGCCAAGGCCAACGAGCGCCAACGACGACTGGACTGTTCGGTGCGCATTTGTGGGCCGACGATACAGCCCGGCGCGGCCCGAGGCTACGGCACCTAGAATCCCGGATCCAAGTCATGCGAGGTGTGCCGTGTTGAAAGTCAGGTCCGCGTTTGCCAGCTATTCGACTAATGACATCGAGGCCGCGAAGGAGTTCTACGGCAACAAGCTGGGGCTTGATGTCAAGGACACGCCGATGGGCCTGATCGAGGTCGTGCTCGGCGCCGATCAGCACGTAACCATCTACCCCAAGCCCAATCACGAGCCGGCCTCGTTCACCGTGCTCAACTTCATCGTGCACGACATCGCGGCCGCGGTGGGCGACCTGAAGGGCGCCGGCATCGAGATGGAGCAATACGACATGCCCCAGATGCAGCAGGACGAGATGGGCATCGCGCGCGACCCGCAGGGCCCGGCAATCGCCTGGTTCAAGGACAACGCGGACAACATCCTGGCGGTCATCGAGGACACTTCCGTCGGGGAGTAGCCCGGGGCCCAACTAGGCCCCTAGAGTGGCTCGATGAGCGACTACTCCAGGCAGCAGGCAGCCGAACGCGCCGACGTCAGCGTCGATCAGCTGACCCAGATCCTCGAGCTCGGGATGCTGGGCGAGCGTGCGGACGATCGGTTCACATCGGGTGACATACGCAAGATCGGGCTCGTGCGCGACCTTACTGCGGCCGGGCTGCCACTCGACGCGCTCGCGGCTGAGCTCAAGACCGGGCACATAGCGCTCGACTTCCTCGACAACCCGGCCTTCGACATGTTCTCCGCGCTGACCAATCAGACCTTTGAAGAGCTCAGCGCCAGCAAGGGCATCCCTATCAATCTCCTGCTGGTCATCCGGGAGGCCATCGGCTCGGCCCTGCCCAGTCCGACCGATCGCGTGGGCGAGAACGAGCTGGCCGTGGTGCCCTTGATCGAAGGTCAGCTGGCAAGCGGGTATTCACCGGCAGCCATCGAGCGCGGGCTGCGGACCATGGGTGACAGTCTGCAGCGCGTCACTACGGCCGACGCGAACGATTTTCGGCGCTTCGTAATCGAGGCGGCTGCGAAACAACCGGGTGCGACGGGCGCCGACATCGGAGCGGCCGGAGCTAGGGGCACGCAACTCATCGCTGCGGCGTCAGATCGTGCGCTGGTGGCGATCTATCACGCTCAGCAGGCGCATAACTGGACAGCGGGCATCATCGAGGGCTGGGAGAGAGATCTGGCCCGCGCGGGCTTGTACAGCGCTATGGAGCGACCGCCGGCCGTTTGCTTCCTCGATATCACCGGCTACACCCGCCTCACTGCCGAGCGCGGCGACGAAGCCGCCGCAGAGCTCGCCCATGATCTGGCGCGACTCGTTCAACGGACTTCGGTCCAGTACGGCGGGCGCGCGGTGAAGTGGCTTGGAGACGGCGTGATGTTCTATTTCCGCGATCCCGGATCGGGGGTGATGGCCGCCCTCGACATGGCAGCAGGTGTTACCGCGGCCGGATTGCCGCCGGCACACGTTGGCCTGCACGCCGGTCCGGTCGTGATGCAGGGAGGCGACTACTACGGCCAGACCGTCAATATCGCGTCGCGCATCGCCGGATACGCTCGACCGGGTGAGGTCGTGGTCAGCCAGGTTGTCGTCAACTCCGCCGAGGCATCTCACCTCGCTTTTACCGACCTGGGTGAGACCGAGTTAAAGGGCGTCGCAGGCACGGTTCACCTCTACGCCGCCCGCCGCGCATAGTCAGGCTAAAGCCGTGACCCAATCGGCGGCCGACCACTCGCACCCAGAGAGCGCGCGGCATGGTCGCGGTCAAGGGCAAGGGCGACATCGAAACGTGGTATCTCGTGGGGAGGCGCTGAGTGTCCGAGATCATTGGCATCGGCCGGGTCAAGTTTCACCCTGGCGGGTTCGAGGAATACAAGCGCATCGTCGAGCAGGAGCTCGAACTGGTTCGCAAGACTGAGCCGGGCACGCTGGCGCTCGATGTCTATGTCAGCGCCGACGAGTCACAGGCCGTCTACATCGAGCGCTATCGCGACTCCCAGGCGCTCATGGACCACTTCAAGAACGTCGGCGAATTCATGGCTCCCGTCCTGGCCACGGGTACTTTCGAAGGCAAGATCCTGGGTGAGGCGAGCGACGAGCTGAGGGCCGCGATCGGGGAGGGCGGGCCGGTCCAGCTCTTCCGGCCGCTGATGTCGCTGAAGCCATAGGCCGCCGCTCGTGATCCGCTAGACAACTGCAAGCAACTGCGCAGGCGAGCTTGCCGCTCGCGGCCCTAGAGTGACGCCCAACACCTTGAGGAGGGATTCGTCGTGATTCGCCGTGTGCTCACACTTTCCATGGCCGTCCTGGTTACCAGCGCGTTGGTCGCCTCGCCCGTGGCTGCTGCTTCCCGCGGCCAGTCGGCCCTGTCCAAGCACGACTCCGACTGCGGGGCAGGCGCGCACGCTGCCTCGACCAGCCGAGAGGCGACCGGCCGCGACGGCATGGTTCGCGAACCTGCACTCGACCAGACCGCCACCGCTCTCCCCGCGAGTGCCAAGGGCAGGGCCGCGCGCATTCCGGGCGGTTTCAGCGCGTCGGTCGACGTGTATTGGCACATCATCACCGGCAACGGTGAGGGCAACCTGACCTCGAAGCAGATCCGCGACCAGATCACGGTGCTCAACAACACCTTCGGCGGCGGTGAGGGCGGAGCCGACACCGGCTTCAGCTTCAGCCTTGCCGGCGTTGACCGCACCGAGTACCCGATGTGGTACACGACCGACGCATCCGGCGCGGAGCACGCCATGAAGAAGGCACTCAAGCGCGGCGATGACAGCGACCTGAATGTCTACTCGACACTGGGCGGTGGCTACCTGGGCTGGGCGTACTACCCGTCGATCACGGAAACGAACCAGTCGTATCTCGATGGCATCGTGCTCAACTGGCGCTCGGTCCCCGGTGCCTCGACGACGTATGCCGGCCGCTACGACCAGGGCGAGACACTGACCCATGAGTCTGGCCACTGGCTCAACCTCGCGCACACCTTCGATGGTGGCTGCAAGGCGCCGGGCGACTTCGTCGACGACACGCCGGCGATGTCGGTCCCGACCTCCGGCTGCCCGGAAGGCAAGGACTCCTGCCCCGATTCACCGGGCGTGGACCCCATCCACAACTACATGGATTACTCGTATGACACGTGCTACACGGAGTTCACCCCGGGTCAGACGCAGCGCATGCAGGACGCCTGGCTGTTCTATCGCGCCTCGTAGGGCCCACGCTGGCCGTTAGGAATGAGCGATGACGAGACGCGGCTGAGCGTCATTCGCCAGGTCACCGCCGCATTCGATCGGCATGACCTGGACGGGATCATGGTCCACTTCACCGACGACTGCGTCTTCGAGGCACCGCGCGGCACGGAGCCGTGGGGTCGCCGGCTCGAGGGCCCCGACGCTCTGCGCGCCGCGTTTGCCGATCGCTTCGCCGGCATCCCGGACGTGCGCTACACCGATGATTCGCACTTCGTCGCCGGGGATCACGGCGTTTCGGAGTGGCTCATCTCAGGCAACGCTGTCGATGGCCAGCGCATCGAGGTCCGCGGCTGCGACATCTGGACATTCCGCGGCGACAAGATCGCGCGCAAGAACTCGTTCTGGAAGATCCGAACGCCCTAGCTTCCGCAGGCCCTAGCATCCGCGCGGCATGAAGCTGGCCGAAATCGCGCGTCTCCGCCTGCGCGTCCAGCGCCTGGCGTTGGCCGCCGAGAAGCTCGCCAAACCCGAGGGGGTCGTTGGCTGGCTCGGCGCGGTCCAGTCGCAGGAATATCAACTGGCGCGCTGGTCGCTGGGCCAGCGGCTCGCCGGTCCTGGTGTCGCTGCCTCCGCGGTCGAGCGGGCGGTCGCGAGCGGCCGGATCCTGCGGACGCACATCCTCAGGCCCACGTGGCACTTCGTCCTGCCGCGCGACATCCGCTGGATGATGCGGCTGACGGCGCCGCGCTGGGCGCCCGTCGTCACGCGTCGCCACACACAGTTGGGCATCGGGCCGGCCGATTACGCCCGCGCCCTCGACTCCGTCACCGCTGCGCTCGCTGGCGGCAATCACCTCACCCGCCCCGAACTGGGCGCGGCCATAGTGCGCGGCGGCGTCGCCGTGGATGGGCAGCGCCTCGCTTTCATGGTCATGGCCGCCGAGACGTCGCTCGTCGTCGCCAGCGGCAAGCCCAAGGGCAACGTCCAGACGTACGCGCTGCTCGACGAGCGCGCCCCGGAGAAGACGGCCGCTGCCTTCGATCGCGATGACGCCCTGCGCGAGCTGGTGCTGCGCTACTTCACCGGCCACGGCCCGGCGACGGTCGCCGACTTCACCTGGTGGTCGACGCTCACCGTCGCTGACACGCGGCGCGGAATTGGCGCTGCCGGCGCCGCTCTCGAGAAGGTGACCGTTGAGGGCACCGACCACTGGTGGGCCGGCGATTCGACCGCCGGCGGCGCGGACGACCGATCACCCACTTTCCACCTGCTGCAGGGCTTTGACGAGTACGTCGTGGGCTACCGATCACCCCGCCATCCGATCAATCTCAACCGCCTCGGCCCGCACACGGCGCTCAACACGCCGTCGTGGTTGAACGGCCTGTTCCTCGACGGGCAGCTCATCGGCTGGTGGCGCCGCGTCGCTGGGAAGTCAGGGCCGGCCGTCGAGACCAGCCTGCTGCGCGAGCTGACCACCCGCGAGCAATCCGCCCTCAATAAGGCGGTCGGCCGCCAACTGGAGTTTGTGGCGGGTTAGCTGGGCTCGCCCAGATCCCCAAGCCAGCGTCTCTGGCGCTGGCCTGGGTCTGGCGCAGGATCACCTGCCAGTAGGTGTCGGGCGGGTAACTCTTGACGTCGGCCATGCCTGTGTGGGCGAGCTCGAGCTCGACCATCGTCCAGTCCTTTGTATCGGTTTCTGGCGGTAGCCAAACGTAGCGCAGGAGCCGTCCGAATTGGTCGGTGTCGGACACGTCCTTCTCGAGGATCACGGTCTGGCCTTCGACCAGGGCCGCGTTCGCCTGGGAAGCCTCTGCCCCCAGCAGCTCGCCCGGGTTGTCGTCGTGGGCGATCTCCGGGGCATCGATCCCGATGTAGCGCACGCGGAACTCCTGGCCACCGATCTCCACGTGGATCGTGTCGCCATCGACGATGTCCGTGACCGTCGCTTCCTGCGTCTCGCCGTGGGGCTGGAGCCCATGAGACACGGGGATTGACGGCGAGGGCGTGTCCGCCGTCGCGTGTCTGCACGCGACGACAAACAGGGCGGCGCTAAAGAGCACAAGCGCAGATCTCATCGGAGGGACTCTACGCGTTGCCCTTTGCTGTCGAAAACTTGCGACCCTACCTCCGCGAGTCAGCTTTGTGACTGAGTCAAGGGCTGTGCATCAGGGTCCGGCTCGAGGTCTGCCTCTGGCGGGGATGTCGGCCAGCGGCAGTGGTGATCGTGCGGGCAGGAGCCGAAGGGAAAATCGGACCCCATGGCGCTGCAGATGGCAACCAGCCGTATGAACGCCAGACCGATGCACCGACCACGCTCCAGTCGCGAGATCGTGCTTTGCGAAACGCCCGACCGATTGGCGAGCTGTCGCTGACTCAGGCCGACGCGGTGCCGACCTTGGCGGATGCGCTGACCGAAGATTTCGAGGCTGGGCTTGGGCGCGTGCCAGAAGCGGTCGGCGTGCTCGTACTGGCTTTCCTCCAACGCCCGGCGTGCCTTGTAGCGCTCCATCTGGGGCCACGAACCTGAAGGCCACTCTGTTGCCATGGAGCCGATTCCAGCACCGGCCGCTTATCGCCGGACTGCCGTCGGCGTATCGGCGAATTGCGATGAGTCACGGCGCGATGAGTCAGGGCGCGACGAGTCACGGCACGACCAGTCAGAGCGCGTGACTCAGTCAAGGAGTTGACTCGCGACCGCGAGCACAGCCGGCGGATTGGGGGGTGAGTCACGGCGACGAGTCAGAGCGCGTGACTAAGTCACGGAGTTGACTCGCGACCGGCGGGCACAGCCGGCGGATTGCGGGTGAGTCACGGCGCGATGAGTCAGGGCGCGTGACTAAGTCAAGGAGTTGACTCGCGACGGGCGGGCAGACCGTTTCCCGTGCAGGGAGGAGGAGCGGCCACCTACTCCAGCAGGCGGTCCGCGGCGAGGGCCAGGCGGACGATGGTCTCGGGGCCAAGGACTGGCTCGGCTGTGCCGCGGATCAGCTTGGGCAGGCCGCGCGTGCCACCGACGAGCACCCTGTCGACGGCGCCGTCGACGGTCTTGTTGGTCGCGCCCTCGAAGAGGATCGCCGGCCGCACCATGGCGCCGACGGGCTTCAGCTCGTGGGCCATGGTCTCCTCGAATGCGTCGGTGGCGCGGAGGACCGCATCGGTCGCGCCCATGCGCTGGCGACCGTCGACGTAGATCGCGTCGGCCGACACGGCGAGGTGGCCGGGCCAAGTCTTGCGCTCGACAACGAACACGCCGGACGGCCCCACGAGGATGTTGTCCATTGCTGCTCGGGCGTGCGGCAGGTGACGATCATCGAGAACCACGAAGCCGAGCTCGACCAGGCTGTCGAAGTAGCCGGCGGATCCGCGAAGCGCCGGACCGGATTCGGCATACTCGGAATTCCGATCGGCGGGCCGGCTGAAGAGCTTGCCGAAGACGCCGCCGAGCTTCGATTCGGTCGCGCCTCGTGCATCGCGGCGTCGCGCCCGTGAGTCATGGGTGCTCTCCCAGTCGAAGATCGCCTGGGTGCTCGCGTCGTGATTGATGGGCCGGATCTCGTCGGGGTTGCGGATTTTGCGCGTGCCCTCGCAACCGGGTGCGCGGCGGCATGTCCAGCTGAGCCCCTGCACGTGGCCGTTGTGCCACTGCGCGCGAACAACCATGTCCGTGCCGCAGTCGGGGCATGACGGCATCGTGTCGAGCGCCGCACCGGCCCCACGGGTAGTCGTGATCTCCATTTGGACCGCGTAGCGTAGACCCGGCGGTCAAACCCCGTCTAGAGGGGGTCAGCGGCCTCAGATCGGCTTATTTCGAGCTCGATGGCCATGGGAATCGCCCGACGAACGGCATCGGTCACCGGGCAGTGCTCGACGGCCCACTCCACGATCCCCCGAAGCTGGTGCTCGTCGGCACCGACTGACGCGACGCGGACGGCCACGCGAGTGCTCATGGGGCCGGCCGGCGCGGTCGGGTCCGCGCCCAGGATGCCGCGATCGTCCGACTCCGAGTCCACCGTGACCTTGATGTCGGTCAGCTGAACGTCTTGATGGGCGGCGCGCATCGCGATCAGCGTCGCGACACAGCTCGCTTCCGCGGCGCGCAGGAACCAGCCCGGGCTGGTGGTGCTGTTGCTGCCGCCGACCGATGTCGGCATGTCGGTCGTGATGTGTTCGCCGGCTGTGCCTGTGACGTCAACCTTGAGGGTCGTCGGGTCGGCGAGATGGGCGACGGCAGGATCGTCGCGGTAGCGCGCCTCCAGCGGGTTAGCGTTGAGGTAGTCGATCGCGCCCTGGATCTTGTCGCGCATCTCTTCCCTGGTCATCGTGTCTCGTCCCTTCGCTATGGCAGCGAGCGGATCATGCCGCCGTCGACACCGACGATGACGCCGCTGACGTACGAGGCCGCGGGGGAGAGCAGGAAGGCGCCGACGCGGCCCACCTCGGCCGGTTCGCCGTAACGGCCGAGCGGGATGCGCGCGATGGCCTGGCGCTGGATCTCCTCGACTGATTCGCCACTGCGCTGAGCGCGGTCAGCGTCCAGCTGGGTGATGCGATCGGTCGCGACGCGGCCCGGGGCGATGCCGTTGATGCGCACCGGCGCGATCTCGGCGACGAGCGACTTGAGCAGGCCGGCGAGGCCGGGCCGGAGCAGGTTCGAGGTGGTCAGCGCGGTGATTGGCTCGCGCACGCTCGACGAGAGGATGATGCAGATTGAACCGGCCCGGCCGGAATTGGCGCTTTCTGTAAGAAGGGGCAGCGCCGCGCGAAGGAGGCGCAGCGTCGACCAGAGCGTCATGTCGAGCGCCTTCTGCCAGGCTTCGTCGGTGACCTCGGTGAACTTGCCGGGCGGCGGGCCGCCCATGCTGATGAGCAGCGCGTCGAGTCCGCCCAGCTGGGCCGCGGCACTTTCGACGACGTGCGCCGGGGCGTCCGGGGTGGCGAGGTCGGCGGGGATTGCCAGGGCGGATAGTTCGGCAGCAGTCGCGGTTAGTCGGTCGCCAGGTCTCGCCGCGATGGCAACGCGCGCACCTTCTTCGGTGAGCGACCGCGCCACGGCCGCGCCCAATCCCGCCGATCCGCCGGTTACGAGCGCGCGCGCTCCTGCAAGTCCAAGGTCCACGCCGCTAACGTTAGCGGCACCGATGCGACGACTGCTGCTGTGGATGGCAAGCAATACCTGGATGCGCCGCAACATCCCCAAGTTGTGGTTTGCCAAGCGCGCCGTGCGCAAGTTCATGCCCGGTGAGTCGGCCGAGGACGCGCTCAAGGCGGCCGAGAAGTTCCGCGACGAATCCGGTATCGCCACCCTCTTCACGAGGCTGGGCGAGAACGTTACTCGGGCCGAACAACATGAAGAGGCGGCCGATCACTACAACTGGCTCATCGAGGAGATCCACCGCCGCGGCATCAAGGGCGAGGCGAGCGTCAAGCTGACCCACCTCGCGATGGACATGTCCGATGCGGACATGCAGCGCCACACGAATCGATTGTGTGAGACCGCGGCCGCGAGCGGCCAGATCGTCTGGATCGACATGGAAGGCTCCGACTACACCGACAAGACGCTGGCCGAATACAGCCGACTCAAGGCCAAGTACCCGAACGTCGGCGTGTGCCTGCAGGCCTACCTGCATCGAACCGCGGCCGATGTCGAGGCGCTGCTGCCGTTGGGCCCGAAGATCCGGCTCGTCAAGGGCGCATATAAGGAGTCGCCCGCCGTCGCGTGGCAGAAGCGCCCGGATGTCGACGCGAGCTACCTGTCTTTGTGCGTCGCGATGCTGACCCACCTCAAGGACGGCCGCGACATCTTCCTGGGCATGGGCACGCACGACGTTGCGCTAATTGAAAAGGTCGCGGCCGCAGCGGAGTCAATGGGCCTGTCACGGGGCGCGTTCGACATCGAGATGCTCTACGGCATTCGCGCCGACCAGCAGCGCCGGCTCAAGGGCGAGGGCTACAACGTGCGCGTCCTCATCGCGTACGGCGACTACTGGTTCCCGTGGTACATGCGCCGCATGGCTGAGCGGCCGGCCAACGTCGTCTTCGCGCTGCGTCAGATGCTGCCGTGGTGATGGACGAGCTGGCACGACGCACCGATCAACTTGTGGGCGTATGGAACATCGTCCCGACGCCCTTCCACCCTGACGAAGAGCTTGACCTGCCGAGCCTGCGCAAGCTGACCGATTTCGTGGTCGGATCCGGTGTCGAGGGAATGACCATCCTCGGCGTGCTGGGGGAGGGCGCCAAGGTGACCGATCGCGAGCGATCGGCCATCGTCGAGGTCACGCTCGCCCAGGCGAACGGCCGCGTCCCGGTGTGCGTGACGATCAGCGCGGCCTCGGCTTACCGCTCAATTGAATACGCGCGCGAGGCGCGGGCGATGGGCGCTCACAGCGTCATGCTCAGCGCGCCGCCGCTGGCACGGCCGAACGACGAGGCCGTGCGGCGCAACTTCGTGCGCGTCGCCGAGGCGGTGCCGGAGCTGCCGGTCGTCATCCAGGACCTGCCCGCGCTCGGGGTGTGGATGACCGCGGAGCTCATTGGCCGCATGGCGTCTGACGCCCCGAACCTGCGCGTGGTCAAGCTCGAGGAAGAGCCGACCGCCCCGAAGGTCGCGCGCCTGCTGGCCGCGAACAAGAACCTGCGCGTGCTGGGCGGCCTGGGCGGGGAGATGCTGATCGAGGAGCTGCGCAGCGGCGCGGTCGGGACGATGACCGGGTTCGGCTACCCCGAGACGCTCGTAGCGATCATGCGCGCCTGGAAGTCGGGCAACGAGGCAAGCGCGGTCGAGATCTTCCACCGCTGGATGCCGCTCATCCGGTTCGAAAACCAGCAGCTGCTCAACTTGCCCATCCGCAAGCACATCTACATGCGTCGCGGCGCCATCGCGAGCGACAAGGTCCGCGCCCCGGGGCCGGCGCTCGACGAGGGCACGAAGCGCGACCTCGAGGACCTGCTGGCGCGCCTCGGGGTCTAGCGCCGCGAGCCTGGGCGTCGCCTAGCCCACGTTCTGTTGCGCAGGCGATTCGCGTGGCCCCACTCATGCGAGTCAACTCTTTGACTGAGTCAGGCGCCGTGCATAACTGAGTCAGGGGCCCTTGACTGAGTCACCGAGCCGACTCGGAACCAGGGCCGTCAACAAATCGGCGGCCGCAGACCGCGTCCCTTGCGCTAGATGTCCAGGCTGACCGCGTCCATTGATCCGAGCGCGCCGAAAAGGATGAGCAGCGTTCGTGAGCCCGGTGCGCCGCTGACCTCGAACGGCCCGCCTACCGGCTCTTGCGCGCAATCAGGGTCACGGGTGTCATACAGCAGCACCTCTGCCGACAGCGGGAACGCGAAGACGGCGATCTGGTTGCCACCGATCAAGACGCTTTCCGACATCCGATTGAGCTGGCAGCCCGAGACGCCGTCGAAGCCCAGGCGCAGACCGAAATCGGCCTCCGGAACCGCCACCGCGACCACGAATAGCAGGGCGGCCGACGGATCCGCCGGTGCCAGGGCGTTGCCGGTCGTGCCGACAGTCCCTGGCTCTGGGTTGTGCCACAGCTCGAGCGAGCCGTCGCCGTAGAGGATGATCGTGCGCGCGTCGCCCTCGCCGAAGTTCGTACTGCTCTCGACGATGAAGTGCGGGCAGCTGATGACACAGGTGGGATCGCCGGCGCCGGCGGCGGTCACGACGACCGAGCCCGGATCGGGCGGGGAGAAGTAGTCGGTCGACTCGCCGTATGGCAGGTCGAGGCGGGCCGGGGCCGCCTGCACCAGGCCTTGGGTGCGGACGTAGACATCAACGGCAGCAGGGCTGCCTGCGGGGTCGCGGTACAAGTTGACGACGCGGAACCTGATGGCGCCCGGCGCGAGACTGGGAAACGCTTCTGGGGTGTCAGTCGGCTGCGCAACTGGCGTCGCTGAAGGTGCCGCAGTCGGACCGTCATTTGGTGTCGTGTGGGCCGGGCCGAGCGAGGTCGAGCAAGCGGCGACCAGTAAACAGATCGCGGCGGTCAGGTTGCGCATGGCGCCGAGCCTAGCGGGTCCATGACATAGAGAAAGGGGCCGGCTTGCCGCCGGCCCCTTCTCATTGCCGCGAGCTGGTCGCGGCGCTACATGGTTGAGGTAACTACGGACCTGCGTTGACTACGTGGATCTTGACGATCTGGTAGTCGGTGCCCTGGGTCACGTCACTGGTCATCGTCGCCTTCACGTCGAAGTTACCCGTCTTCTTGCCGAAGGCGTCGTAGTCGATCGTGATGGTGCCACCGGGGATCGAGTCCAGGGTGTCGATGTAGTAGCCATCGTCATCCGGCGCAACCGTCCCGGTGTCGTCGACGCCAAGGTCGGCAGCGGTCAGACCGAGCGCATCCTCAGCACCGACGTTCATCGGCGTAAGGGCGTCGCCTGGGCCGTTGTCGCCCGAGTCGTAGTCGAACGTGATGAGGTCATTGCCACCGTTGAGGGCATCCATGCAGTCCACGGTGCCGATCGTGACCTCGAATGAACGGGTGGTGTCAGTTCCCCAGATGGGAACGTTCTTCCACTCGAAGATGAAGAAACATCCGTCGAACCCGATGTAGAGGTCGCCACCGCCCACCGTGGGCTGCGAATCGCCGCTCATATCGAAATCGGTCCAGAACGGTGCGAGAACGTTGTTCGGATGTGCCGGATCGGGCATCTCCTGGGGTACGAAGTTGAGGTCGGAAGCATCGCCGCCGCCCAAGACCAGGTACCCGTCGGAAGTGACACCGATGGTGTCGTAAACAATGTCGCCGTAGTAGAGCTCGTAGCCTCCGGAGAGGTCGTAGTTGATCAGGGTTTCGTCGCCGAAGTTGTTGCCGAAGGTCGACTCCGGATCAACGTCCTCGGAGAGCTCGAGCCACCCGAAGCCCGGAGTGGTCATCGAATCAACGGGCGGCGGGAGCGAGGCATCGAGTGTCCCGTTCCAGGTGAAGCCGTTGCCCGTCTTGTTGCCCGCAGTCCAGTTCTTGATGATCAGCCGACCCGTGTTGGGCGCCTTCACCTTGATCTGGACGTTGGCGTCGACCGGGGTGTAGTTGGTCGCACTGACCGTGCACTCGGCCGTCTCGCCCTTGTCGATCGTCAGCTGCTGAGCGACGAAAGTCTCGGCCGGCGCGTCGCACTCATTGCTGAGCGAGATGTCGCCGGGGTGCTTGTCCCATGCGACCGGAAGCACGGCATTGATGTAGCCGCCGGCTGCCGGGTCAAGGGTGATCTTGCCGAAATACTGGCCGTCGGCAAGCTTCTGGCCGTCGATCTTGACCTGGAAGCTCGCGGAGCCCCATGGACTAAGAGTGATCGTGTTCGGCGTAACGATGATGTGCGCCGAGGCGGAGATGTGGATCGTCTGCGAAACGCCGGTCACGTTGACCGCGGTGCGCATCGTCGTGATCTGGCCAGGCATGTTGGGTGCATTGACGCTTGCCAGGTTGAGGTCAATCCGGCTGGACGGATCGCTGGCCGCAGCGAAGTACTGCGGAGCGGTCACATCGAAGGTCACGGTCGGGTTGACTGCGCGATTTGCGCGGATCGACCCGGCGCCGCGGTCGAAGGGATCAGACGGCGTGCTGCCGTCTTCCTTGACCACGCTCTGGACCGACGAGGTCATCATCGCCGACTTGATCTGGCCCGGCGTCCAGCTGGGGTGAGCGGCCTTCAAGAGGGCCGCGACACCGGCTGCATGGGGGCCCGACATCGAGGTGCCGGCGATTGCCTGGTACAGCTGCCCGTCCGGACCAAGGCCATCGGCCGGGTCGTCGAGGTGCTGCGGTGAGGCGCCGGCGAGGATCTGCACGCCAGGTGCAGTCACGTCCGGCTTGATGAAGTCGCCCAGCGGGCCGCGCGAGGAGAACGACGCCATTACGTCGCCCTGAGCCGCGCTCGGTACGCCGTTGACCCAGTTGGCCGTCACACCGGTATGCCCGGATACGAAGGCCGCGATGGACGACGACGCATCGTTCACGTGGACTGTGGGTAGGAAGTGGTTGTCGGTCTCGACGTCCGTGACCGCGGTGTTGTACAGGATCATGCCCACAGCACCGCCGAGGAAGACGTTGTAACCCTTCTCGACGCGGGCGTTGGTGCCGCGTTCGCAGACAACGATCTGGCCCGTGTACGCGCCGCCGCCTGCAGGCGTCGTGCACTTCTGGCCAGCCACAGTGGCTGAGCCGAGGACTACCGGGGAAGAGCTGACGCCGCCGCTTACGCCGACGCCTGGAACATCCATTGTCAGCGGGCCGGTCCCGCCCGTGGCGACCAGGTGCAAAGTCATAGCAAAGGCGCGGTTGAGCGTCGAGGCGCCAACGGTGTTGACCCAACCGCCACCGTGCTCGGTCGTGCCCGCGCCGGGGCCGGAGTTGCCGGCCGAGGCGTTGACCATGATGCCGGCCGCGTAGGCGTCCAGGAAAGCGAGCTCGACGCCGTCTGAATAGGCATCGGCCCCGCCACCAATCGAGAAGTTGATGACGTCGATGTCATCATCGATCGCCTGCTCGACGGCAGCCATCGAGTCTGAGTTGTAGCAGCTGTTGGAGTTGCAGACGCGGTACATGATGACCGACGCCCCGGGGGCAATGCCGCTGATGTGGCCGTAGTCGGTGCCGTTCACGACGGCGTGGTCGACCGAGCTGCCAGCAGCAGTTGTCGAAGTGTGCGTGCCATGGCCGTCGGCATCGCGAGCGCTGCAGCCAGACGCGGTGCAGTACTCGTCGGTGGGGTAACCATTGACAAGGATGTTCGTGTCAAGGAACGCGT
>JAXDLE010000011.1:0-53407 GCA_034666725.1 Chloroflexota bacterium
GTTGGACCACGCCGATGATGTTGCGGTGGTTGGCGGGGTTCACGGCGACCATCGGCTCAACCTCGGCGTTGAGGTAGTTGACCGTTTCCCACTCGGGCGGACCGGCACCGATTGTGCAGCTGGCGAAGGGATTGCTGACCGTCGCGAGGACGCGCGGCGTGGCCGCGGCCACGGTCTGAGTCGCGAACACCATTGCCAGTCCCGCGACCACCGTCGCGTGGCTGAGTCTCTTCAGCGATGCCACGTTGCCGACTATACGCTTGCCCAGATGCCCGAGATGAACACCTACGTGGTGCTGCTGCGCGGGGTCAACGTCGGCGGCAAGAACGTCATCTCGATGGCCGCCCTGCGCACGGCGCTCGAGGCGCTCGGCTTCGAAAACGTCGCGTCGTACATCGCCAGCGGCAACCTCATCCTGGACTCGACTAAATCCGCCGCGGCTACCCAGGCAGCGGTGGAGGGGCTGCTCGCCGACAAATTCAAGGTGAGCCGCGAGTCGGCGCGGGCGCTGGTGCTGACGCAGCGCGACCTCGAAGCCGTCGTCAAGAAGCGGCCCAAGGGCTTCGGCGACGAGCCCGGCAAGTACCACAGCGACGCCGTGTTCCTGATCGACGTCAAGGCGGCCGCCGCGATGAAGGTGTTCAGCCCGCGCGAGGGTGTCGACACGATCTGGCCGGGATCCCGCGTGGTCTATTCGCAGCGCATCAGCGCGCAGCGGACGAAGAGCCGGCTCAACCGGATCGTAGGCACACCCGAGTACAAGCAGATGACAATTCGCAGCTGGAACACCACCGTGAAGCTGTTGGAGCTCCTGAAGAGTCGGTCGGCCGCCGCGCGCAAACGTTGACCAACGCCGCGTCGCCCGGCCCAAAGGCGCGGTGGAATCTCGCCACGGCCATCACGACGGCCGAGCTCATCACTCGAGCGGGCGATGCCGTCACGGACATCGCGTTGCCGTTGCTGGCGATCAGCGTCCTGGGCGCCGGTCCAGCAGAGATCGCGATCATCGGTGCCGCCCAGGCGCTGCCGGCGCTGTTGCTCAGCCTGCCCGCCGGGGCATGGGTCGACCGGCGTCGGCGCCGGGCGCCCATCGTCATCGCCGCCGACTTCGCGCGGTTCGTGTTGCTGGTCTCGATCCCGCTCGCGGCGATCACCGGCTACCTGTCGCTGCCGCTGGTCGTGCTCGTCGCATTCCTGGCGAGCTGCGCCGGGACGCTCTACGACGTGGGCTTCACCGGCTGGATCCCGCGTGTCCTTAAAGGTGATGTGCTGCACCGCGCCAACGCGCGCATGGAGCTCGCCCGATCGGCAGCGCTGATCACCGGCCCGGCAACGGGCGGACTGCTCGTGTCGCTCGCCGGCGCTGCCAACGCGCTCGCTGCCGACGCCCTGTCCTTCCTGGCATCGGGTGCCCTCTTGTTTGGCATGCGCAAGACCGAGCCCGATCAGGAGCAGACGCGCTCCCGCCCCAGGATGCTGGCCGATGTGACCGCAGGCTTCCGATTCGTCCTCGGTCAGCCCATCGTCCGCGCGATCATCGCCACCGCGTCGACGAACAACTTCTTCCGCAGCGTGGCGATGGCGGTCGCGTTCCTCTATCTGGTGAACGAGGCGGGCGTAACAGCGGCCGGCATAGGCGTGACCGTGGCCATCGGCAACCTGGGTTTCGTGCTTGGGGCGCTGGCGTCGCGCCCCCTCAGTCGCAGATTCGGGGTTGGCCGCGCGATGCAGATGGGCGTGGGGCTGTTCGGGCCGGCGTCGCTGGTGTTCGCGCTGGCGCCTCTGCCGCTCGCCGCGCCGGCGTTCACGCTGATGCTCTTCGCCCACGGCCTGGGTCAGGCGATTCACGGCCCCAACCAGGTCACGCTGCGCCAGGTCCTGGTGCCCGACAACCTGCGCTCGCGCGTCGGCGCCGTCTACCGCCTGACCATCTTCGGCGCGACCCCGCTCGGGATCATGCTCGGCGGGGTGATCGGCCAGCTGTACGGCCTGCACGCCGCGCTGCTGGTCGGTGCGCTGGGGCTGTTCCTGGGCTCCGCGCCCTACATCCTGTCGCGCGTCAGCCGCGTGCGGACACTCGAGGACGCTTCGTCAGCCCAATAAGCGGGGGCTGGACGAACATCCGTTCGAATGGTATGATTGGTGCTCGCCGCGAACCCCGCGGTGACGTCGTGTGATCGACCCCTTCTCGGACAGATCGTGCGTTTGATCTGTGTTCGAGAAGACGTTGGAGGTCACTTTGGCCACCGGAACCATCAAGAAGGTCGTCGCCGATCGCGGCTTCGGCTTCATCACTGCGGATGACGCGAAGGAATACTTCTTTCACCGCAACTCACTCGACTCCTCGATCGACTTCGATCGCCTCAACGGCGGCGAGAAGGTCGAGTTCGAGATCGAGCAGAGCGACAAGGGGCCTCGCGCCAACCGGGTTCGCTCCGCCTAAGCGCTAGTCGCTAAAGCGAAGACCGTCCGCAGCAATGCGGACGGTCTTTTTGATTCCGCTCAGCTTTCTGAAGCCAGCCTCTTGGCCGCCGTGGCGAACAGGCCGCCCAGCACGCGCACCGTCGTGGGGAACGGGTTGATCGTGTCGGCGAGGACATGGAGTGGCGTCCGCGTCTTGACCGCGAGCACTGCCAGGCCAATGGCGTCGGGCGCACCTGGGGCCGCGATGAACGCCCCAAGGAGGCGCCGCTCGGCGCGATCGACCACGATCGTCACGTGGCCACCGGCTTCAACGAGTTCGCCCGGCGCAGTCACTCCGTAGTCGACGGTCTCCTCGAACGCGTCATGACCCTGCTCGCGTGCCTGCTCCAGCTGTAGCCCCACGCCCGCCGTGGGTGGGTCGGTGTAGGTCGCGTGGGGGATGGCCGCGTAATCGGGCTTGACGTCATGGCCCAGCGCCAGTCGGCCGACCAGTTCGCCCTGGTAGACCGCGAGGTGGGTGTGCATCTCCGGCCCGCCGGCGTCGCCGGCTACGTAGACGTCGTCGGCAACGCGCAGGTGGTCATCGGGCTGGAGTCGGCCTTTGACGGGGCTCACACCGACCGATTCCAGGCCCAGCCCTTCGAAGGGAACGGTTCGGCCGACAGCCAGCAAGATCTGCTCGCCCTCAACTGACGAGCCGTCGCTCAGCTCGATCCTATGCTGCCCGTCTTTGCCCGCGTTTGGCGCAAGGCGTGTGGCGCGGACATTGGTGCGAATGTCCACACCATCGCGGATCAGCGACTCTGCGATGGCGGCGGCGTTGCGCGGGTGGTCGGTGGGGTAGATGCGCTCGCGCGGCGCGAGGAGCGTCGTCCTGACGCCGTAGCGGGCGAAGACCTGGGCCATCTCGAGACCGGTTGGCCCGGGCCCGATGATGACGATGCTGCGCGGTAGCTGCCTGAGCGACGTTGCCTCGCGGTTCGTCCACGGTCTGATCTGATCGAGGCCCGCGATATCAGTGGGGGTGGTCGAGTTGCTCCCGACCGCGATCAGGATCGATCGACCCGTGACTGTCTGGCGCGTGCCATCGGCGGCCGTGACCTCCACGGCGCCGTGGCCGATGATGCGAGCGCTGCCGCGGATCGTGCTGGCGCCGGCCTCCTGCACCTCAGCCACGCGGCGCGCATCGTCGGGGTAGTCGCGGTTCTCGCGGTTGATCTGGTAGTCGCGAAACGCCGCGGCCTTTGCCCAAGGGAAGTCACCGCCGCCCTTGTGGATGGCCGCGGCATGGAGGAGCGCCTTCGACGGTATGCACGCCCAGTGGGCGCACGATCCGCCAAAGAGGTCGCGCTCGATGATCGCGACGCTGCCGCCCAGGCGCCGCGCCTCGTGGGTCGCCGCTTGGCCGGCTTCACCCGAGCCGATCACGATCAGGTCGAAGGGCTTGTCCACGCCGCGCAGACTAGTTGCTGGCCCGATGATGGATGATGACGCCAGCACATGAGCGAGCCGCACAGATTTGCCGCGCTTGGGAGCGAGCCGATCCGCACTATCGGCCGCGACGAGCTGAAGAGCAAGCTCGATCGGGGCGACGACTTCAAGCTCGTCATGGCCCTCAACCGGTGGGCGTACGACGCCAAGCACATACCCGGCTCGCTCCACTTCGACAGCCCAGCGGAGCTCTATGCCGCCGTGCGACCGGACGACGAGGTGGTCGTCTACTGCTCGCATAACGACTGCCTCTCGAGCGTCGCGATGTACCGCGACCTCGTGAAACGCGGCTACAGCAACGTCAGACGTTATTCCGGCGGGTTGCTCGAATGGGAGGACTCCGGCCTGCCTCTGGAAGGGAATTCGGTGGGCGAGTGACGCACACGTCCGATCGGTTGCCCGAGCTCCCGTCTGAACATCCCTATCGCGCCCAGATCGACTCCGAGCGGACGGGTTGGTACGAACTCGCGGGCCTGGTTCGGAATCTCAGCCCAGAGGAGTCCGTCCTCCCCGGTTATTACAAGAATCCCGACTGGTCGGTGCGCGACGTCGTCGCCCACATCGGCACCTGGCTCGCTCAAGCGGAGGTCCAGCTCGAGCGCCTCCGTGCCGGGACCTACGAAGGGCACGACATCGACATCGACGCGCTCAACGACGAGATGCTCGACTTGATGAGCGACCAGCCGTGGAGCGTCGCCTGGGTTCAAGCCAACGCCGGTAGGACGCTGATGCTCCAGGACTTTTACGCGCTCAACAAGCCCGATGCGGAAGCCGCCTGGTGGGTCGAGAAGTCGGGCGGTGCCCATTACGCCGAGCACCTCCCGCGGCTGAGGGACTGGGTCGCCGAGCTGATCGCCCGCCGCGAGATCTAGGATGCCGGCGTGGGCATTGGCCGATTTCAGTCCTCGGGGGCTGCCACCGCGAAGAGCCGCATGTCGCCAGGTATCCCCTTGAGGGTGTGCGTGCCTCGATCGACGAATCTGATACCTGATCCGGCCACCAGATCTCGGACTGTCTGGGAGACGAGGACTTCGTTCGGACTCGCCATTGAGGCGACGCGTGAGCCGATGGTCACGGCAATGCCCGTGATCTTGTCATCATGCGGTTCGCACTCTCCGACGTGGATGCCGACCCGCGCTTCGAGGCCCAGCGCGCGGACTCCGTCAGTGATGGCCCGCGCTGCACCGATCGCCCGCGCCGGACCATCGAAGGTTGCGAAGAAGCCGTCGCCAGCTGTGTCTCGTTCGTGTCCGCGAAACCGACTGAGCTCTCGTCGGACAACGGCGTGGTGGCGGGAGAGCAGGTCGCGCCAGTTTCGATCGCCGATGCGGGCAGCGTGGTCAGTTGAGCCGACGATGTCAGTGAACATGACCGTGGCGAGGACGCTCTCCGGTACTGATGGGGCGTCTTCGCCGGCGACAAATCGCTCGATCTCGTCCGCGATGTCGTGTGAGAGAAAGGTCCCGTAATCGTCGTTGCCCGAAACGCGCATCGTCTTGGCACGCGGAATACGCGACGCCACCTCCATCGTGCTTACCTCGCGCGGGGAGCGGTAGAGGAGCAGCGTCGGGACGCGCAGTGTCGGCAGCACATCGCGCAGGTCGGTTTCGTTTACCGCACGGTTGAGCGCATAAGCGACGGCGGGACTCGCCCCAACCCGCAGGTGGTCCGCGAACGAACGACGCTCGGCCTCGCTGGCAGCGAGAGACGGACAGATGTCCCAGAACAGTTCGTCACACCAAGCCTGGGTGCCCCAACCCTCTCGGAGACGTGCCAGTTCCTGCAAGTCGGCTTCCGATAATCCGTTTTGCAGCGCGGTGTGAAAGAGCACGAGCGCACGCGTTCGCTCTGGGTACGAAGCGGCGAACATGACGGCCATCCCGCTCCCCTCCTGCGCGCCGAATACCACTGGACGCGACGACCCTGCCGCATCTAGAACGGCGTGCAGGTCCTCCATGCGTGTCTCCAACGTTGCGAACTGGCCGCCGTGATCGGAGATGCCGGTTCCACGCTTATCGAACAGGATCAAGCGGAACGAGCGGGCCAGGCGGAGATAGAAATCGCGCAACGGCGGATACCCCCAGCCGTAGACGAGATTCGAGACCCAGTCCGGAACGTAGACAAGGTCGACATCCCCCTCGCCGACAACCTGGTAGGCAATCGCGACCCCACCGTTTCGCGCGTACCGGATATCAGCCGTGCTCAAGCGCTGGGCATCCAACTCCATCGCGACATTCTCCGCGGTCAGGACTAGCCGCGGGTGAGGCGTTCTCCGGGGATGCTCACCGGGCGGCCGATTGAGCCCTGGGAAGGCCGAGGGCCACCGTAGGCGGGCCGACTCTGACCGTAGGCAGGCCGACTCTGACCGTAGGCAGGCCGACCACCACTTTGGGCTGGCCGACTCCCACCCTGGGGCCGGTCCGTTCGCTGGGGCTGCCACTCGCGCCGGGGTGCCGGGCGGAAAGCAGCTGGTCGGGACTGTTGGCCGGCGGGTCGGCTGCCGCGGTTCTGGATGGGCTGCGGGCGGATCGTTCGGTCGGGGGTGAAGCCCGGGATGATCTCCTGCTCAATGCGATGGCCGAGCAGGCGCTCGATCTCGCCGAGCATCGAATTCTCGTCGACGCAGACCAGCGAGATCGCGTCACCGTCGGTGCCTGCACGGCCGGTGCGCCCGATGCGATGCACGTAGTCGGATGCCACCATGGGCAGCTCGTAGTTGACGACGTGGGGGAGGGCATCGATGTCCAGGCCGCGCGCCGCGATGTCTGTCGCGACGAGGATTGCCACCTTGTTGCGCTTGAAGTCGGTCAGCGCGCGAACGCGCTGCGGCTGGCTCTTGTTGCCGTGGATGGCAACCGCGCTGATGCCGTCGAGGACCAGCTGCTGGACGAGCCGATCGGCGCCGTGCTTGGTGCGCGTGAAGACCAGCGCCTGGTAGATGCGACCGCTCTTGACGAGCTGCGACAGGAGCTCGCGCTTGCGGCTCTTGTCGACCGGCATCACGATCTGCTTGACGAGATCGGGCGCAGTGTTCTTGGGCGTGACCTGGACGTACGCCGGATCCTTCAGGAACTCCGCGGCAAGGCGGCGGATCTCCATCGAGAACGTGGCGCTGAACAGCAGGTTCTGGCGCGCAACTGGGAGCAGCGCGATGACCTTCTTGATGTCGTGGATGAAGCCCATGTCGAGCATCCGGTCGGCCTCGTCGAGCACCAGAACCTCGACCCGGGACAGGTCGATCGTGCGCTGGCCCACGTGGTCGAGCAGCCGGCCCGGCGTAGCGACGACGATCTGCGGTCCCTGGCGCAGGTTGCGGACCTGCTGCTCAAAACCAACGCCGCCGTAGATGACGGCCGATTGGACCGGTCGCTGCTTGCCGTACGTGCGGACGCTTTCCTCCACCTGGAGGGCAAGCTCGCGCGTGGGGGTGAGGACGAGCACGCGGATAGGGCTCCGGCCCTCGCGCCTGCTCGCGTTCAGTTTTTGGAGGATGGGCAGCACGAACGCGGCCGTCTTGCCCGTACCCGTCTGGGCGCCGGCGAGCACGTCGCGGCCCGCGAGCACATGGGGGATTGCTTCGCTCTGTACGGGCGTGGGCTCTGTGTAGCCCTGCTGCGCCACGGCGCGAAGCAGCTCGGGCGTCAGCCCGACTTGATCGAAAGACACGAGGAATAGCTCCTGACGAGGCCCTCCCGCTCTTGGCGGGGCCCGGTCAGGGCTTAATTAGTTGGTGGATCGAGTCGAACGGAACTTACCGGGGCGCAGACCGGAGCGCCCAACGAACACGAGGTGAGCCCGAAGGATAGCAGACGACGAACAAATGTTCGAGTCGGCGGCACCCGCCGCTCAACTCAGGCTTGCGGCTTGGGGCGCTCCGTTTCGACGTTGTCTGTGTCGACGTCGCTGACCGTCGCGCGCTCCTGCGGCGCCAGGCCGGGCACACCGCCGATGCCTTCGCTCAGGTCCGTGGGATCGGACCTGGCGGCCTTTTCCGCTGGGTCTGCGCGAGACGGATTCCGCGTGTCCGGGCCACTGGCGAGCGTCGCGTCGCTCTTGTCGTGGGTCATCGAACCGGCCCTGGCTTGATCGTCTTTGCGGGGTGGTTCTTGGACCCGCCGCCCCACTGCGTGGCGCCGCCTGCGCCCGTCCCCAGGTTGTGGGATAGCCCTTGATCGGGCCGCCCGGTGTACGCGTCCTTGGGATGCTGGCTCTTGGCTGGGTTGTTCTTGTCTGGCGTCTCTCGTTTGCTCATGCATACGAATATCGCGCGGCGGGCGCAACAGTCGTGACTCAGGGCGCCCCTGCCCAGCATTACGAGTGCGCGACTACTACCGCACCGGTCACGCGACGCCGACTCGCGAATAGCCAGGACGTTCCGTCCGAAGATGACTACATTCGCGACAGAAGGTCGTTCTTCTTCTGCTCGAACTCGTCTGCGGAAATGATCCCAGCATCGCGGAGCTCGGCCAGCTTCTTAATCTGATCAGGGATATCGACTTGAGGTGCCGCTGCCGCCGCGGGCCTGGTTCGCTCGAGCCGGATAGCCCGCATTCGCTGTTCGACTTCGACCTTGACACGCTCGAAGGCCTCGCGCCGACTCGAGTCAAACATCACCGCGTTCTCATCTTCGGACGCTGTTTTCGCTGCTGTCGAACCACCGATGAGCTCAAACTGAATATGACCGAGCCAAAGCGACCCGGGGTTGCGCCACTGGATTCCAGCGATCTGGTCGATCCAGACATCCTTGTCACCTTTCTGAAAGCCCTTGGTCATTAGGCCCCGCAGGCCGTGATGTTTGATCCGGATCTTGTCGGGGAACACCCAAACGTGTCCGCCGTTTCCCTCCGCCTCAATGATCAGCGACTCGCTGTCGCCGGGCATGTGACTTGACCGCGTCTGCGCTGGACCAATGACTCCAAGTTCCTCCGCCTCTATCAGGCTCTTGCCCTCGGCCGCGCCAACACTCGGCACATTCCGGATGAGCCTTTCGACCTCAGGCGCAAGTGTCTCCGCGACCTTGTCGCTCTTCGTTTGAATGACATAGTCAAGTTTGCCGAAGTCAGAGAATCCAAACGCCTTTGAAGGTAGGCTCGGTCCGGCCAGTGCCAAACAACTCTTGAAGCCCTTTTGAAGGTCGACCCCGTCGAGTACCTCATAGGGCCATCTCCGCCATCCGCCCTTCGAGTAGATGTAGGCCGCTGAATCAGTTGCCACCAGGCCAGCCTTACCCATGCCGTTGATTACTACTCGGATTGTTTCTGCCTCCGGAATGACGCCGATCAGCGCCACGTGAATGTCCGGATGGAGCCGGTTCAGATCGTTTGGCGCTCCGACGTCAGCCGTGACACACCTCCCACCAAGCAATGATCCCTCGGCACGTCCGCGGTCGCAATGGCTGACGCTCGGTAACCATTCCCAATTTGGGCGAGCAATCCAACAGGGGTGCCGACGCGCCTTCTAGGCGTCATGATCTGCTCGGCATGTCGACAATGGATGAGGCGACCACTCGGACCGCGCTGATCGATCCGACCCTGCACTCCCGAGGCTGGACCGAGGAGCTCATCAAGCGCGAGGAAACTCTCGGCACCGTCGAGATCGTCGCTACGACCTGTCTGGCACCAAGGTGACGAAGAACCAACCGCTCACCATAGATCGCTTTGAAGAGTTCTTCGCGCTCAAGGATGCGCGGGCGGACTCAGAGCACTCGTGGACGCTCGCGCGCGCGGAGATCGAAGCCCGAGGGTTTGACCTCAAGGCCGTCAACCCGAACGCAAAGTCGGATGTGGACACGCGAACGCCGGCTGAACTGTTGGCTGAGATCGAGGAACGCCACGCCGAGGTCGGGGAGGCAATCGCGGAGCTGCGGCGCCTGCTATAGGAGCGCCCAAGCGCAGTATGTAAGCGGCATCTCCAGAGTTTGGCTGCGGCTCATCAGTTGTTGCACCTGCAGCACCGCGACCTAGAGGCCCGGCACCTGTCCATCAGCGGGCCACTCGCGGTACTCGCACCCAGCGGCGATGAGGCGTCGTATCGGACGGCTCTTGTCACCGTTGATGTGGACGTGCGCTGCGCCGAAAGACAAGTCGTTCGGCTCCCAAGTCACCCCCAATCCGAGGCCGCGCAGAAGCGCGACTGTGATCGCGACGACCCCAAACCCTTCAAAACCTGCGATAAGGTCGCGCGCAGCAGCTCCCAATTCGTGCAAGCGCGTTTCCTCGAAAACCGAAACCGCGGTCTTGCCGGTCTCTCGGTCGGTCAGGTTTTGGAACGCATTACTGGTCACGCGCAGCGCGTTTCCATCCATTGCCATCTGGCTTGGATGTACTACCCTCAGAACGTAGGAGTCGTCACCGATGGACTCGTCGTCTTGCGGTCCCTCATCCACGCTCGCCATTCACGCGGCGGGTCAGAGCCCTGGATGCACAAGGCTCGTTAGAACCTGAACGACACGCGGCAATGCACTGACAAGGTCGTCCTCCCACTCAGAGTTTGTTGCGGCGTCCATCAGGTAGGCGGTTGCGTTCCGAATGCCAGATGCACCTGACAACTCGATCGCAAACTCGAACAAAGGTCGACGCCATTCGATCGAAATGCCGCCATCAGGTCGAGGGACGATCCGCGGCTCCTGAACGCTCTGGACTAGAAGTTGAGACAACACGTTCCTCGCGTCTGCTGCGGCTACGTCACTTATCGGTTCTCCGCCATGCAGATCCCAATTCCGCCCCAGCCTGAGTAAAGGCGCAAGATGGGTTTCGATCCAGCGGTCGACAGCTCCGTGCGACCCACCGAAGAGCCAATCCATTGAGCCGTATGCAAGGTCGGCAGAGCTCATTGTGGGTGTCTCGTGAGCGGGTTCCCGTCGGATGGCAGGGCTATTGGTGAGCTCACGTTCTGAAAGCACCATCCCTTGCGGGATCCACGTTGCGGTGATCACGAGGCCTCCTTCCAGGATTGCTGAACATCCTCGCGGATAAGTCCGATAAATGCCTTCCAGGCCCACTCTCTCCCTAGATCCTGAAAGGCGACAACGCCTTCGATGCCCTCGCCGATTGGGAGACCGCGCGCCGTGGAATTGAGTACGGCGATTGCTTTTCCATCAGAACGTCGAACAGCAGTATTCACTGTGACATGAAGGCGGCCCACGCTGGCCCCTTCGTTGCTTAAGAGGTAATTCAACGCAATGCCCTGACCGTCGGGAGGCAGGTCGAATGATGCTGGAGGATCACTCACAACGGACAATATCGATGACAGAGGCAGATCCGCCTCTCCATCGGGCAGCTCGATATGGTCGACGTATGTGATTTCGCACTGGGTGGGCACCAGTCCGCCGATCCCCTCGGACGCAAGGTAACTCTGAAACTTCGTTAGGTCCGCGACGAATGCGTCACTGAGTGCCGGATACCGTGGATATCCTTCCTGATCGTCAACGCGACGCCAATTCCGCGCGAACCAATCGTTCTGGATTTGCACCAACTGGCTCCCGGCGTTGTCGATCAGCCAGAGTCTGGGTAACGCCACATCGACCAGCTCCAACGTAATGGTTGGCCCAGGTGGTTGGCCGAAAGTCTCGATCTGTAGCTTGTATGGCGGCTTTTGCTCCACGTTGGGGAATCGTTCCTTGAATGCCGCCCAAAGCCCTCCGAACTGGACCACAGTGAAGGGGAGTGGCTGAAATCCGACCGAGAGGATGAGTTCCCGGATAGGGGGCGCCAAGAAACGCAAGTGCGAACTGATTCCGCGCTGGCTGGCTGTGCTCACCGGCTTAGGCATGTGACGTCGTGGTGCTTCGGGCTGGCCGCAATATGCAAAAGATACTAGGGAACCCACACTGCCGGATGAGTCTGTGCTCGGGTGGGAGCCGACCCAGCGGTCAGCGCGAATAGCTAGTGCACGCTCCAGCGGCGCCAAGGCAGCGCGCTTGCGGGGATCTTCGACAGGAAGCGGACGATGTCGGGCCTGCCTCTGTATTCGATCCGCTGACCTTCTCGTCGCGCCATAAATACGACATTTGCCCCCGGCCACCAGCGGTGACAATCCGGCAGCAGGCGCTCCCACGCTCGTGGCGAATCAAAGATGTGCGCCTTGACAGGGACTACTACGAAGGTGACGCCTTGCTCTTTGACTAGTGCAGCTTCAACGCTCATGACAGTAGCTCCCTTATGACGCCTATATGCCGGTAGGCAAGTTCCCAGACGAGCGTGACAGCTTGCGTGGCACGATCTCAGCTACAGCCGGACGTGGAGCCGCAGTTCAAGCACTTGTAGCAAGAGCCATTGCGGACCATGATCGAGCCGCAGTCCGCGCACGAGGGCGAGTCGGCCGAGACGGAGAATGCGACTTTTGGGCCGCCGCCGAGCTCAACACCTCCGGCGCTCAGAGGCTTCAGAGGCAGGGCAGGCGTGGCGTGGCCGTTTGAGTAGGCCAGGTTGGAGTGGACGGGGAGGTCGGTGCCGCCGACAGCGCTTGCGGGAGGAGGTTCCGCAATCATCGCCGACGCTTTGGGCCCACCGGCCTCCCCGATGGTTGAAGTATCAACCTTCTCTGACGTAGGGGCGAGGGGAGATGCGACTTCTGACGCGATTGGCATTTCTGAAGCGGCCGCGGCAGGTGTCGCGGAACCACCCCAGGACTCAGGGAGCGCACCGTACTGTGCGTCGACGTCGTCCCTGCTGATGATGCCGAGAGCGTCGCGCTCATCCTTGCCCAGGAACCGACTTCCCATCCAGCGGAAGATGTAGTCCACGACCGACTTGGCGATCGGGATCTCCGGGTTGCCGGTGAAGCCAGCCGGCTCGAAGCGCGCGTGGGCGAACTTGTTGACCAGGTCGCGCAGCGGCACGCCGTACTGGAGCGACAGCGAGGTCATCGTCGCCAGCGTGTCCATGAGACCGCTGATCGTCGAGCCCTCCTTGGACATCTTGAGGAAGATCTCGCCGGGCGTCCCGTCGGGGTACAGGCCGACCGTGATGTAGCCCTCGTGGCCGGCGACCTGGAACTTGTGCGTGAGCGCGCGGCGCTCATCTGGCAGGCGGCGGCGATACGGCTTGGGCTCAGGCGGAAGCGCAGCCTCGACAGGGGCGGCGGCAACTGGCGCTGCCTCAACCACTGGCGCATCCTTCTTCTTGCCCGTCGAGAGCGGCTGCGAGCGCTTGCTGCCATCGCGATAGATCGCGATCGCCTTCAGGCCGAGCTTCCAGCCCTCCATGTAGACATCGGCGATCTCGTCGGCCGTGGCCGCCTCGGGCATGTTGACGGTCTTGGAGATGGCGCCTGAGATGAACGGCTGCGCCGCGCCCATCATGCGGACGTGGCCCATGTAGTGGATGGAGCGCTCGCCGTTGACCGGCTTGAAGGCACAATCGAAGACGGACAGATGGGCAGGAGAGAGGTGCGGGGCGCCCTCGATGGTCTCGTGCTCGTCGATGAACCTGACGATCTCTTCGACCTGCGTCGGGCTGTAGCCGAGCTTGCGCAGGGCCGCGGGCACCGTCTTGTTTACGATCTTGAGGAAGCCCTCACCGACCAGCTTCTTGTACTTGATGAGCGCGATGTCCGGCTCGATGCCGGTCGTGTCGCAATCCATCATGAAAGCGATCGTGCCAGTCGGCGCAAGCACGGTCACCTGGGCATTGCGATACCCGAACTGCGTGCCCAGTTCGAGTGCCGCGTCCCAGGATGACCGTGCCGCGTCGATCAAATCGGACGGCGCGCCGTCGCCAGCGGGGATGGCGTACGCCGCGTCGCGGTGTTTTGCGATGACTCGGAGGAAAGGCTCCTCGTTCTTGCTGTATTCCTTGAACGCGCCACCGTGGTCGCGCGCGATAACGGCCGACTGGGCGTAGGCCGAGCCGGTCATGATCGCCGTGAGTGCAGCCGCGGTCGCGCGGCCCTCGTCGGAGTCGTACGCCAGGCCGCGGCTCATGAGCAGCGCGCCAAGGTTGGCGTAGCCGAGGCCGAGCGGGCGGAAGAGGTGCGAGTTGAGCTCGATCTGGGGAGTCGGGTACCCGGCGTTGTCGACCAGGATCTCCTGCGCCGTGATCGTCAGGCGCGCGGCGTACTTGTACGCCTCGATGTCGACCTCGCCATCTTCCTTGACGAACTTCATCAGGTTGAGGCTGGCCAGGTTGCAAGCGGTGTCGTTGAGGAACATGTACTCGGAGCACGGGTTGCTGCCGTAGATGCGGTCCGTGGCGAGCGACGTGTGCCAGTCGTTGATCGTGGTGTCGTACTGGATGCCGGGGTCGCCGCAGATCCAGGCGGCGTCGGCCATGCGCTTGAAGACGTCGCGCGCCTTGTAGGTGGCCTCAGCCTCGCCGCTGACGATGCCGATCGTGTCCCAGTCTTTGTCCGTTTCGACGGCGTGCATGAAGTCGTCCGTCACGCGCACGCTGTGGTTCGCGTTCTGGAACATGACGCTGCCGTAGGCCTCACCGGTGAATGACGCGTCGTAGCCTTGCTCGATCAGCGCCCAGGCCTTCTTTTCCTCGTTCGCCTTGGAGTCGATGAAGTCGAGGACGTCCGGGTGGTCGGCGTTGAGGATGACCATCTTGGCCGCGCGGCGGGTTGTGCCGCCCGACTTGATGGCGCCGGCGAACGCGTCTAGGCCGCGCATGAAGCTGACGGGGCCGCTGGCCACGCCGCCCTTGGAGAGCCGCTCGTTGGCGCCTCTTAGCGGGCTGAGATTGACGCCCGAGCCGGAGCCGTACTTGAACAGCATCGCCTCTGTCTTGGCGAGGTCCATGATGCTGCCCATGTCGTCGCGGACCGAGTTGATGAAGCACGCCGAGCACTGCGGCTTCTCTTCGACGCCGACGTTGAACCAGACCGGCGAGTTGAAGCTCATCTTCTGGTTGACCAGCAGATGCGTCAGCTCAGCCTTGAATGCCGCCAGGTCGTCCTGCGACGCGAAGTAGTGCTGCGTCGCGGCCCATGCGGAGATGGTGTTGACCACGCGGTCGATGAGCTGCTTGACGCTGCGCTCGCGGCCGGGTGAGCCGACGTGGCCGCGGAAGTACTTGCTGACGACGACGTTGGTCGCGAGCTGGCTCCAGAAGGACGGCACCTCGATGTCTTCCTGGACGAAGACGACCTTGCCCGACTCGTTCTTGATCTCCGCGGTGCGCAGCTCCCAGGTGATCTCGTCATAGGGATGAACGTCAGGCCGCGTCCAGCGCCGATCCCACTCGAGGCCGTTCACGCCGCGGCCGGTGAAGCGACCGTCCGCGTCGATGGGGGAGCGCTCCGCGTCGTGCTTCTCAAGCACCCCGATGAGCTCCGAGTTGGCGGCGATCACTGACGTTCCGTCGTCGTTCGTCGCGGTCGCTTCTGTGCTCTCGGAACCCGGCGCCTGCAGCATGTTCGGGGTCTCCCTCTCTCCTCGTAGCGGGGCCGTCTGGGGCATCTGGGCCGGCCAGCCGCATCCCCCAATGCTAGGCATGGGGTAGGGCAGTGTCAAGACTGAAACCACAACATCTGGTGGTCCGGCTTGTTTTGTAATGCTAGGCCTAGTGGTTCGGTGAAAACCGTGGTGGACAGCCCGTGGAGCGTCTGGGGACCGTCTGGGGACGCTCGGTGGACGGCCGACGACGCCCAGTGGACGGCCGATGACGCCCTCAGCCGGCATGGCAGGACCGATGCCGGTGTGGCTGGCATATCGGGGACATCGGACGCTTAAGCACCGACCAACCCCCCCGCCGCCACGCTCAGTTTCCGCGCGCACGCTGACTTGGGGTGCGCGGCAGACTCCTTATGCCGCGCCTGTGGCAGTTATGCCGGTGTGGTTGGCATTCAAGAGCCTGGGCCCGGCTTGACGTTGGCAATGTCGGCGTGGCCGACATATCGGGGCTAATAGAGGCTTAAGGCACCGATTGATCGGCCGTCTCACCCTCAGCTCGAGTCGGACACGCTGGCGTGGAGCCCGCCCCGAGTCGCTTGTGCCTCGCCAAGGCCAGTTATGTCGGTGAGGCCGACACTCCAAGGGTCTAGGCGGCGGCACGGTCGCCCATCTTCAGGGGCCGCGCCTGCCGAATTCGTCCAGAAGCAGTTGGATCTCACCCACTTTGCGGAACCCGACGCCCTCCAGCACGGGCCGGGACATCTGTCCGCCCTGAGTGAATAGCGCGGGCGTGCCGTTACGAACGGCCTCATCCCAGCGAGCGTTCAGCAGCGCCCGATAGCCGCCGCGACCGCGAGCGCTCGGAAGGGTCGCGCCACCGAAGAGCAGCAGGCCGTGCTCGGTGATTGCCGAGGTGCCGGCCGAGACCATCTCCCCGTCGATCCAGGCGGCGTGCATCACGTTCACGGTTTCGCGCCAGCGCTCTTCGAATTTGGAGCGCGCCTCGGCGATCTCGTCCTCCGTTGAT
This sequence comes from Chloroflexota bacterium, assembly GCA_034666725.1. GTDB lineage: Bacteria > Chloroflexota > Limnocylindria > Limnocylindrales > CSP1-4 > JALYGJ01. The sequence continues at coordinate 16,278 of JAXDLE010000011.1, forward strand.
TCGAACGCCTTCATCTGAACCTCGTTCGCTGTCACGTACTCGTCGAAGGTCTCGAGCCGCCGCGCGACCACTCCGGGCGGCGGCGCCGGTGGCGGCTGAGTCAGGACGAGGGCTGCCGCGACTGGATCCTTGTCGCGGATCAGTCCCAGTGCGAGCAAGCGATCGACGAGGTCATTCGGAGTCGCTTTGCTCCCGACTTCCCACTGGGTCGACTCACGGCCGCGCTGGCGCAGCAGGCCGCGAACCTCCTCGACGGCCGTCTCAACCTGGTCTGCCGCCAACCGTTGACGCTGCACGGTGTTCCACTTGGAGCCGCCCGCGCCAATCCACAGGCTGTATCGGTCGTTTTCGATCAGCTCGTCGCGCGGTCCGAGCGGCGCGAACGAATTCGGGTACTCGGCGATCTCGCGCAGCAGCTCGTCGTCATCGGACAGCGTCACGCCGCCTTCGAGGCCCAAACTTCGGCGGCCCGGGCCGCGCGCGTTTCGATGTAGGCCAGGATGGGCGATTGAGCGCCGTAACGACGGTTGACGGCTCGGGCCTTTTCGAGCCATTCCTCAGCTTCCGCGGCGCGTCCGTGGCGCAGGAGGAACTCGCCCAACGTCATTTGTTCTTCCCAGATCGCAAAGGCGACCCGTTCGGTGATGGCCGCTGCATCGCGGAGCAGCCGCTCGGCCTCCGCGTCGTTGCCCTGCGCCTCGCGCAGCATGCCCAGGACCATGCCGGTGGTCGCGATAGTGACCAGGTCATCCTTCGAGGTGATCCGAACAGCCTCATCGATGACCGGCTCCGCCTCAGCCAGGCGTCCCATCTCGATGAGGATTTGCGCTATTCGCCGCATTGCCTCCGGCTTGTAGCCGACGTGCCCGGCCACGTGTTCTAACGCCTGCCGGTGAAGTGCCAAGGCCGCCTCTTTGTCATCGCGCTTCATCGCGATTTCACCCAGATGGCTCAGCGTCACGTACTGCTCCTCGTGGGCGCCGAATTCTTCGAGCGTTGGCAACGCGGACCTCAGCGCCCGCTCGGACACGGCCGTGTCAACGCGTTGGTTGTAACTGCCGAATATGCGCTCGATCTGCGCCTGGATGAGCCGGCTGTTTCCCTTGGCGGCGAGAGCGCGCGCTTCCGCCAGCAGCTGGCCGACGTCTCCGCCTTCGGTGCCTAGCCCCCTCGCGCGCACCAGTTGGCTCACGGCCTCCGCCTCTTGGCTCGCCCAGCCATGGGTACGGGCGATTTCACGTTGCTCGGACCAGAACTTGTTTGCCTCGACGAGGTCGCCGCGCCACCAGCCGCGGTAGCCGAGCAGCTGAAGCACACCGAGCAGGTGCAAATCATCGCCCGATGCCTCGAGCAGTTTCCGGGCGCGGTCGAGCTCGGCGAATGCCCCTGCCGTATCGGACCTCTCGGGGCTGATCCATTGGTCACCCGCCTTGGCTAGGACAGCGCGCCCTTCGATGTCACTCCGGCCGAGCGCATGTGCGTCGATCTCGAGCTGTGCCGCGAGCTCGCCGGACCGCCGGTACTGGCTCTGGCGACGAAGCGAGTCGATGTGCAGCCACCGAATCTCGAGGCGCTGCTCGCCGGGCTCAGGATCGAGTGCCAGCGCTCGTTCAGTGAAGCTAAGCGCCGCGCGGGAGTCGTCACGTGCCTTGGCTTTCTGACCGCTGGCAAACAGGGCATCGACGGCCCGCTGCTTGTCGGCCGGATCCGCTCGTCCGGTCAGCTCCAACTGCAGGAGTACCCGCTGCTCGAGGTGATAGGCCTCGATCTCGACGAATTCATCGATGCGCGCGCCGGCCCAGGCGCGAAGCCAATCGGCGACGGCGCCGTGCAGCTCCGCGCGTTGCGCCTTGGGCAGCGTCGCGTAGGCAACATCGCGAATCAGGATGTGGCGGAAGCGGAACGTGGGCTCGGCTGCAGTGCGCTCGTCCGTGATCAGGTCGCGCAGCACGGCATCCTCGAGGTGGCGCGCAAGTAGGCCGGCGCCCTCTGTTGGTGAGATGGCCGCCACGGCTGATCGCTGGAAGATCCGACCGACTACCGACGCTGCCTGGAGGACCTTCCGCTCCGGTGCAGGCAACGTGTCGAGACGTGCGCGGATCAGGGCTTCGACGCTCTCTGGGACCCGGACCGACGATGCCGCCTGGTTTGCGACCCAGTGATCGCCCTTGCGCTCGACCACGCCCTCCTCGATGAGCATGCGAACGACCTCCTCGACGAAGAGAGGGTTGCCCTCGGCACGGTCCAGGATGCGCTGCCGCAATTCCGGCGGGAGGTCGTCAACGGTGAGGAGTGCACCCAGCAGCGTGCGCGACTCGGCTTCAGTGAGCGGCTCGAGTGAGATGCGGCTGCCTTCCATGCGTCCAGCGCCCCAAGCCGGTCGCGTGTCGATCAGCTCGGGCCGTGACGGGCAGACCACGAGCAGCGGCGCGTCGCGGGTCCATGTGACGAGGTACTCGATGAGGTCGAGGAGGGGCGGCTCGGCCCAGTGGATGTCCTCGAAGACGAGCATCAGCGGCCCGCGCTCGCGCACGAGATGCTCGACCAGCGCGCGAAAGCCCCAAGCGATCTCGCGATCTCCGCCGGTGCCCGTCTCTCCGGCGCCCGGCCCGGATGGACCAGTCGCTCCCACTATTAGCGCGAGCCGATCTGCAACGCCCGGATCGGGACTGACGTCCGCCAGCCGAGTCGCCGCTTCGTCGGGTGACATTTGCGGCGTGATCCCGCAGAGCTCACGCACGATGTCCGCGACAGGCCAATAGGTGATGCCGTCGCCGTAGGGCAGGCACCGGCCCTTGACCGTCGACCAACCTTCGGCGGCAAGGCGTGCGGAGGCCTCGCGCACGAGCCGGCTCTTGCCCACACCGGGCACACCGAGGATCGTGAACAGCGTGGCCTTGTTCTCCTGTTTTGCGCGACGCGCGGCGTCCAGAAGAAGATTGAGTTCCTCGTCCCGGCCGGTCAGCGGCGCTTCCAGGCCGGGCACGCCGCGCGGCCGGCCAACGTCGCTCGCGATGTCCTTCACGCGCCAGCCCTCGAGATTCTGGTCGCGACCCTTGAGCGCGAGGTCGCCCATCGACTCGGCCGCGACCAGATCGCGAACCTGTTCCCACACTGTTGGGCCGATCACGATCTCACCGGGCTCTGCCTGCTGCTCCAGCCGGGCGGCGATGTTCATCGTGTCGCCAGTGGCCATCGTGGCGCCACCAAACGGATCGCCCACCACGACCTCGCCGGACTCAATTCCGATACGCGCCTGGAGCGCAATGCCATGACGTTCCTGGGTGTCCACCGCGACCGCCGCGATGCCGTCGCGGATCGCTAGCGCAGCTCGGACGGCGCGTTCGGGATCATCCTCGTGTGCCTGCGGTAGGCCGAAGACAGCCATGACCGCGTCCCCACTGAACTTCTCGACGGTCCCGCCGCGACTCTCGATCTGCGCCGTCGCCAGCTCGAAGAAGCGTCCGACCATGCCGCGAACAACTTCCGGATCCAGCTTTTCGCCTATTGCCGTGGAACGGGCGAGGTCAGCGAAGAGCGCGGTAACGACCCGTCGTTCCTGGATGCCGACTCGGGTGACGAGGCTATTGCCACAGCTGTTGCAGAAGCGGGCGTCAGGCGCGTTCGGAGTTCCGCACCGCGGGCAATCGATCACGGCGCCAATGCTATGCGGGCGGACCCGTGGCGGGCCGGTCCCAGACGGCGGTGTACCAGAGGAGCGTGGAGTCGGAGCTGCGCCGGTGGAAACCCTCGGCCGCCAGGCGCCGCTCGATGTCGTCGACGCTGTGGACGTAGCCGGGACAGTCGTCCTTCCGGACGCGCGTGAGCAGCGACTCGAAGCCCCACATGATCTTGTTGGCGAGACCGCGCACGCCGCGTGAAGTGGGCACGCTGAATGCGACTCGCGCCGGCTTTGCGGACAGTGCCGCGCCAATGAGCCGGGGCATATCCGGGTAGCAGCAGATCGCGCGGTCGAGCAGCACCCAGTCGTGCGCGGCGTGGGTCACGCGGGCGCCGTCGGCAATCTCGAAATGGGCACGTTCGGCTACGCCTGCGTCTGCCGCGCGGCGCTGGGCAGTCGCGATCGCCTCCGGGGAGAGGTCGACCCCATCCGCGGCACTGGCGCCGCGCGTCAGCAGTGTCACCAGGAGGGCCGCGCTGCCGCAGCCAAGTTCGAGGATCGTCGGCCGCGCGTCCGCGACATCGTCCAGCTGCGCCAACAGCCGCTCCGAGACGGCGACCATGGACGGAAGCACGGTCCCGTCTTCTGTGCGCTGGCGGGTCATGTGGTCGAAGTGTGCTGGGATGCGCGGGTCGGGGCAGCAGTCGGCAGCGGCCGGCCTGGCGGGAGAGTCAGGGGAGTCGGTCCTGTTGGGCCCGTCGGCTAGCATCGGGACCGAGCCTACAACTTCGCCAGGAGGACCCGATGGGCGTCTACGTCAAGAGCCTCGACAAGCCCGAGGCCACCGAGGAATACGACGGCGACGGTGTCGCGGAGGCCGTCCAGATCGGTGAGTCTGTCGTGTGGCGCTCGCGCCTCAAGCCGGGCTGGTCGTGGGCCAAGAACGCGGAACCAAGGATGGGCGTGCCCTTCTGCCCCGCATTCCATCGCGAGTACGTGGTCAGCGGGCGGATCCTCTATCGGCTCGAAGACGGCAGCTCTGTGGAGGCAAAGGCCGGCGACTACCTGGTGATCGAGCCCGGGCACGCCGCCGAGGTGCTGGGCGATGAGGACTGCGTCACCCTCGACTGGTACGGGCCGGATCCGGACGCTGACCTTGAGGAAAGTCACGAGGGCCACGACCATCCGCGCTGACGACGGGGGCCGACGCATGAGCGCGATCGAAGCTCACGGCGGGTCTGATGTCGCGCTGTCAGTCCGCGACCTGCGCAAGAGCTATGGCTCGCGCCGCGCCCTGGACGGTCTCGATCTGACGGTGCCGGCTGGCGTCGTCTACGGCTTCCTCGGCCCCAACGGCGCCGGCAAGACGACGACCATGCGGTTGCTGACGGGGCTGCTTCACGCGGACGCGGGCACGATCGAGATACTCGGCAAGCCATACACCCGGCGCGAGCGCCACATCCTGTTCGACGTCGGTGCTTTGGTCGAGAACCCATCCTTCTATCCATACCTCTCGGCGCGCGCGAACCTGCGTGAGCTCGCCGCGAGCGGCCCGCCTGCGAACGCGCGCCGGATCGAGGAGGTGCTCGAGCTGGTCGGGCTGCACGACCGCGCAACGGAGCCCGTGTCGCGCTTCTCACTGGGCATGAAGCAGCGCCTTGGGATCGCCGCCGCGCTGCTCAACGACCCTCAACTTTTGCTGCTCGATGAGCCGTCCAACGGACTCGACCCGGCCGGAATCGCGGCTATGCGCGACCTGCTGCGCCACCTGGCGTCGATCGGCAAGACCGTCTTCGTCTCGAGCCATCTATTGGGCGAGGTGCGCCAGATGGCGGACATGGTCGGGATCATCGCGGCCGGCAAGATGGTGCGCGAAGGGCCAATGAGCGAGCTGCTCGGCAGCGAGGGCGTCGTTCGCGTCCGGGTGCGACCCGAGGACGTGGCGCGCGCGCTTGAGTTGCTTACGCCCTTTGGCCCGTCTGAATCATCTGAGCCCGAGGCCGGCTGGGTGGCCGTCACGATCGCCCCCGATTCGAGCGAACAGGTCAGCAAGGCGCTTGCCGACGGCGGCATCTACCCGTCCGAACTTCTGCTCGGAAGCGATCTCGAGGAGCTATTCCTGAAGCTCACCCAGGAGTCCGTTCACATGGATCCCGACGGCAGCTTCGCGCGCATCGACACGGCAGGCGCGGGTCCGCAGACGCCCGCCGCCGGGCCGCAGGTCCAACCATGAAGCTCTTCTTGTCAGGCGTGCGCAAGCTCCGTCGGCGCGCCGCGACCATCGTGACGTTCGGTCTGCTCGGCGGGCTGCTGACGCTCATCATCATCGCGGTCGCGACCACACGCGGCGGGCCGGGCGGCGGTGGGGGAGGCGGACCGCGCTTCGATCCAATGCTCCTCGTCACTTTCCCAGCCGCCTATGAGCTCGTGCTGTCGTTCATCCTCCAGATCGGCGGCCTGTTCGCCCTCATCTTCGGCGCCGCGATCGCCGGCTCCGAGTGGTCGTGGGGCACGCTCAAGTCCGCGGTCGCCCGGGGCGAGAGCCGCAGCTGGTACATGCTCAGCCTCTTCGCCGCGATCGCGGTCGTCACCACGATCGGCCTACTCGTCACGTTCCTGATTGGGGTCGCAGCGGCAGTCATAGGTGCCTCAATCGCGGGCATCCCGCTCGACGGCCTTGGCGACCTCGACGCCATCACCGCGCTCGGCGACCCGCTCGTTCGCGGGCTGATCGGCATCATCACCCAGGGTGCGCTCGGGTTCGCGATTGCCACCCTGGCGCGTAGCCAGCTGGCGGGCATCGGCGCCGGCATCGGCCTCTACCTCGGCGGAGCGTTCGCGACGATCTTCCTGCCCGATGTCGTCCGGTACCTGCCTGCGCAACTGGCCAGCGCAGCAGTCGGTGCATCTACTCGGTTCGGCGGCGGCCAGCCCACCGTGTCCGCGGTCGCGCCAGACGTGGCAGTGGTGCTGCTGATCGTGTGGCTAGTCGGGTCGCTGGTCGTGGCGCTCGGCTACACCCAACGCGCGGAGATCACCGGCTGACGCTTTGACGGAGGTGATCGGCGAGAGCTGTGCGTCCCTTATCGACTGGTAGCGCGCGTCAGGGCTGGAGGACGCGCCCCATGAAGAGGATCTCTCCGACATCGCCGGCGCGAATGAGGTAGATGAAGGGCCGATCGATCGTGAGGCTGGCCGATGGATGTCCCGACACCGCCTCCACGACAGCCGCAGTCGCGGCGGCCGCCTCGGTGCCTTCTTCGTCGACTGTGATGTTGGCCTGGTGAACGACGCCTGAAATGTAGAGCTGCTCGATGTCGGCGATGCCTGTCAGGTCGGCTGTGCCCTGGTCGAACAGGCGCGACACGCCGAGTTCTTGCATTGCGGGGATCACGTCGAATCTGGTATTGGTCTCCCACTTGGGCATGTCTAGGTTCAGCGTGTACACATCCAAAGCACCGTCGACCTCAGCCAGGAAGTCGGAGTTGAGCTTGCCTTCGATTTCTGAGTAGTGGCCCTCGTCGGGCACGATCATCAGCATCGACGCCCCGCCGTAGTAGGAAAGGCGTGCTGCCTGCCATCCGTCACCGATGGCATACGAACTGGTTCCGCCCCCGCCGTTATGCATCATCGGGACGTCGACGGTCGACCCATCGAGGAGGTGAAAAGGCGCGGGCCCGGTCAGGCTGGGCTTGAAACCGCCCGTCCAATTCCCTTTGAAGTAGATCGCGTTAACGAGAACGGCACGGGTCAACGTGTCGATGGAATCTTTGTTAAGGAGCTCCTCGATCCGATCGTGCGTCTTCTCGGCCACCCAGGCGTTTATCGCCACTCGCGCGGCTTCCGGATCGCTCGAAATGTCCAGGGCGTTCATGCCCGCGCCGTAATCCGTGGCGAGGATGTCAAGGAAGTCTTCCTGGAACGGGTAACCGGACTGGCCGACAATCGCGTTGGTTGGCTCGAGTGTCAGCGGGACGGCGACTCCATCTGGGTGGTGGCTCGTTGGATGGAACTGCGACAGCTCGTCGAGCAGCAGTTCCAGGTTGTTACGCGCCGCGTGCCAGTCCTCACCCAGGTCTGTCGCGCCAAGTGCGGCGGCCAGCTCGGCGGCAGTTTCCTCCCGCGCGCCCGCGAGAACCATCGAAAGAGCCGTGGAAATGGAGTACGGCGACAGGAAGACGTTTCCGTCCTCCATCCCGGCGAGGTATTGATAAAGATTAAAGGCGAGCGCTTTGTCGCCCGCAACCATCTCGGCTAGAGCGTCGAGACCTTCCTGCGTTGCGGGGCTGCGCGTTACCTGCGAGCGGAACTCGGCGATCTCGCCCAGTAGCGCAGGAGGCGGTGTCGTGGAGGGATTAGACGTGCCGGTTGCCTGGGGGATGGCGTTGTCAGTCGGGCTGGGCGCGAGGGGCGCGGTCGTCTGCGAGCAACCAATCGCAAGGATCGCGACTATGACCGCGAGGACCCTCATCGTTGGTTGAGACGAGCGGCGCGGCCGCCGAGTTCCGTTGTGGCGCTCAGATATCGCCGCTGAAGGTGTCGCAGGCCGCGGGGTCGCCCTCGCGGTAGCCCGTCGAAAACCACTTGACGCGCTGGTCCGATGAGCCGTGCGTCCAGGTCTCGGGGTTGATGCCGCCGCCCGACTGCGACTGGATGCGGTCATCGCCCACCGCGGACGCCGACTGCAGCGCCTCGTTCACCTCCGACTCGGTGAGCGGCTCGATGTATTCCGTATCGACTGCGTTCGCGGCCCAGACGCCGGCGTAGCAGTCGGCCTGCAGCTCAACGCGGACGCTCGATGATGTCGGGCCGGTCGTGCCGTCCTGCGAGCGCTCGATCACGCCGAGCAAGTCTTGAATGTGGTGGCCGTACTCGTGGGCCACGACGTAGGCCTGGGCGAGCGGCGCCGACGAGCCGCCGTATTGCTGCTCGAGAACGTTGAAGAAGCCCAGGTCGAGATACACGTAGCCGTCGTTCGGGCAGTAGAAGGGCCCGGTATTAGAGGTCGCGGGGCCGCAGCCCGTGTCGACCGAGTCGGTGAAGAGCGTCGTCTGCGCCATCTGATACGTCTTGCCCAGTTTGGGCAGCTCCGCGGTCCAGTAGGCCTGGATGCTGTTGACGTAGCCGACGATGCGGCAGTCCTGGCGGGCGTTCGCATCGGCGCCGGTTTGGCATTCCGTTATCAGCGTCGAGCCGATGGGGCCCGTCGCCTGGCCACCACTCGGCGCGCCGCCGGTCAGGCCGCCCGACAGGTAGAGCACCACCACGACCACGATGACGAGCACGATGATGCCGCCGATCCCCCCGCCCATGGGGATGCCACCGCCCGAGCCACCGCCACCCATGCCGGGGAAGCTGAAGTTGCCGGGCAGTCGCCGACCGCCGCCGGCGCCGCGCAGGTCGCGCACCTGCCCGGGATCGAGCCGCGCGCCAGGTCGAAATGTCATGCCCGGATGCTAGTTGCTGGGCCTTGCACCGCCATTGCGGTGGGCCTGCCCGTTTGTGTCAGATATAGACCCGCAAGTTGCTAACTCAGAACGCCAGCCCGCGCGATGGCACTTCTACCCGATTCGGGCTCATACAAACCGCCTCACGGTTATCTGATGACGAATCGGGCCCCATTCTGCGTTACCAACCCGCCCATCTCGATTAGGCCGTTGACCCGGCCGATACGCTCCGGTCCTGCAGGGGAGGGACCGACCCTATATGCGCGCGCTGCCCGGGGGCACGCTAACTCTCATGTTCACGGACGTGGAGGGGTCAACTCGCGCTCTGGAGCAGCTGGGCGCAGAGGCATACGGCGCGGCGCTCGAGGAGCATCGCCGTCACGTTCGCGAGGCCATCGCGGGCGACGGCGTCGAGGTTGATACCCAGGGCGACGCGTTTTTCGTGGTGTTCGAGTCGGCCGCCGCGGCTGTCGAGGCCGCCCTGCGCATCCAGGCCGCGACGCGTCGCTCGCCGATTAAGGCGCGCATCGGGCTGCACACCGGAACCCCGGCACGTAACGGCGACGGGTACATCGGCCAGGACGTTCACCTCGCGGCGCGCATAGCGGCCGCAGGGCACGGCGGCCAGATCCTGATGTCGCGGGCTACACACGATGCGAGTGCCGCTCCCGGCGTAGACCTCGGCGAGCATCGCGTGAAGGACTTCACGCAACCGGTATGGATCTTCCAAGCCGGAGGAAGCCGCTTCCCGCCCATTCGCACGATCTCCAACACCAATCTTCCGCGGCCGGCCTCGAACGTCATTGGACGCGAACGGGAACTCGCCGAGCTGCGCGAGCTCGTGCCCAGGAATAGGATCGTGACCCTCTTGGGACCCGGCGGCAGCGGCAAGACGCGGCTCGCGATCGAGGCCGCGACGGACCTCGTCAGCAACTTCAAGAACGGCGTCTTCTGGGTAGATCTGACACCGGTTACCGATCCCGCGCTTGTCCCGGACACTATCGCTTCCGCCCTGGGCGCCACCGGCAACCTGGCCGATTTCCTCGCCGCACGCGAAGTCCTGCTTCTGCTGGACAACTTCGAACAGGTCGTGGCCGCCGCACCCGCTGTAGCCGATCTTGTCGAGGGGTCGCCGCGCCTCGCGGTCATCGTTACCAGCCGCGAACGACTGCGGGTGCGCGGCGAGCATGCCTATCCGGTCGGGCCGCTCAACGATCAACCGGCCGCGCACCTCTTTGCGGAACGCAGCGGGATGGAGATCGACGACGACATCCGCGCGATATGCCGGGATCTCGACGGATTACCCCTGGCAATCGAACTCGCCGCCGCGCGGACATCGACCCTTTCGCCGAAGCAGCTTCGTCAGCGATTGGGCGATCGCCTGGACTTCCTCCGCGGCGGGCGCGACGCCTCGGACCGCCAGCGCACGTTGCGGGCAACGCTCGAGTGGTCGTTTGACCTGCTCAGTGAGGAGGAAAAGCGCGTATTCGCCCGTTTGTCCGTCTTTCGCGGTGGGTGCACTCCGGAAGCCGCAGAAACCGTGACCGGCGCCGATATCGACCTGCTCGGGTCACTCGCGGACAAGAGCCTCATGCGACGCGAGGGCGAGCGATTGAAGATGCTCGAGACGCTCCGCGAGTTCGGCGCCGAACGGCTGGAGGAGATCGGCGAGGTCGAGCTGCTTCGCGGTCGCCACGCACAGAGTTTCGTCACCCTGACCGCGTCGTCCACCACGAACGGCTTGGTATGGCACTACACACCGGAGTGGATGCGGATCTGTGCTCAAGAGCTCGACAACTTCCGCGCGGCCCTCGAGTGGTGCGACGCCAACGCGTCTTTCGAGGACCTTCGGGTGTTGACGATGGCGCTTTCAACGTATTGGCTCCAGGTCGGAGCCCAGATGGAAGCCGAGCGCTGGTTTACCCGCGTGCTGTCTCTGTTGCCAGACGACTCGCCGCGCCGCGCCGACATCCTGGCCATCTACGGCGAGTTCCCGCGCTATTCAGGTGAGCCCGAGCGCGCCCTCGAGATCAAGAAGCAGGCAATTGCGGCATCCGCGGACAACCGCGGGCTGTATCTGGCCGTGCTCGCGGACCTCGCGTCGCTGTCGGCTGCCACGGGCGACGCTCGAGCAGCGACCGAGTGGGCCGAGAAGGCGGTCGCGGAACGGACGCTGGAAGGTTCGCCGATCGGGATAGGCCATGCCCTCGTTGGCCGCGGGGAGGCCGCGATCGCCCGGGGCGATATTCCAGAAGCGGAACGAGCTTTCAGGGAGGCCTACGAAACCAGCCGCGCGGCGCAAGATGACATCCAGGCGCTCGAGACGGGCTCAATGCTGGCCGAAGCCATGCGCCGGAATGGCAATGAGCTCGAGGCCGCAGCTCTCTTCAGGGAGCTGGGACGAGAGGGGGCCGAATGGGGCAGTCTGCCGACTGTCGTGTCGGGATTGCTGGGAGCCGCGCACTCATTGGCGGCAGCCGAGCCGGAGACGGCAGCTCAGATGGTGGCCATCGCGTCGGAGATGATGGCCACCACCAGCGCCCGACCCTACTGGGTTATCGCAGGGCTCGAACAGGTCAGAGCTGAGATCGAGCGGAACCTCGGTCCGACCTTGGCCGAGGAAGAGATCGCGAATGCGCGATTCCGCGATCCGCTGGAAGTCCTCTGAGCTTCGAAACGGGTTCCCGGCGCTAGCCGGCGAGGACAGGTTCGCCCATTGCGTGTTCGCCCGCGGCCACGCCCAAAGACGCGCCCAGGAGAAGGGGCCGGCCCAGGCGGTTGTGGTACTGCGGCCGGAAGCGCTCGAGGTCGTACATGGTGTCGACGTCGACCTTGCGTGGGTTGCCAGGCTCGGGGATGGGCACGTGGGTGTACTTGCCGTCCTGGACGGCGATCATCCGCCCGGTCATGCCGCCTTCGCGGATCAGGTCGACCGCGATGTTGGCGAACGTGATGGCCACCATCGTGTCGAGCGAGTCGGGATCGCCCGATCGGAGGTCGTAGGTCAGCTCCGACGAGACGGTTTCCTCGCCGCTGCGCTTCTTGATCTCGTCTGCCAGCGCCTCGCCGACGTCGACCTTGTGGCGATGGCCGAACGAGTCGGTGTCGCCGATCTCGGCGAGCGTCCCACCCTGCCAGATCGCGCCTTCACTCGCGATCACAAAGGCGTAGCGCGAGGGGTTGGCGTGCTTGTCCTCGAGGAGCACGCTCGTCAGGCGATCGAGGTCGAACACCGCCTCGGGGATGACGCAGCGCGCGCTGGTGACATACGCGGTGTAGAGGGCGCTGAACCCGGCGTCGCGGCCGAAGATCCGGAACACGCCGATCCGCTCATGCGAGCCGAGCGTCGTGCGCTGGCGCGTGATGAGCTCCTTGGCGCGGGTGATCGCCGACGAAAAGCCGATGCAGTACTCGGTCCCCTGGACGTCGTTGTCCATCGTCTTGGGGATGGCGATGAGCGGCACGCCGGCACGGTCGAGCACCTTCGAATACGACAGCGTGTCGTCGCCGCCGATCGTCACGAGATAGTCGAGGCCCAGGTACTCGATGTTGTCGAGGACGAGCGGTGTCAGATCGTAGACATCGTCACTGACCTGGAGCTGCGCGGCGCGCTCAGGCGCGAGCCCGGCCGGCAGACGCCGTGCGGGCATGCGCGAGGGATTGGTGCGGCTGGTGTGGAGCATGGTGCCGCCCGACCGGTCGATGGTGCGGGTGTTGGTCCGATCGAGCTGGCGGACGTAGTCGGGGTCGGTCCGCCCACCGGCTGACAGTGCCTCGGCGCGGCGCATGTGCGTCAGCCCTTCCCAGCCGCGGCGGATGCCGATGACCTCGCAGCCGATCTCGGTCGCGTTGTAAACGACGCTCTTGATGACCGAGTTCAAGCCCGGGACGTCACCGCCGCCGGTCAGGATGCCTATTCGTCGAGCTGCCACCGATAAACCCCTTCTTGGCCTAGAGACCAGAGTAGGAGTGCAGGCCGCCGAAGAACAGGTTGCCGCCGAGATACGTGAAAAGGACGGCTGCGAAGCCGATCACCAGGATCAGGGCCGCGGGACGGCCAGCCCAGCCGCGTTGGCTGCGGGCATGGAGATACACGGCATAGATGAGCCACGTGACGAGCGCGCTGGTCTCCTTGGGATCCCAGCCCCAATAGCGACCCCAGGCGATGCTCGCCCACCAGCTCCCCAGGACGATGAGCGTCGCGAAGATGGGGAAGCCGATGATCACTGCGCGGTAGGCAACCTCGTCCAGCACCTTTGCCGGCGGCAGCCACGAGACCCGGTTCTCGCGGCCCTGGATGAGATAGCCCACGGCCGCGCCGAAACTCACCGCGAAGATGCCGTAGCTGATCATCGCCATCGCGACGTGGATGGTGAGCAGCGGGGGGTTGTCGAGCGCCGGTACGAGGTTGCTGATTTCCTGCGGCAGCGTGAAGGCGTAGCCCAATAGGAATGCCGCGACGCCGATCGGCAGGAAACCGATCGGGCGGATCGGGTAGCGCCGGCCCAGGTAGAGGTAACCACAGATGACCCCGAAGGCGAACGCGACACTGAACTCATAGAGGTTGCCCCACGGGCCGCGGCCTACGAGATAAGCGCGCACGATGAGGCCTATCGCCAGCAGGACCGCCGACGCCCAGATGAAGACTTGGCCGATCGATCCGGCCGACGTGGCGCTTGGTCCGGCCTGGCCGACTGACGGGCCGACAGACGTGCCCACTGAGACGGACGGGCCGCCTGCTGTGGCTACCGTGAGCGATTGGCGCCGCCCCGCGGCGAGCAGCGTCGTGTGCACGACGAGCAGCAGGAAGCCGATGAACGCCAGCACGGTGCCGACGTCGAATGCGTAATAGGAAAGCTTGGCCAGCGTCATGAACCGCGCGACTCCCTAAGCGACCGCGGCACCACCGGCTGGCGGAGCTCCGCGCTTGCGAACAACCACTGGAGCCAGCGACGCGCCGAGCTGATAGCGGGTTCCGCACGAGCGGCACAGCTGCTGGCCGGCAGGCCGGATGGTGTCGTCCACTGGGCAGCGCACCAGCAGGTCGTCGCGGTCAATGTCGCACTCGTGCGCAGTCGGCGGATAGACCAGGTGGTGGGTGGGGCAGTAGGGCGCATTCGCGGGGTATGTGAACGAACCATCGGCATTGGCCGCGATGAGCGTCGGCTGCGGGTCGTCGTAGCGCACCTTGCCGCGCTTTTCTCGCGCGCGAACGTAGAACCAGTAGAGAACGAGCAGCGACAGGCCGGGACCGAGGACGCCGAGAATGATCAAGATCGGCAGCAGCGCAATGAGGCCGTTCCAATCCGGGATGAGGATTGTCGAGAGCCATTGCAGGAACCCGGTCCACGGATCTACCGGCGTCGGTGGCATCGCTCGAAGTCTACCGCCGCTTCCCGTCGCGCGGCGGAGGTACGGATGGCCGGCGATTGCCAATGGCAGGGGTGTGCTTCAGCGAGGGCCGCGGCAGCAAAAGTCCCTCGAGCCACGCGAGCCGTGCGGTGTGCGCACCCAGGTGGCGGATCCGCTCGGTCAGCGCGCGATCGTCAGTGACAACGGTCGTCATCGCGCGGCTGCCCAGCGGTGTGTCGCGCACGATGTTGAACAGCGCATCGTCGGCCGTGTGTGAGCCGGCATGGCGCACCTCGAGGCCGTTGCGGATCTTCTGAACGCGGCCGCTGCCCATCGCGGCGTGGCCGTCGAGCATCACCGTCGTATTGATGTTGATGGGGATCACTGATGCGAGACGCGGCAACAGACCTCGCTGCGCGCCCTCGCCGGCGCTGCCCGACATGCGATGGAGCAGGTTGTTGCCGTCGATCAGCAGCACTTCGATCGCGGCAAACGGACCAGTGAACATGCGCGACCATTGTCGCGGTGACGCGGCACAAGGTCTTGGGAGCATTCCTGGTGGCGTATGTGGTCGTCGCCGCGACCGGCTGTTACGAGCGCCCAGCGCCCAACTCCACGCGCTTGAGCTTTCCCGTCACGAACATGAGCGCCCAGGCAGCGACGCTGGAGATCCTTAACCCGGTCACCGGGGCGCCGGTAGGTAGGGTCACGCCCGGCGTCATCCCGCCCAATGGTCGGATGGTCGTGGTCCTCGAGGTGCCGCTCACCCCCGGCTGGGTGGTCTTCGTCAACAAGGGCAGGCCCACCGGGGGCGCGACATTCGGCGGCAATGAGCTTGCCGCCTGCGGGGGCGAGTTGAATGTCGAGATTTTCGTCGACCGCCGAGGTGCGCCTTCGTGGGGTGTGCCGTCGTCGGGTGCGCCGCAGGCCGATTGGTGCGGCGCTCCGTGAGGAGTGCGTCTGGCTCGAGGCGGTCCACAGTGATGGGGTCCACATTGATGGTTGTGAGTCCAATCGCGCCATCAAAGCTTCATCGCTGAGTCGGCCGGCCGCATCATCGGGCGCGACGTTGGCGATCGATCCGGACCTCCGACCCTGCCGCCTGATGGCGCGCACGCCATGAAAACGTGCGATCTGATGGCGCGATTGGCATCGAGCGAACAAGTGGGTCCTTCCCCGTAACATCGCGCCGTGCTGCTGCTCGTCGATCTCGATGGCGTCGTATACCGCGGAACACAGGCCGTGCCCGGGGTAGCTGGCGTGCTCAAGCGCCGCGCGGCGGCGGGCGATCGCGTCATGTACGTGACCAACAACTCGCGCTGGCATCGCGCGGACTACCGGACACGCCTCGAGGGCCACGGCGTGCCGCTGGGTAACAGCTGGGACAGCATCGTCACGGCGGCGCGCGCGGCCGCGATCCTTCTTATGGAGCGCGACCCGAAGCCGCGCGTGGCCATGGTCTTCGGCGGTCCCGGCCTGGCGCGCGAGCTGCGCGACGTCGGCATTCGCACTGTGGGGCCGACGCCAGGTGGCCTGGCCACCAAACCGGACGTGGTCATAGTCGGCGTCGATTTCCAACTGTCCTACGCGCGCCTCTCGACTGCGGTCGAGGCGATCCGGCGTGGCGCGCTGTTCGTCGCCACGAACCGCGATCCGGTGTATCCCGGCCCCGACGGTCAGCTGATGGCCGGCGCCGGCGCGATGGTCGCGGCGCTGGCTGCGGCGGCGATGCGCGAACCGGACCTGGTGGTCGGCAAGCCCGAACCGCGCCTTTTCGAGGCTGCGGCCGAGGTCGCCGGCATGGACCTCCGTGACGCGATCGTCATCGGCGACGGCATCACGACCGACATACGCGCCGCTAATAGGGTTGGGGCGCGATCGGTGCTGATGTTGACCGGAGTGACGACGCGCGACGACATCGCCCGATTTCCGGAGATCACGCCAACTCGGATCGCGGCGAACTCGAAGGAGCTTGAGCGGGCGCTTGCGGAGCTGTCCGCCCGCTAGCCCTCATTCACGCTACGTAAATATTTACGCTGGGTGAATATGGTCCTCAGGCGAGGGCCGGCTCGGAAGAGGCGAAGGCCTCGAATTCACCGATCAGGCGCTCTCGCTCCGATTCGGTTTGATCGAGGAAGGCGACGCGGAGCGCGTGCATGTTCATGCGCCACAGGTCGGCCAGGGACACACCGATGATGTCGTGAGCGTTCGCGTACTCGCGCACGAGCGTCAGGTCTGACACGGTGCGATCGTCGGTCGATAGCGTGACCGGAACACCTGCTGCCAGGAGCTGGGGGAGCGGCACATCGGCCAGGGTGGCGAAGTTATCGGCCTGGACGTTGCTCGTGGGGCACACATCAAGAGTGACACCGCGCGCGACCAATTCAGCCATCAGCGCCTGGTCCTCCGCTGCCCGCGCGCCATGGGCGATCCGCGCCGGCGCCACCGCTTCCAGCGAGCGCCGCACCTGATCGGCGCCGCCCCATTCCCCCGCGTGGATGGTGATGCCGAGGCCCGCCTCGCGCGCAACATCGAAGGCACGCGCGTGAACGAGCGGATCGGGGAATGCTTCTTCCTGCCCCGCTAGGTCGAAGCCTGTCAGCCCCTGGCTGATGAACTCGGCGGCCGTCCGTGCCATCACCGCGTTCGCGTCCGGCGGATGCGAGCGCAGCGCCACCGCGACGAGCCGGGCAACGACACCGGTCGCGGCGGCAGCGTCGCGCGTGCCTGCCGCCACTGCCGCGATGCCATCGGCCAGTCCCAGGCCGCCGTTCACGTGGAGCAGCGGTCCCCACTTGATCTCGGCGTAGCGCGTCCCATCCGACGCGACGTCCTCGACCATCTCGTAAGCCGTCCGGTACAGCGCCTCCGCATCTTGCATGATCGCGATCGGCAGGTCGAACGCGGCGAGCAGCTCCGCCTGGTCGGCACACTTCGCGGGCGCTTGCAGCCGCGCGGCCATCGCGGCCAGGTCCATGCCCTCGTCGAGGCCGCGTTGCCGCGCGAGCTCGAGTGCCGTCGCAGGGCGGAGCGAGCCGTCGAGGTGCAGGTGCAACTCGGCCTTGGGCATCCGCGCAAACAAGTCGCGCAACGCGGCTCCCCCAGGCAGGTCATGACCACCCATAACCCGATCGTACGGCAGCGGACCGCCCCTCGGCCGACCTAGACTCGCGATCAATGGCCGCTCCAGCGTCACTTTCGTCCGCCGATAAGCCGCGCACGCTGCGGCTGCACCTGTGGTGGACGATGGTGCTCGTTCTTGCCTCCCTGGGTGGGGCGGGTCTCGCTGTGGCCGCCGACCGGCCGGGCAACCCGGTCCAGCGGCCCGAGCTGACCTATCGCGCCGACATGGCCGCGCAACCTTGGGTGGACCACCTCTTTGGCGATCTTGGCGCGGTCCGCGACGACGGCACCGAGCTTTCGAGCAACGGCCGCGACGTGCTCGGCAGCCTGTCGTCACTCGACCTGGATGGCGCGAACGCGGCGCTGGCACGGGGCGACCAGACGTCGGCCGCGATCGCCATGCTCATCAACGGGCTGCACGACACCGTCTCGCGCGCCCATGGCGCGGTCGACATGTGGCGGCTTGGGCCCTTGTGGGCGGACGTCTTCAATCAGATCGACGCGGCCATCGCTGCCGCCGACCAGCTGCCGGCCGATTGGGCGGCCATCTCTGCGACCGGCCGCCCTGTGACCGGCGTTGTTGATGCGCTCAACGCCCACGACCAGGCGGTGTTCCAGGCCACTGCCGCCGGACGCGAAGGCCGCTGGGCGGACGCGATCGCACTGCTCAACGGTGCGGCGGCCGACGCGCTGGCGATTGCCACTGGGGCTCGCGACCAGCTGGCCGCCGTCGCCCCGGTCGAAACGCTCGACGATCTGCTCGGCCGCGAGCGCGCCTACGACGCCGCGCTCGCCGGGCTGTACCAATTTCTCGCCAATGGCGGCTCTCAGTCGGGCGATCAGTTCGTGGCGCTCAAAGCACAGGTCGATACGACGCAGGCCGCGCTGCCATCCGATAACGGCGCGCTCGTAGTGATCGTCGGTGAGGCCGCCGGGTTGCCGATAGCCGACCAGCTGCTTGCGATGGAACGGGCCCACGGCACGATCAACGACGCGCTCGAGGCCATCGCTGACGCCAAGAACGGCGGGCCGACGAGTGACGGCACGCCCGACGAGACCCCGCTCCCCGGCGAATCGGCCGCACCCTGATGGCACTGGTAATAGCCGCCGCCGTAGTGGGCGCCGTCCTTGGCGTCGCTGCCGACTGGCTGTCAAGGCGCTGGCCCGACCACGAGGACGACAACGAGCGGAAGCGGCCTGACTGGCGGACGCTCGTCGTTCCGGCGGCGGGCGCCCATGCCGGCGCGGCCCTCCTGTCGCGTTGGACCGAGCCGCGCGATGTGGCCGTTCTCGGGATCTACTGCGCGGCGCTGCTGGTGCTTCTCGCGACCGACCTCGATCAGAAGCTGCTGCCCGACCTGATCACGCTGCCGCTCGTCGTCCTATGCGGCGCGGCTCTGGCGCTCAACTGGGCGCCGCCGCTCGCCGACAAGGCGCTCGGCCAGGCAAGCGGCCTGCTCGCCGCAGTGGGTGTGCCTGCCTTCCTGTTCGTGTCGGATCGGCTTTTGCGGGGTGATCTCGGTGCAGGTGACCTGAAGCTGGCGGTGTCGGTCGGGCTGATGTCGGGTGTCTACAACGTGTTCGTCGGCCTCATCGTCGCCAGCGTCGCTTTCTCGGCTGTCCTGATCGTGCTGATCGTCCTGCGTCGCCTGACGCTGCGCTCCGCGGTGCCATTTGGACCGGTGCTGATCGTCACCGGGTTCATCGCGGCACTCTTGTGAGGTCCGCTATGGGTATGGACACTGGGCTTACGATGCGCCATGCGAAGTGGGCCCACCCCAGTTGGCCCCGGGGGATCGCCGTGGAGAGTGCCGTGTTTTCGAGATCTGGTCGTTTTGCGCTCAGTGTGCTGGTCGTGCTTGGGCTGCTCGCGGCCATTGCGCCGCTGTCCGTCACCGCCCGCTCGGCGCCGTACATGGCCTGGCCGACGGTGGGTCGCGAGACGCAGCCCTTCGGTTGCACCGGCTTCAAGATGGAGCCGCGGCGCGGTGACTGCGCCCATTTCCACGCCGGCATCGACATCGCCAACAGCAGCGGCACGCCGGTCCGTGCGGTCGCCAACGGGACGATTGCATATGTCGGACGCGAGCCGTGGTATCACGGCGCGGACCGTGCCTGGGTAGTGATGATCAGCCACGGCAACGGGGTCAAGTCGATCTACGTCCACCTTCAGGCGCGGCAGATCGACGGCGTCGCGAAGGGCAAACACGTCGACCAGGGTCAGCTCATTGGGCTCATGGGGTCGTCGGGCCGCTCGACCGGACCGCATCTCCATTTCGGGGTGTGGGTCAATCATGTCGGCGTCGACCCGGTCAAGTTCATGGCCAGCACGTCGCCGCCACTCCACTGAGGGTCTAGCATCCGCGGGTGAAGCGCGTCACCGCAGTCGTGCTGGCCGGCGGCGAAGGGGAGCGCCTGTCGATCCTCAGTGCCGTGCGTGCCAAGCCCGCCGTCCCGTTCGCCGGCAAGTACCGGATCATCGATTTCACGCTGAGCAACTGCGTCAACTCGGATATCGACAACGTCCTCATCCTGACCCAGTACAACCCGCGCTCGCTCAATGACCACATCGGCGCGGGGCGGCCGTGGGACCTCGACCGCAATGCCGGCGGCATCCACATGCTTCAGCCGTACATTGCACGCGGCCGCGCGTCTGAGTGGTATCGCGGCACAGCTGACGCGGTACTCGTCAACCTGGAGATGATTCGCCAGCAGCCGGGCGACATCGTGCTCATCCTGGCCGGCGACCACATCTACAAGATGGATTACCAGCCGTACATCGCATTCCACCGGCGCAACCGTGCGGACGTGACGGTGGCCGTTCAGCGCGTGCCCATCGGGGAGGCGTCGCGCTTCGGCATCCTGGCCTTGGACCCTGACGGAAAGGTCACCGAGTGGCAGGAGAAGCCGTCGCAACCCAAGAGCGACCTGGCGTCGCTGGGCATCTATGTCTTCTCGAAGAAGGCACTCCTCGCCTGGCTCGACGAGTCGCGCACAGACTTTGGGCGAGACGTCATCCCGGCGATGCTCGACGGCGGTGCACGGGTCTACGGCTATGAGTTCCAGGGCTACTGGCAGGACGTCGGCACGGTGGCCGGCTATTGGCAGGCGCACATGGACCTGCTCGAGGAGCACCCCGGGCTCGACCTGTACGACAACGACTGGCTCATCCACACGCGATCAGAGGAGCGCGCGCCCGCGCGCGTGGGCCCCACGGCATCCGTCCACCGCTCGCTGATCTCGCATGGCTGCCAGATTTGGGGCACTGTCGAGCGTTCGGTTCTCTCGCCTGGTGTTCGCGTCGATCCGGGCGCCGTCGTGCGCGACTCGATCATCATGTTCGACACGGTCATCCGCGCCGGTGCCGTCGTTGACCGGGCGATCATCGACAAGAACGTGTCGATCGGCCCGAACGCGATCGTGGGCTTCGGATCCGATCTCGGGACGCCCAACAAGCAGGAGCCGACGCGACTCAACACCGGGATCACCGTCGTCGGCAAGCGCGCGGTCGTGCCGGCGGGAGTGCGCCTTGGGCGCAACGTGAAGGTCAACGAGGGCGCGCGCCCTTCTGATTACGGCGGCAAACGTGTATTCGCATCGGGGGCGACGATCGAAGTTCACCGATCACCCGCGGGTGCCGCCGGCCGCGGGAAGGCTGGCGCGACGCGCACGGGCACACAGGGCGAGCCGATGTCAGAGCGCATGACCGCAAATCCCCGCGGAGGCGTGCGCTAACCGAGCCCGATGCAGCGGGGTCGCGTGCTACTGAGCCGCGGCCTCGAATCGAGCCGCAGCCCCCTCGAGCGCAGCCGTGAGCTCCGGCGTGTGCAGGGCGAATTCGCGGTAGTCGGCTGCCGCTTGGCGAAGATCCCGGGACTGCCACTGGGCTGCATAGGGAGCCCATTCCTCCGCAACCGCGGTGCAGCTCTGTCCGGATGGACACTGGAGATCGGCGTACGAACTGGCAGCTGCGATGGCTGCGTCGACGGCAGTGGTGAATTCGGTTTCGTTGCCATTGGTCAGGGCCACCAGACCGCGGTGCGCTGCAACCAACGCCGATTGCGACCGTTCCGCTGCCTGCTCCAGCAATGCATTCGCGCCGGCAGGGTCGTCTGCCCAAAGACTCGCCATGGCCAGTGCGTCAGCGGCTTCAACGTACGCTGGGACCGCATGGGCAGGCAGGTCGGCAGCCCCGAGCCAATCTGCTGCCTTGGCGACAAGAGCAGCTATCTCCGCCCGCGCTGCGGGGTGCTTCTCCGCAGCGAGATGCAAGTCACGGGCAAGAGCCTCGACGAAGTCAAAACCTGTGGACGGCGGCTCGGCGGCGAGACCCGCGAGGCCAGTCTCGAGAACGGCAGTCGCCTGCACCACCCGTTGGCCGACGAGAAGCGGTGCTACCGCTGCGAGTTGAACGTCAGGCTGCTGGGGGGCGACCAGGGTCGCCGATTGGGCCAATTGCATTGAACCGTCTGGATCCCCGTTCGCCGCATAGGCGCGCGCCAGGGCGACCAGCGCAGCGGGGTCATTCGGGTAGTCGCCTAGGTATTTCTCCAGATGGGATATCGCGCCGGCCGCATCTCCCTGGGCAAGGGCCTGGTTGGCGCCCGTCTTCTCGTCGGCACCGGCGCACTGGCCGAGCGGCGTTTGGAATGCTTCTGGCGTGGTGGGCTCAACCGCCTGCTGTTTCTGTGCGTTATCCGACGCCAGCGCCCTGAGCCGTGTGGCCTCGACGTCATCACCAGCGATGTGGGCTTCCCCGGAGCGCGCCAGGTATGCATTGGACAGGTATCCGAACACCTGCCAATCGACCAGGTTTCCGTCCTGATCGTCGGGCTCGGCTTCTATGCCAGTTCGAGCGGATTCGAGCTCGGCAATGGCTGCGTCAAGGAGAGTGATGCTGTCGGGCCAGCCGGCCACCTGACCATCGTTGGTCTTACCGAAAATGTAGAAGTATCTGTTCAGGGCATTGAGCCCGCGCATGAGGCGCGCCTGCGCCTGCTGCCGCTGACTTGAGTCCGGCAGGGCGATGATGCGGTCGGTATCGCCGAAGAGTGCGTCTGTAGCATCTGTCATGCGCTGCGTGATGGAGTCGTCTGCTGATGCGTTGTGGGTCGGGACATAGCGATCGAGCACACCGAACGCGCGCTCATCGACTGCGCTGACTGCCAGCCAGGCCTCAGGCCCGGGATCCAGCTCGACTGCCCACCGGAGCGCCGCCAGGCGAACTGTGTCAGCGTCATCGGCCACGGCCAGCAGCTCAGCCGCGTCGCGGACCATTGCCGCCTGCTCCCGAACGAAGGTTGGCACGTGAGCCCCGTTGCGCGGCGGGAGTAACCACGGCGGGAAATCGATCCACCAGCCCAGGGAAAGGCGCCGGTCATCGACATAGGCCTCGAGGGTGAGCTCGTTTGTGGGATCCGCCTGCAGCATTGACTCCGCGATGGGATCGAGTAGGGCGGCACTATCCCGATCGACCAGAACCGCATCAAGTGACTCGCGGATGTACTCAAAGCGAAGGTCGATGAGCCGGGGCGTGCCTATCTGCAGCAGACGGTCCAGGTCCGCCTCTCCTTCGAGGCTGGACCCGATTTCGAGGTCGCGCAGGCTGGCGATCCGAATGAGCATCTGAAGGGCTTCGCGATCGTTCGGGTCCGCGCGCAACAACTCCAGCATCTGGGCGTAGGCGTCAGGACACTTCCCTGATAGGTACAGCGCTCTTGCTCCTGCCAGCACGCTCCGTCGGTCTGATTGGCGGGATGCCAGCGAGCGTCCTTCCTCGGCCGCGCGGCTCAACCACAGCTCAGTCGCGTCGTTGTCGCCGTCGCCGCTCGATAACTCGGCCAAGACGATGAAGCTCTCGGCCACAGCCTGGTGGACCCGCACGTACGTTCCCTCGTCGGCCAAGGCCGACTCGTCGCGAAGCAGCGCGTCGCCTTCGCCAACAGCGCGTTGAGCCAGCGTCCGTGCTTCATCTCGTTGGTCGCCGATCGCAAGCAGGTGGGCGAGCATATTGCTGGCCGCGATGAAAACCAATCGGTCCTGTATGCCCGCTAGCGGCGCACCCTGAAGGAGTTCGAGAACCCGCCGGAGCTCAGCCGTTGCGGTGGAGTCGTCGCCCAGCAGGTATGCGGCGCTGGCGATGTGAAATCTGACGATCGGCTCCATGGCCTCATGAACGCCCGGGGGCGGGAGCGCCTGCCGAAGGTGCTCAACCGAACCGGTCAGCCGATCCTGGTCGTAAAGGATCAGGCCCGCCGCAGCCTCCAGGAGGCGGCCGAGGTCGCGCGCCTGCAGTTGCGGAACCTCGATTCCCTGCTTCGCCCGGAATGCGGTGCTCGGCCCTTGAGGGGTGCGTATCGCCAGCGGCAGCTCGAGTCCAAAACTTGGGTCAACGAACGCGATTACGGCCGTCAGGTTGCGATCAGGCGTGAGCACATCCTCGCCTGTGCCGGGCGTGGGGCTACTCGCAAGCGATGCGGCTGAACTGTTGTCCTCGCGGATGATCACGAAGGCGCTGGCGCCGATTTTTCGTGCCAGGTCCCGGCCGCGATCGACGTCGTTCGCGCCGTAGCCCACAGGCAGTTCGCGGACAACGACAGCTTCGCCATGGCCAAGACCGGCCAGCTCGGACGAGATGGCGTCGATGGAAACTGATGAAAATGCCTGCCTGCTTATGGCAACCCCGATGGCCCCCTGCGGCACAGGCAGGGCGACGTGCCATAGGTACTGCTGGTAGATCCAGGCGGCAAACACCAGTGTGGCAAGGCCACCGACGGCGGCGACGCCCTTCACCGTGACCAGGTAACGCTCGACGCGGCGCAGGAAGGGCTGGTGACCGACTCGCTCACTCAGTTCGGTGGCGGTCGTGCGCCGCCAACGCACGAATAAAAACGCTGCCAGTAATGCAAACGACAGTGAGATGATCAGCAGCAGCCATTCATTGAACTGCGACCACTGGATGACGAGCCCGGTCACGCTCGCCCACACCTCGAGGGGGGACTTCGCGTCCAACACTAGGGGGCGCCCTGTGCGACCAGGCCCAGTTGATACAGGACCCATGTCGCGGCAACCATCAGCACGGCGATGGCGAAGCCCTTGATGATGTCCTTCGCAACGGATGTGGCACCGCGCCGCGTTCGTGCGAACAGATACCGTCGGGTTCTGATTGAGACGCCGGCCAACCAGCGACGCCTGGGTGGCGGTGCCGGCGAACCTGGGTCAGACGCCTCCTCGGAAGGCTTCATGCTCGGCCCGGGGGTTTCCACCACATCCTCCCTCCGCGATGGGTGCCATTCGCGCTGACGGAGCATAGCGGCCGAGCAACGGCCTGGGCCTCTCCGCGAAGCCGTGGCTAGGTCAGGTCGCGGTCTTCCATCTCCCACGTGTGGTCGAGCACGTGATAGGCCGAGTGGCGTAACAGGTACGAGAGCGTCCAGGTCCGGCCAATCGGCTTGTCGTCGCGGTGCCAGTCACGCATCGCCTCGACGTAGCGTTCGCGATGCGTCATGCGGTGAGCGGGTGTCCGTGTCGCGAGATCCTCGAAGTCGGCCGGGGCATTCACGCGCGCGGCAAAGTCGCTGCCTTCGACCACGAGGGCGTGGCGGACGATCGCGTCGCGACTCCGCCCGCCGCCGCGCACGCCCGGCCGCAGCTCTTCTGAGACGCGCGCCGCGACATCATCGAACTCCGCCCAGCAGGCACGAAGCAGCGCCAGGCGTCGCTCGAAGGTCGCATCATCGACGGGCTGGCGGTCCTCGTCGGACGGCGCGAAGGAGATTCCCCAGAAGTCGGTCGAACCCGTGCCTGTATGGCGGCCGACAACGGTGGGTTTGGTTTCGCGCTCGAAATCGGTGCCCAGGCCCGCCCGCCGTGCGACCTTCAGGTAGCGCGGGATGTAGGCCTCGAGCTTGGCCACGGCCTCCGCTTCCGACTTGCCATTGCGTTCGAGGCCGGGCCAGTCGGCGGCGATGGCCACCCAACGCTTGCCGCGCGGTGCTTCCTCGATCAGGACACGCAGCTTCATCTGCGCTGATTGTCGCCGCGCGGAGATACTTGGTTCGAAACAGAATGGTCAAGCTGAGAGGGAAGCCGAAGTGCCAGCGATCAACGAAGCATTCATCCCCGACATGTTCGAGCGCGTCAACAAGAGGTTGCGCGCCATCGAAGACCAACTCGTGCTCCTATCCGAGAAGGCGGGCATCCCGTACGCCGCGCCGGGCGCCAACGTTCCTGCGGAGGTCGTGGAATTGAAGCGCGCCGGCAAGACACTCGATGCGATGAGGAAGTACCGCGAGCTGACCGGCGCGAACGCCGAAGAGGCGAACAACGTCGTGAGCGGCATCTAGTTGTCCGCTTCCTTAAGCGACCGCCGTGGGGGCCAGCTCGACGGCTGGCTGACCGAGCTCGGCCTCAAGCCGGTCGAGCGAGTCGAGCGCGAGGGCGCGACGTCGTGGGACCTGGTGCTCGACGGTCGGCGGCGCCGGGGCGTTCGCGTCACGCTGATCTTCGATCCCGCCGTTGCCGTGGTCGCGTGGGCCCACTTCGGTCCGCCGCTGTCGGACAACTTTCGCAAGACCTACCGCCAGCTGCTGCGTTGGAACGACGAGCTGCCTTTCGCCAAATTTGCGCTCAGCGAGGATGAGCGGCCCGTCCTCACCGCGGAGGTCGCGGCCGAAGGCCTGACGCGCGACGTCGTCGGGACGCTCCTCGCGCGGGTGCTGGCGATCTGCGACCTCGTCCACGAGCCCGTTCTGGCGCTCATGAGTGAGCTGCGCCGTAAAGACGCGGCCCTCGCGGCGGCCGAGCGCGGCCCGGCCGGAGTCGCGCTACTCGATCGCTACGCGTCCGAGCTGGTCGAACTGACTGCCGGGTCCTGACCGCGCCGCCCTGACCGCGGCGCCACCGCCGCGCTCCTTGCTGGGCTTCGACTCGCTGATGCGCGGGACCGCAGCCAAGTCGGGCGGGCTGGTGCAACCGTGTATGACCGCTCCGCCATACTTGAGCGACCAATGACGTCACCCAAGCCAATCATGCCGGGCATCCGGCGCATGCCGTCGCGCGACATCCTGAGCGGCGAGTCGGCCGACGTCTATTTCGCGCGGGCCGATGAGATCCTGTCCAAGGAGGGCATGGATCCGTCGGTCGTGATGGAGGTCTTCTGTCGCCGCGAGGCCGTGCTGTGTGGCATCGACGAGGTGAAGGTCCTGCTGGCGCACGTGTTCAAGGAGGCGGAGGGCCCAGCGCCCGACAAAG
This sequence comes from Chloroflexota bacterium, assembly GCA_034666725.1. Lineage (GTDB taxonomy): Bacteria > Chloroflexota > Limnocylindria > Limnocylindrales > CSP1-4 > JALYGJ01. The sequence continues at coordinate 43,074 of JAXDLE010000011.1, forward strand.
TCGTCGTCGAGGCACTGTCCGACGGCGATCGTGTCGCGCCAAAGGAAGTGGTGCTGCGCATTCGCGCGAGGTACCGCGCGTTCGGCCTGTACGAGACCGCGATCCTGGGCATCCTCGCCCAGTCGACCGGCTGGGCAACCGCCGCGCGCGAATGCGTGGATGCGGCCGCGCCCGAGCCGATCGTCTCGTTTGGGGCACGCCACGTCCACCCTGACGTGACCGACAACCTCGACTACGCCTCGATCGTCGGCGGCTGCGTCGGCGCATCGACGCCCGCGGGCGCGCGCCTGGCCGGCTTGAGCCCCACCGGGACGATGCCCCACTCGATGGTGCTGATCTTCGGAGACACAGTCCGCGCCGCCGAGGCCTTCGACCGGCATATGCCGCCGGATGTGCCGCGGATCATCCTTGTCGACACTTTCCGCGATGAGGCCGAGGAGTCGTTGCGCGTCGCCGAGGCGCTGGGCGATCGGCTCTACGGCATCCGCCTCGACACGCCCAGCGAGCGCGGCCGTGTCACGCCCGAGCTCGTCCGCGAGGTCCGGGCGCGGCTCGACCAGGCGGGCTACGGCCACGTCAAGATCATCGTCAGCGGAGGCTTCGACCCGACGCGCATCGCGTTCTTCAAGGAAGCCAAGGCGCCCGTCGACTCGTTCGCGGTCGGCTCCTACATCAGCGGCGCGCGGCCCATCGATTTCACGGGCGATCTCAAGGAGATCGACGGCAAGCCGATCGCCAAGCGCGGCCGCATCCCGGGCCTGACACCCAGCGCGCGTCTCGTGCCACTCGACCTTTCGGCATGGCGAGCGACCGAGTCGTAACCTCACGAGTGATGAACCAGGACGACGCCGACCGGCTCGCGGAGCTGGCCGAGCGCGAGACGGCGTACGGCCTCTTCCAGCGCGCCCAGGCCCTTCAGCGCAAGCGCCACAACGCCCAGGCCGCGGTGCTTCTCGAGCGCGCCGACCGGCTCGAGCCGCGCAAGGGCTCGATCGTCGAGGCGCTCGCGCGGGCCTACTACAACAGCCGCCAGCACGAGCGCGCCGCGGACAGCTTTCGCCAGCTGCTCGAGATCGATCCCTCCTCCCACTACGGCCACTTCGGCCTGGGCCAGTCGCTCAAGCAGCTTGGCCAGGAGGCTGAGGCGCTTGTTCATCTGCGTCTCGCGGTCGCGCTCGCGCCCGAGAGCGCTCTTTATCGCAACGCGCTCGCGCGGCTCACGCGGCAGAGCCAGTGAACAACCGTTCCGCGCAGGTCGTGGCAGCGACCTTGGCGTTCCTGCTTATCGTGCTCGTGGGGGTGACGATCTTCATCGCGCTCAGCCGGCCGGCGGTTCCGGGGCCGACGCCGACGCCATCAGGCCATGCGACCGCCGGGCCCTCCTTCACGCCGACTCCCGGGCCGAGTTCGACCGGAGCTCCCCTCCCGACTTCGAGCGGGACCGCCCTGCCGACCTTCTCCTTCCCGGTTGAGTCGCCGACACCGATCATCCTTCCGACGGACACGCCCAGCCCGACCCTCGAGCCGACGATCACCCCCACGCCCTCGCCATCGCCCACCCCGTCCCCGGCACCGACACCGTCACCGACGTTGCCGCCATCGACCTCGCCACAGCGCGAGGTCACGGTCGTCGACATAGGCCTTGATCAGCGCTCCGATATTGCCGGTGTCCAGCGCACCATCTCCTTCTTCGTCGACGGACCGAGCTTGATAAGCGCCCGCCTATCGAACGTGAATGCCGGCAAGGTCCGCATGTGCCTGCTGCGCAACGACCAGGAGCCGCAGAAGGAGTGCATCAACGTCCACGAAGGCACTCTCTCTCGGGCGGTGTTCGACGCCGGCCAGAGCGAGTGGAACGTGACCTTGCTCGGCACGTCCGGCGTGGCCGGGCAGTTTGGCTCGCTGACGCTCGAGTTCAACGCGCTCAGCCCCGATATCCGACTCGACAGCTTCCGTTTCAACGGTACGGACAACCCGCACTACAACGGCTTCACCGTCGTTTTCGGTACGGGCGCCGATGGCACTTTCCGGCTCCGTGCGCAGATCGACGATGGCCACGACAACCCCTATCAGTGGCATCTCAACGTTGCCGTCGACGATGTTCCCGTGTATGACAACACCGCTGGTCCGGACACGTCGGTCGATCAAAGCGTCGCCGTCAGCGGCGGCACGGCGTACACGGTCCTGTTCGAGGAACCGGAAGCGTCTGCCGGTGGCGGCCTCTTCCCGGTGTTCGTCGACGCGCGGCTGACCTGGCCGTAGGTACCGGCCGCGCCGCCTAGGGGAGCGTCAGCTCGCCGGCGCGTACCAGGGCATCAAGCCAGAGCACGCCGATGAGCGTCTTGGCGTCGTGGATCTCGTCGCGCTCGACGCGCGCCAGCAGCTCGGGCAGCGTGAGCGCCTCGAGGAGCAACCGTTCGTCGGTAGCGGGTCCGCCGTGGTTCGGATCGGCCGTGAGGTCCGTCGCCAGGTAGAGCGTCATGTGCTCGCTGGCGAATCCCGGCGCAGTCCAGAAGGCACCCAATCGGCGCCAGTTCTGCGCGGTGTAGCCGGTTTCCTCGCGCAGCTCGCGCGGCCCTGCGACGGCCGGGTCTTCGATTGAGCCGTCATCAAGGCGGTCCAGCGTCCCGGCCGGCAGCTCGAGCAGCACCGTGCCGGCTGCGTGGCGGTACTGCCGCACCAGCAGGATTCGGCCATCGTTCCGCACAGCGGCAATGGCCACCGCACCTGGGTGGAGGACCACGTCGCGCTCGCGCCGCTCGCCGTCCGCTGTCTCGATCGTGTCGAGCACGACCTCCATGTAGTTGCTCTTGCGCACCACTTGTCGATCGACGAGTCGCTCGACCAGATCCGATTCACGCTCAATTTTCATCACTTGCGAGTATGCCAGTCCACGTCCCAGTACTTCCTTCTCATGGCGTATAGCCGGTTCGACCTGCCAAATTGGCGACCTCGACGACACACCAGGTGTCGTGCTCACTGGAGATCGACCAAATGGCCAATGTCCGGCAGATCGCCTTCAGCCTCGTAGTGCTGGCGGCCTTCGTGCTCGTCGTCGCTGCGCCGTTCAGGTGGTGGTAGTCACCACCTCCGGGCAGCACTGATCCGCGTCCGCCGTCTTCGGCCAAGTCCGAACGGCGGGCCCCAATCCTGACCGGCTAACGGCGCGTACGAGAGACGCGCCGTTCCGTCTATCTGGAGGCCGCGCAACCGCGCATTTAGGCAATGCTCCTCCTGTATGCCGTGATCATTGGCCTGGTGGCCGGGCTGCTCACCGGCGGCAAATTCGCCGCGTTGGGCTCGGCCCATATCCGGCTGTGGCCCGTGGCACTGATCGGTCTCTTCGCGCAGCTGCTGCTGTTCAGCTCGCCGCTCGCCGCCGTCGTCGGTCCGTGGGGCCCGTCGCTGTACGTGGTCAGCACCGTGGCCGTCCTGATGGCGCTCGTGGTGAACCTGCGCCAGCCCGGTTTCTGGCTGATCCTTCTCGGCGCGCTGGCCAATTTCACGGTGATCGTTGCCAATGGCGGCCAGATGCCGGCGGCGCCCGAAGCGTGGGCGGCGCTCAACGGCGTGGCCGCCGTGCCCACAGCCGACTTCAGCAACTCGATATTGGCCGGACCGCACACCGTGTTCGCGTTCCTGGGCGACAACTTCGTACTGCCGCGGCCCATGCCCCTCGCCAACGTGTTCTCGATCGGTGACATGCTGATCGGCGCCGGCGGGGCGCTCTTCGTCTATCAGCAGATGCACGGTCGCGTCCTTCCGCGGCTGCTCCGGCCCGAGGCGCAAGTCACGCGCGCAACACGTGACGTAACCCAGTCCCATGACGCAACCCAGTCCCTTGACGCAACGAAGGCCCGCGCCGCAACGAAGGCCCGCGCCGCCCATGGCTGAGGCCAGGCAGGGGGAGCTCGCGGCCATACTCGAGGAGCTGTGCCAGGCGGTCGCGGCAGACGGCGGCGCCGCGCTGTATCTCGATGACGGCGAGGGCGCCCTGCAGCGCGTTGCCGTTTCAGGTGGTGGTGGCACACGACCGCCGCGGTTGCTCGACCAATTCCGTGACGAGAGCCACGACAAGCGCAGCCTTGTCCTGGGCATCCCCGGGTCGCCTGCCGGGGTCATCGTGCTCAGCCGTCGAACGGGTGGCAACTTCACTCAGCAGGATCGCGCCGTCGCGCGGCTCTATGTCCGCCGCCTTTCTGATGGCGCCGGCGCCGCCAGTGCGCCGCTCGCGCGCTCCGTCTGGACCCACCGACTCGAGGCGATCCAGCGCATCGGCGCGCGGCTCAATCGGCTGGGGTCATTGAACGAGGTAGCGGCAACGATCTGCGGTGGCGCGTTCGATGTCATCGATCACGATGAGTCGTACCTGCTGCTTGCCGACGAGAAGGGCTATCTCCAGTCCGTCGCCCAGGCTGCTGCCGATGGCACGGAGCCAATGCCACTGCCGGCCGAGGGCCAGATCGCGCGCCACATCGGGCGTGCGCTCGTATCAGCGCTGCCGGTGCTCGAGGGGAACGTGACCGACGCCGGCCCGGGCAGGGTCGGGCCGCACTCCCTACTGGTCGCGCCGCTGCTGCACGAGTCACAGGTGACAGGCGTGCTGTGCCTACTCGCCGCGGGTGAGGCGCGCTTCGACGACGACCACCTGCAGCTGCTCCAGATCCTGTCCGACCAGGCCGCCGTCGCGCTCGAGAACGCGCGCCTCCTATCGGGCCGCGACGAGCTCGTACATGAGCTGGCCGGCCTGCTCGACATCAGCGAGGCTGCGGGCACGGCATTCGATGAGCGCGAGCTCGCGACACTGCTCGCCACGCGGATGCGCCGCGCGATAGAGCTCGATGGCGCCCGGGTCAGCCGCTGGGAGGAGGGCTCGACATTCCTGCGCCTGCTCGGCCGTGACGGGCGCGACCCTGACGAGGAGATGGTCGAGCTGGCCGACGCCCCGTTGCGCTGGTTCGCGCTGCGCGACGGCCGACTTGCGATCCTCCAGGTCGACACGCTCGAAGACAGCAAGGAGACGCACGAGCTGCGGGCACGCGGCGTTCGGACGCTAATCCTGATGCCGCTCACCACCGGTGGGCGCACGATCGGCCTGGTCGAGCTGGTCGCCCTGCACCAGCCGCGCGCCCTGAGTGAGTCGCAGCTCAACGCCCTCGAGGCGATGGCCCGATTGACCGCGACGGGCCTGGAGCGAGTGCGCCTATTCGAACAGCTGCGCAGCGCGGCCGACACCGATCTCGTGACCGGCGTGCACAACCACCGGTACCTGCAGGAACGGCTGCGCCAGGAGGTTGCGCGCGGGGCACGCAGCCATTCGCCGCTGGCGGTCCTGATGATGGACCTCGACAAGTTCAAGCTGGTCAACGACCGGCATGGTCACGCCGACGGTGACCGCGTCCTGCACAACATCGGCGCCGCGATCATGAGCCAGGTGCGCACCAACGATGTTGTGGCGCGCTACGGCGGCGATGAGTTCGTCGTCGTTATGCCCGACACCAGCGCCGAGCAGGCCGCATTCGTCGCCAAGCGTGTTGTCAACGCGATCCTCGAGCGCCGTCACGAGCTGTCCGACGGCAGCCACGCGAGCGTCGGCGTCAGTGCGGGATTGGCGCTCTATCCCGAAGACGGCCGCACGACGGCACAGCTTCTCGCGACGGCGGACGCGGCGATGTACGGGGCCAAGCGCGGTGGTGGTCGCGACATCGAACGCTCCACGGCCTACGCGTTGGTAGAGGCGATCGCCCCCGCCGTCTAACGCCTTCCCTCCGCTGCGGCTTCGGCCGAGCTGCGCACGAAGCGGGCGGCTCCCGGCCGTTGGCCGGTGTCCGCCCGTCGCTTGCTAGTGGAGGGCTTTGCCCTCAGCCAAGTCGAAGAGCCTGATCTTGTCGATCGGCACGAACAGCTCGACCACGTCACCCGGGCGGATGCGGTGCTCGGCGTCGACCAATGCCACGAGGTCGTACTCGCCGACACGAACGTGGAGCAGCTCCTGGTTGCCCAGGAACTCGACCACGTCGCACGTCGCGCGGACGCTTGCCCCCGCACCGGGCGCAGCGCCGTTCACGATCTGGAAATGCTCCGGCCGGACGCCCGCGGTCAGTTCCGCGGCGGCGCTCTCGACCGCACTCTTGAGGCCGTCGGGCACGGGTAGCTCGATGCCCTCGCCGGCGAGCTTGAGCGAGCCGCCCTCGGTCGTGGGCGTGACGGTGACGAAGTTCATGGCGGGGCTGCCGATGAACCCGGCGACGAACTTGTTGACCGGATGCTGATACAGCTCCTGCGGCGGGCCGACCTGCTGGAGCACGCCGAAGTTCATGACCGCGATGCGGTCGCCCATCGTCATCGCCTCGACCTGGTCGTGGGTCACGTAAACCACGGTGGTGCGGAGGCGCTGATGCAGGCGCGCAATTTCGGCGCGCGTCTGGACGCGCAGCTTGGCATCGAGGTTGGACAGTGGCTCGTCCATCAGGAACACCGCCGGTTCGCGGACGATCGCGCGGCCGAGCGCGACGCGCTGGCGCTGACCGCCGGAGAGCTGCTTGGGCTTGCGCTCGAGAAGATTGGTCAGCTCGATCGTCGCCGCGGCCTCGCGCACGCGTCTGTCTATCTCGGCCTTGGGCACCTTGCGCAGCTTCAAGCCGAACGCGAGGTTGTCGAAGACGCTCATATGCGGATAGAGCGCGTAGCTCTGGAAGACCATCGCGACGTCGCGATCCTTGGGCGCCAGGTCGTTAACCACGCGGTCGCCGATCCTGAGCGAGCCCTCTGTAACGTCCTCGAGCCCGGCGATCATGCGCAGCGCGGTGGTCTTGCCGCAGCCTGATGGGCCGACGAGGACCAGGAACTCCTCGTCCTGGATCTCGAGGTTGAGGTCGTTGACGGCGGTGACGTCGCCGTAGCGTTTGAAGACGTGCTCGAAGGTGACAGTCGCCATGACCACTCCTCAAGAGACGCCGTAAGCCGGCCCCGGCTTCGGTGCAATGCGGCTCGGCCGTCTCGTTGGCCGCATGCTATGACCTAATACGATGCGTAAGCAACTGAAGAGGAGAGAAACGTGCCTGACTTGTTCGCCATCCTGCCCGAGTTCAACGGAATTGGCTGGCTGGGCTGGATCATCGTCGGCTTCTTTGCCGGCGCGCTCTCCGGCGTTATCGTGCGCGACCGCTCGGCGGGTGGCTGCCTGGCCAACATTCTGATCGGCATCCTGGGCGGCATCGTCGGCGGCCTGCTGGCGCGCCAGTTCTTCGACACAAGCGAGGTCGTCGGCTGGATCGGTGCCTTCCTCGTCGCCTTCGTCGGGGCGGTGATCGTGCGCTGGCTGCTGGCGCTGGCGAGCCCGCGGCGCTAGCGCTGCGTTACCTCCGCAGTAGCGCTCACGCGCACTGCTGCGCGTCGTCGGTGACCTCACTCCGTTGGAGTGTGGTCACCACCTCCTTGCGGCGCTACTTCTTCTTGGGTCCCAGGCTCATCGAGTAGGCGAGGGCGCGCTCCGCCCAGTCGCGCGTCGGGACAGTCCGGGACTGCCACTCGGTCAGGCCCATGTATTCACGCATCGGCCTGCCGGGCATGGGCTCGAGTGGCATGCCGCCGTCCGCCTTGAGCGCCGCTCGATCGTCCTCGCCCAGGCGGAAATACAGCTCGTCCGCGAAGAGGCACATGAACATGTGGTCGTTGGCGAAAGCGGCCACGCTGCCGAACATGGGCCGCACGGTGACGCGCGCGTCGTCGGGCACGGCCGCGCGAAACGCGTCCTGCGCATCGCGGCTGCTCTTGGCGTGCACCACGCCGGAACCGTCGTTGTCGTCGAGTTCTTTCACTTGACGAGTATGGGGGTCCGCCGTGCCCCCGACTCACAGGTTTTCCATAACTTCAGCCCGAATGCAGCTTTAAGCCATCGCGGGCCCCGTGGCGATGCGTGGTCGCTCATTCGTGCGGGAGAAATGGTCTCGTTCGTGCGATCAGGGCCGATCCCCTTCGTATCGCCATCTCCACTGAATTTGTGCAACTGAAGGCGAGCGGTCGCGGCCGATAACCTCTCGCGGTGCTCGAGATCGTGAACAACGCCGCGGACAAGCGCTGGGAGGCGCGGCTCGACGGTGAGGCGGCGGGTTACGCCGAGTACCGCGGCAACGCCAAGCGAGTCGTGTTCACGCACACCGTCGTCGAGCCGCAGTTCGAGGGCCGCGGCATAGGCTCGGGGCTCGCCAAGGCCGCGCTCGACGCGGCGGTCGCGGCCGGTCAGCGGATCGTGCCGTCCTGCCCGTTCATCAGCGCGTACCTGCGCCGCCACCATGAGTTCGACGCGCACGTCGACTGGCCGCGCGGCGCGGCCGAGGAGTGATCCGCCGGATCGTCATTTGGCTGGTCGCGCATCCGCGGCTGACCGCACTTCTGGGCGCGGTGTCGATCTCGTTCTCCGGCATCCTCTACCGACTCTCCGCGACGAGCCCCGAAACGGCCGCTTTCTTCCGCTGCCTCTATGCCCTGCCGATCTTGTTTCTCGCGGTGTGGTTTGAGCGACGCGAATTCGGCGCGATGCCGCGGCGCAGCATGGGTCTCGCCGCGGGCGCGGGCGTGCTGTTCGCGGTCGACATCATCTTCTGGCACCACGCGGTCGACGCGGTGGGCGCGGGCCTCGCGACTGTGCTCGGCAATCTGCAGGTAGTCATCGTCGGCGTCGGCGCGTGGCTGCTGTTCGGGGAGCGGCCGTCCACGCGTTCATTGCTCGCCGTGCCAATCGTGCTTTTCGGGATCGTCCTGATCTCGGGCGTCCTCTGGCAGGACCCAGATAGCTACGGCGCGAACCCCGCGCTGGGCGCCGGCCTGGGCATCGTCGCTGCCTTCGCGTACGCCTTCTACCTGCTCATCATTCGTCAGGTCGGCCGGCGCCGGGCAGGCGAGCCGGTGGCCATATCGACGACAGCCACGGCGGCCGTCTGCTTGATCGCCGGCTTCGGCCTGGGCACGATGGACCTGGTGCCGACGTGGCCGGCCCATCTGTGGCTGGTGCTGCTTGCCCTGAGTGCTCAGTCGGCCGGCTACATCTTCATCTCGCTCTCGCTGCCGAGGCTCCCGTCGGTGGTCACCTCGATCATCCTGCTGGCCCAGCCGGTCCTGTCGGTGCTGTTCGCAGTGCTGCTGATCGGTGAGACACCGTCGCTCGGCCAGTTCGCCGGAGTCGCGTTGTTGTTGGGCGGCATCGCCCTGGCGACGGTACAGCTGCCGAGCGGGCGTCCATGGCGCCGCCACGCCCTCGCGGAGGCAGGACCGGCCGACCTGCCCTGATGGGACGCGGCACGGACAGCAGGACGCGCCCCGTTTGAGCGGAGCGCGTCCGAGGTGAGGAGGAAAGGAGGCGGCTCGGCGGCCGCGGCATTGGGTCTGTCTCCGCAGCCGCCCTTCGGGGCGCTGCTGCGCGCCTCCGTCGAAGCCCCGCTTGCGCGGTACTCCGAGTTCGGCTTGCGGCCTGGGTCTGACTCCGCAGCCGCCCTTCGGCTTGCGGCTAGCCGATCAGGTAGACCACCGCGACGTCGATCGTCAGCTCGGCAGTGCCGGGCTGAATGGGTGTCGGGACACCGGCGCCGTCCTCGGCCAGACCACGGCCGAACCACGGCCACGGGGTCGAGGTGGTCTCTGAGATCGAGGCCACACCGGTGATGGTCACGCCGGCCGCGGCGGCAAGCGTGTCGGCTCGGGCACGCGCGTCACGTACTGCGGCCTCGCGCGCATCACGCTCAGCAGCAGCCCGGTCGGCGACGTCGAAGGAAACGCCCTGGACGTCGGTCGCACCGGCGCCCACCGACAGGTCGATGACATCGGCCAGTTTGGAGAGGTCGCGCACGTGGACGCTGATGACGTTGCTGATCTGGTAGCCGGTGATGCGCTGCGCGCCGCTGTAGTCGTAGATCGGCGAGACATACAGCTGCGTGGTCTTGATGTCAGCGTCGGCAATGCCGAGGCTCTTCAGCGCGGCGATGACCGCGGCCATGACAGCCGCCGCCTCATCGCGCGCGGTCGCGACCTTGTCGCGCTGGATGGTCACGCCCAGGCTGACGTCGGCGACATCAGGGATGAGCACGACCTTGCCCGAGCCGTTGACCGAGATCGTGTGCTCGGACGGATTGCCGTTGGGGTTGGCCGGGATCGGCGAGGCACCGAGGGCGGGGCCGGCGACGATGCCGACGAACAGCCCGGCGGTCGCCGCGAGCGCGACCCATGAGCGCAGCTCCGAGCCGGAGATGCGCGTCTTGACGGATGCCATTTGGGAATCTCCTTGGTGGCGCTTGAAAGCGCGCCGCTAATGCTTGGTGGCGCGTGACGCGCGCCGCTTA
>JAXDLE010000012.1:0-2860 GCA_034666725.1 Chloroflexota bacterium
CGATCCCGCCCAGCAGGACGAGGCACCACAGCACGAGCGGCGTGCGGACCGCGTACTGGAATCCCTCGCGCAGGCTCTCCAGCACCGGGGGGTGCTCCTCGGGCCGCTCCATCTGCCGGATCTCCCGAGGATTCATCCACAGGAGAGCGGCGAGGACCGCCGCGTAGGTCACCGCGTTGGCGCCCAGGTTGACGGCCACCCCGGCCAGGGCCGATCCCGTGATCCCGGTCCCGACGGCGATGATCACGCCCGCCAGCGCGGGGCCGACGACGCGGGCCCCATTGAAGGCCATCGAGTTCAGGGCGATTGCGTTGTGGAGCAGGTGACGCGGCACGAGGTCCGCCGCCAGCGCCTGGCGCATCGGCATGTCGACCGCGTTGACGATGCCGAGCGCAAACGCCATGACCATCACCATCCAGATTTCGACGACGCCGGTCGCAACCATCACGAAGAGCACGAGGGCCTGGACGCTGGCGGCAGCCTGGGTGGCGATGAGGGCGTGGCGCTTGTCGATCCGGTCCGCCACCACGCCACCGAACGGGGCGAGGATCAATGCGGGGCCGAACTGGAGGACGGCCACGAATCCGAGCTGCAGTGGAGACCCGCCGAGGGCCAGCACCAGCCAGGGGAGGCTCACCTGCTGCATCCAGGTGCCGATCAGGCTGACGACCTGCCCCCACCAGTACAACCGATAGTTGCGAATCGAGAGCGCCGCGAACCCGCGCTTCAGTCCGCCAAAGGCGGTGCGCAGCGGCAGCGGTCGAGGCTGATCGGCCAAAGAATCAGGTCTCCGAGAGGTTGCTCATGCTAAACAACCGGCGGCGGCGCGTCAGGCCGCCTGGCTGGCGATCTCGCGTGGTCGCTCTGTGGCCCGAGCGCGAGCATCACTGCGGGGCATGTGGACCGAGCGAAGCTGCCACGCCACCAGTGCCAGGACACCGACGGCCAGGACGGCGCCGAGGCTGATGGCGAACGCGGCACCGAAGCCCTGGGCGAGGGCGCCGGCAAGGAGGCCACCAAGCGGCGCGGTGCCGGCGAAGACGGTCACATAGAGCGACATCACCCTGCCCCGAAGCACGTCCGGGACGCTGTTCTGGATCGTGACGTTGATGGTGTTCACCATCAGCATCGAGGCAAGACCGATGCCCGCCACGAGCGGGAAGGCGGCGAGCGGGCTGCGAACGAAGCCGAGCGCCAGCTCCAGAACCAGGAAGACGGCGCCACCACCCAGGATCAGGGCGAGCATCGGACGCTGGCTCGTCGCGAATGCCAGGATCAACGAGCCGACGAGCGAGCCCGCGCCCATCGCCGCGAACAGCGCGCCGTAGCCACCGGAGTCCAGGTTGAGCGCGTCGCGGGTGAACAATGGGAGGAGCGTCTGGAAGTTCATCGCGAACGTCGCCATGCCACCCAGCAGGACCAGCGGCCAGAGCACGGTCGGTGTGGCGATCGCGTACCGAACCCCTTCGGTGAGGCTGGCGCGAATCGACGGGAACCGGTCGGGACGCGCGATGCGGCGCAGCGAGCTGCCGTCCAGCATCCAGAGCCCGATCAGCACGGACAGGTAGCTGACCGCGTTGATTCCGAAGTTGATCGCCACCCCGAAGGCCGCGATCGTGACTCCCGCGATGGCGGGACCGATGACGCGCGACAGATTGAAGCTGGTCGAATTCAGGGCGATCGCGTTGACGAGGTCGTCGGCCGGAACGAGCTCTGCCGCGAATGCCTGGCGCACGGGCATCTCGACCGCGTTGACGAAGCCGGCGAGCAGCGCCAACAGGTAGACGTGCCAGATCTCAACGAGCCCCGTGGCGGCGAGGCCGAAGAGGAGCGCGGCCTGGAGCATGGCTACAGCGTTCACGATCATGAGGACGCGCCGCTTGTCGACGCGGTCTGCGAGGACGCCGCCGATCGGGGCGAGGAACATCGATGGCGCGAACATGAGCGCCAGGACGGTTCCCAGCTGGAGCGGCGAGCCGCCCAGCTCGAGGACGAGCCAGGGCTGCGCCACCGACTGCATCCAGGCTCCCACGAGGCTGCCGATCTGGCCGAACCAATAGATGCGGTAGTTGCGGTGCCGCATGGCGCTGAATCCTCGCGAGAGGTTCCCAGGGCGCGACGACGACGCCGCCCGATCGGGGCGGCGCGAAGCACGCGGGAAGAGCCGGGGAATGGTCATTCGTTAGCTATGCTAACAAAAAGTGGAACGGCTGGCAACCGGTGACTGACGAATTCCGGGTTGAGCAGGACCGCCGCGATGGGCCATGATGGACGGCACGAAGTCTCCGAGTCGACAGGCCCGAGCGATCCATCTGCGGGGGGAGCGGCGCGTCCGCACCCTACCGCCGCTCCGCGCGCCACTCGCGGGCTTCATGCTCTCCCTGCTCGTGCTGCTTTCTCCCGAGCTCACGCTGGCCCCGCTCAGCGCGGTCGAGCCCGCCCGTCTCCCGGTGCCGATCGATCGGCCGGAGGCGCCGCCACGCCGGGTGCAGCTCGTCGACGCCACCGCTCCGGCCGGCGAGGCCGAGACGGTCCCGCCAGCGCCGCAAGTGGACGCGGCGCCCTTCGAGGCGGCGCTGGCCGCCGCTCGAGAGGCCGGCGGCGCGTACGGAGTCACCTTCGCCGCCGTGCGCGACGGGCAGGTCGTGTGGAGCGGCGCGGTCGGTCGCGAGCGCGATGGCATCACCGACCTGGCGGCGGACGACCCGCTGCTCATCGGCAGCGTGACCAAGACCTTCGTTGCCGCGGCCATCCTGCAGCTCGCCGAGGAGGGTCGCGTCGACCTTGACGCCGCCCTTCGCGATTACCTGCCGGACATGACCGCCATCAGCGCCAAGATCACGATCCGCCAGCTGCTCGA
>JAXDLE010000013.1:0-17292 GCA_034666725.1 Chloroflexota bacterium
CTGGAGGTGCGGCCCGGGCCGGCCAAGCGGGTCCTGATCATCGGTGGCGGCATGGCCGGCCTCGTCGCCGCCTACGAGCTGCGCAAGGCGGGGCACGATCCGCTCGTGCTCGAGGCCCAGGGTCGAGTCGGTGGCCGGGTCTACACCCTGCGAGCGCCGTTCGGGCCGGGGCTTTACGCAGAGGCCGGTGCTATGCGCATCCCGCGCGCGCACGACCTGACGCTCGAGTACTGCGCCAAGTTCAGCATGCCGATGCGCCCGTTTGTCATGGGCAACCCGCGCGGCCTCGTTTACATCGGTGGCCAGCGCATGACCGCGGCAGAGGCGAACGAGCACCCCGAGAGCCTGCCCTTCAACCTTGCGCCGACCGAGCACGGCCGCTCAGCCGACTCGCTCTGGAGCGACGCCATCGCCGAGTTGAAGCAGATGGTCGAGAGCGAAGGCGCCGCCGCATGGCCCGAGATCGTGAAGCGCTACGACGAATACTCGCTCTACGAGTTCCTGCGCCACAAGGGCTTCAGCGAGGGCGCGATCGAGTTCTACGCGGTCATGAACTTCGTGGAAAGCGACCTGCACAACTCGTTCGTCGAGGTGCTGCGCGAAGAGCTGAGCGGCGCATACGTCGACATGCAGACGATCGCCGGCGGCATGGACGCGCTGCCAAACGCGTTCTACAAGCAGATGCCCGAGGTCGTTCGCTTCGGTACCGAGGTGCGCGCGATCCAGCAGGACGATCGCGGCGTGACCGTCCAATGCCGGGTCGGGCCTGACCAGGTGTCTTTCACCGGTGACTACGCAATCTGCACCGTGCCGCTTTCTGTGCTGCGGCCGATCGAGCACCGCTTCGGCCGTGAGAAGGAGCGCGCCATCCGGCAGCTCAACTACCACGCGTCGACCAAGATCCTGATGCAGGTGCGCGAGCGCATCTGGGAAGTGGAGGACGGCATCGTCGGTGGCGCGTCCGTGACCGATCTGCCGGTGCGCCGTCTCAATTACCCGCCGACCGACGACTCGACGACGCGCGGCGTCCTCCTTGCCTCATACACGTGGGGCCAGGACGCGCTCCAGTGGGGCGCGATGGACGATGAGACGCGCATCGAGGAGGCGCTCGACGATGTCGAGCGGATTCATCCGCGCATTCGCGAGGTCTTCGAGGTCGGCGCTTCGCACGCCTGGTACGGCGACAAGTGGGCGCGCGGCGCCTTCGCGCTGTTCGCGCCCGAGCAGCAGACGTCGCTGCAGCAGGCCATCGTGCAGCCCGAGGGGCGCATCTACTTCGCCGGGGAGCACTGCTCGCTCTATCACGCCTGGATCCAGGGCGCTCTCGAGTCGGCCCTGCGGGTGTCGCGCGAGATCCACGAGCTGCCTGCCGCGGCGTGACGTCGCGGCTCGAGGTATTCACCGCCTGGCTCACCGCGTTCGGTGATGCCTGGGAGGCTGGCGACGCGGCGGCGATGGGTCCGCTGTTCACGATTGGCGCCACATTCGCGCCGGATCCGTTCATGGAGCTGGTGCGCGGCCGCCGGTCGCTGATCGCCGCGTTCACTGAGCAGTTCGCGGCCTGGCCACACGCCGCGTTCAGCGCGCAGGCGCTGGGCGCCGGCGAAACGTATGGCGTCGCCCACTGGCGGGTCGCGTCCGGAGACCAGGCGCTCGACGGCGTCTGGGTCGTCGCTCTTGATGCACGGGGCCGCTGTGAGTCGCTCCGCCAGTGGTCGCACGCCTCGGCCTGATCTGGCCGTGGAGCGCGCGATAAGCGCCGCGTAAGGGCGCCTGCCTACTGTCTGGAGCGTCTAGTTCCCGCCGCCCGCCGAGAACGCAGGCCGAGCCGGTTGTGCCGGCCGGTCAGGAGGTTAAGAGCGGCATGAACCATGTCGTACTCACCGGACGGCTGACGCGCGATCCCGAGTCGCGCAAGCTGGCCAGTGGCAAGACTGTCACGGAGTTCTCCGTGGCCACGAACGACTACCGCGGTGGCTCGGAGAAAGCCGAATACCACCCGGTCGTGACCTGGGATCGACTGGCCGAGATCTGCGGCCAGTACCTGGGCAAGGGCCAGCTGGTGAGCATCATCGGCCGGCTCCAGACGCGCCAGTGGGAGGACGCCGACAAGAAGCGCCACTGGAAGACCGAGATCGTCGCCAACTCGGTCGAGATGCTGTCGGGCAAGAAGAAGAAGGACTACGCCGCCGAGTCCGCTGCCGAGGCGCTCGCGGCCCAGGCCGCGGCGATGGGCGTCGAGGCCGATTCGCTCGCCTTCAGCGCCTCACCCGACGACGAAGAATCCGAAGAGGCGGAGGAGGCAGCTCTGGCCGCCTAGCCCCAGCAGACGGCGCGGCGGGCGCCACTCCTCGCGTCCGCCGCGTCGCTCTTTTGCCGCTGATTCGACCTCATGGCGCAGAATCGGGAGGTTATGCGCCCAATCGGCCTCCTTCTTGCCTTCGTCGTGCTCGTCGCGGCGGCGTACGTGATGGCCTACTCCGACTCGAAGCCGGCTGCCTCACCCACTGTGCCACCGTTGGCGCTCGCCTCCGCGACCCCCAGTGCGCGTGCGACTTTGAGTGCGACGCCGCTCCCGACGCAATCCGCGACCCCAATTCCCAGCGCCACGGCCCTGGCCACTCCGACCACCACAGCGCTGGCGACCGCGACCCCTGCCTTCCCGAGCGCGACCCCTGCCTTGCCGACCGCGACGCCTGCGTTTCCAACGCCATCGTCCGGCCCGGCCGTGCCCAAGGCGGTCATCATCGTGGCGCCAACCGATGAGCTGACCGAGGGCAACCTCGCCCTGGGCGAGGAGATGGCCCAGCGTGCCGAGTTGGCGGGCATGGACGTACATCGGGTCTTCTTCCCGCATGCGACCTGGGAAGCCGTCTTGGCCGAGATCCAGGGCGCGAGCCTCGTCGCGTACTTCGGCCACGGTTACGGCTGGCCCAGCAACACACCGGAGCTGTGGGAGGTCCAGCAGGACGGGATGGGCCTCAATGCGTACGACGGCAGCGGTATCGGCGAGGTCCACTACTACGGCGCCAACAAGCTCCGCCAGTCGATCCGCCTCGCGCCCCATGCCGTCGTCTTCCTGATGCGCGGCTGCTATACCGCCGGTAACGGGCTCAATAGTGCGCCCATACCGCCGGTCGATGTTGCGCGGCAGCACGTCGACAACTTTGCCAGCGGCTGGCTCGGGGTCGGCGCGGAGGCCGTATTCGCCTTCGCGCAGGGCACTCACTACAACTACGTCGAGAAGCTCATGGCCGCGGACGCGACCCCGGTCGACGAGCTCTTCACGGAGGCAGGCGATGCCCATGGCGTGAACGACCTGTATTTCGAGTCGCAGCGCACACCAGGCGCGCGCAATCATCTCGACCCGGATCCGATCAAGGGCTACCTGCGCGCGCTAAGCGGCAATCTGGCCATGACCGCTGCGGTGTGGCGCTCAGGCGCAGGGTTGATCGTCACCGTCTAGGTGGACCGCGCCGACGTCGTCGTCATCGGGGGAGGGATAGTCGGTACATCGGCCGCGGCGTTTCTCGCCAAAGCAGGCGCGCGGGTAATCCTGATCGAGCGCGAAGGCCTCGCGTCGGCCGCGTCCGGCGCGAACTCAGGCGTGGTCCAGCACCCGTTCGACCCGATTCTCGGCGCGCTCTACCGCGAGACGATCGAGCTCTACCGCGAGCTGTCGCTGACGTCGGCGGGCTTCAAGCTGGCCGAGCGGCCGGCCGGGATGCTGTTCGTGTCGGAGAGCGAGGCAGCGGCGCGGCAGGAGGCTGCGAGCGTGACGGCGCTGTTCCCCGAGCTGGGCGTTGACGTCCTGGGCGAGGCCGAGCTGCAGGAGGCCGACCCGGCGCTGGCGCCCGACCTGTGGGCATGCCGGGTCGACATCGGCTACCCGGTGTGGCCGGGCGCGTCGACGTACGCCTACGCGTCGCTCGCAGAGGAGCGTGGCGTGACGATCCGGATGGGCCGCGCGGCGACGCTCAACAGGGAAGGTGACGCTGTCACCGGCGTGACTGTGAACGGCGTCCGAATCGGCGCGGACAAAGTGCTCGTCGCGGCCGGTCCGTGGTCGCCCGAGGTGATCGATCCGAGCGGTTCATGGCGCCCGATCCGGCCGCTCTGGGGCGCCGTGGTGGAGGTCGAGCTGGCCGACCCGCCGCGCCACGTGCTCGAGCAGGCGGGCATCGAGGCATCGATCGGCGCGGACGCGGGTGAGCATGGGCCGCACGATCACGTATTCAGTCTCGTGTCGGTGCCCGGCGTCAGCGTGGCCGGCTCAACGTTCCTCGACGACGAGCCCAACCCGCGCGATTGGCAGGAAGCGATCCTGGGCCTCGCGACACGCTTCGTGCCGGGCATAGTCGATGCGCCCATCCGCGGCGTGCGCGCGTGCCCGCGACCGTTGAGCGCGGATGGGCTGCCGCTGATCGGCGCCGTGCCGGAACGCGACGGCCTCTACCTATGTGCCGGCCATGGGCCGTGGGGCATCTCCACCGGACCGGCGTCGGCCCGGTTGGTGACAGACCTGATGCTTGGTCGCTACCCCGATATTCCGCCCGAGCTGACGCCCGAAAGGTTCGGCTCGCCGCCTACCTAGTGGGGCGAGGCTGAAGGGCTCGCGGACGGCGTGGCTGACGGGGTCGCGGACGGTGCCGCTGACGGCGTGGCTGACGGGGTCGCCGATGGCGTCGCTGAAGGCGTGGGCGTCGGCGGCGGCGGGGTCGACCCGTCGTCGTTGCGCGAAATATTGACCATCAGAACCGCCGTGAACGGCAGACCAACTTTGTCGGCGCGATGGATCTTGATGTCGTAGCGCTCGTTCAGCGCGCTGATCGCCCACTTGCCGGTGATGAAGATCCCGGAGTGGTGGCCACCGCCCCAGATGAGGATGTCGCCGGGGCGTGCATCAGCCAGGTTGTTGGAGACGCGGTTGGGCAGGTTGTTCTTGAACCAGTTGAGGTAGCCCGTGGCGCCCCGGCGCTTGCCACCCATGCGGTCGGCCAGGCCGGCGTTCTTGAAGGCGTACCAGACGAGGCCGGAGCAATCGAATGCGTCGGGTCCGATGGCGCCCATCACGAAGCGGTCGCCGAGCTGGTCGCGCGCGATCTCGAGTACCCGCGCGGCTTCGGAGTTCGGCGCGGCGTCGTAGATCGGCCACGTGCTGGTCAACCAGCCGGCGTTTGCTGGGGTCGGCAATAGTCCGACGAGGACGAGCGACATGGAAAGGACCAACATGAGTCGTGTCCTGATCCCGCTCCGCGCGGGTTGGCGCAACACGGCGTGCGCAAAATTCACGGCATCCCCTCCCTGCACGTGCTGGGGCACGGACAGTTGGCTCCAGAGGCGTCATCAGTGCTGGGGCACTCGATTGACCGGCGTCTGTAATGACTTTACCCGGCTTGGCCCCGTCAGCGCAACCTTACAAATGACGAGACCGGCCCGATTGAGGGCCGGTCTCTGCTTGCGGAGGGATCGTCAGGCGGCTCCTGCCGCGTGGCCGTGACTACCAGGCGGCCACTCCGTCAATCTGGCCCGAGCCGACATTGTTGCCGTAGGCGTCGAAGGCCACCACGCTGTAGTGGTACGTGCCCGCAGTCGACGGACGGTCGACGTAGTTGGTCGTAAAGACGCGCGCGATGATCTTGGTGCCGCGCTTGACCAGGTAGCCCACGCCGCTCGGGTCGGTGCTCGGCTGCCAGCTCAACGCGACCTGCTTGTCGCCGAGCGACTGAGCTGCCAGTCCGGTGGGCGCCGTCGGTGGGGTGTTGTCGCCAGGGTTTGTCGCCGTGCCCGGGAAGTACGCGTCCACCGAGACCTCTTCGGATCGGAAGCTGCGCACGCCGTTGGCGTCCACGGTCTGGACTGAGTAGTTGTAGTGACCAGGCAGCCAGGGGTGATCGACGAGGGTCTCGTACTTGGTGCCAATGTAGTAGACGCCGTTGCGGTAGAGGCGGTACTTCAGCGGTGCGGCATCGCCCGTGGCGCCGTTCCAGCTGACCGCGACCGATAGATCGTCCTCCGGTGTTGCGTTGACGCTCGTCGGCGGCATGGGTGCACCGCCCGGATCGGTGGTTGGAGAAGGCGTTGCGTCGGGATCGGGAGTGGGCGTCGGGTCGCCGCCGCCACCACCACCGCCGCGCGACATGCTCACCATCAGGACGGCCGTGAAGGGCAGGCCCATAGGGTCGGCGCGGTGGATGCGCACGTCGTAGCGGCTGTTGAGCGCGCTGACCGCCCAGTTGCCGCTGATGTAGATGCCGGTGTGCTTGCCGCCACCCCAGATCAGGATGTCGCCAGGGCGAGCGTCGGCTAGGTTGTTCGAAACCTGGTTCGGCAGGAATTCCTTGAACCAATTGAGATAGGCGGTCGCGCCACGGCGCTTGCCGCCCATTCGGTCGGCGAGGCCGGTCGACTTGAACAGGAACCAGACGAGGCCAGAGCAGTCGAAGGCGTCGGGACCGACGGCGGCGAACCGGTAAGGCTTGCCGACCTGGCGGCGGGCAAGATCCAGCAGCTGATCGGCCTCGGATCCGGGAGTAGCGGTCGAGCCGGGCCAGGTGTCGGTGAGCCAGCCAGCCTGGACAGGTCCGGGCAACATGCCGACCACGACGACCGACAAGGCCACGACCAGCATCAGCCGGCCACGGATCCCCGAATAGGCGCTGCGGCGAGTAGTGGTATCTGCGACGTTCACCAGGAACCCCCTCGAATAGTGCTGGGGCACGATCGGATAAGTGCTGTCACGACTCTGAAACAGAGCTGTAAGGCGAACAACCCGGACCATCGTCCGGCCCGATTGACCCCCACGTCGCCCCGCCGGGCAACGCCGCTGTCAACGCCGGTCCGTCAAGATGAGCTCGATGCGCACAAGAGCGGGGCTGGTGCTGGTGGTCGCGGCGATGGCCGTTTGGCCCGCGCCGAGCGTTGCCGCGGCAGCCTGGTCGCCAGGTCCACGGACCACCTGGCAGATCCAGTTCAGCGGCCGGCTCAATCCCTCCATTGATGCCACCGCGTTCGATCTTGACATGTTCGACACGGCCGCGAGCGCCATTGCGACGCTTCATTCCAAGGGACGGCGCGTTGTCTGCTACATCAACGCCGGTGCCTGGGAAGACTGGCGCCCAGACGCTGATCGCTATCCAGGCTCCGTCAAGGGCCGCGCCCTCGACGGCTGGCCCGGCGAACGCTGGCTCGACGTCCGGCGGATCGACGTGCTCGGGCCCATCCTGACCGACCGGCTCGACACGTGTAAGGCAAAGGGCTTCGATGGCGTCGAGTTCGACAACGTCGATGGCTACTCCAACGCCAGCGGCTTTCCGTTGACAGCGGCCGATCAGCTGGCGTTTGACAAGTGGCTTGCCGCGCGCGCCCACGAGCGTGGCCTGGCGGTCGGCCTGAAGAACACGCTCGAGCTGGCGGACGAGCTCGAGCCGCACTTCGACTTCGCCATCCTCGAGCAGTGTTTCCAGTACCGCGAGTGCGGGCTCGTCGCGCCGTTCGTCGCGAGCCGAAAGAGCGTTGTCGATATCGAGTACTCGCTCAGCCGCAGCCAGTTCTGCGCCAAGGCGGCAAACCTTGGCATCGCCGCGATGCGCAAGCGGCTCAGCCTCGACGCGTGGCGGAGGGCGTGCCCTTAGGCCCTGTCTCGAGCCGCCGTCGCTGCTAGACTGCGACCTTCGGCGGAGCGGGAGCCCGTGAGCTCTCACCCACAGAACGCGGAGGAGTTGTTGCCCGACGGCGGCGTCGGTCCCGTGAGACCGGCACGCAGCCCAAAGCGACTCACGCTCAGCGGAGTCGGTCAGGGCACCGGACTAACCTTCTCGCTCCGCAACCCCAGATCCATCGGCGCGGGGCTTTAGCCGTGTCCGCGACCGTGATCTGCGGCCTCCAATGGGGCGACGAGGGCAAGGGCAAGGCGACCGACTTGCTGGCGGCGGGCGTGTCGGTCGTGGTGCGTTACCAGGGCGGCGACAACGCGGGCCACACCGTCGTGGTGGGCGACGAGGTCTTCAAGCTCCACCTGATCCCGAGCGGCGTGCTTCATGACCACATCACGCCGATCATCGGTCCGGGTGTGGTCGTCAACCCGCGGACCCTGCTCGCAGAGATCGCGATGCTCACCGAGCGCGGCATCGCCACGGACAAGCTGCGGGTCAGCAGCGCCGCGCACGTGATCATGCCCTATCACGTGGTGCTGGACGCGGCTCGCGAAGGCGCCGCCGGGGACACGGGCATCGGCACTACCAAGCGCGGCATCGGGCCGGCATATGGCGACCGAGCGGCGCGCGTCGGCATCCGTATGGGCGACCTGCTCGAGCCGGACCTTTTGCGCAGGCGGCTCGCCGCGGCCGTCGCCGAGAAGAACGCACTGTTGGTCGGTGCCTACGGCGGTCAGCCGGTCGATGTCGACGCCCTTCTTGTGGAAGCGCTGGCCTGGGGCGAGCAGCTGGCCGACAAGATCACCGATACGACGGCGCTGGTACAGCGCGCCCTTGCAGATGACCAGAACATCCTGCTGGAGGGTGCGCAGGGGACGATGCTCGACCTCGATCACGGCACGTACCCCTATGTGACGTCTTCTAACCCTATCGCCGGTGGCGCCTGCACCGGCAGCGGCGTCGGCCCGCTGCAGATCGACGAGGTCCTGGGGATCCTCAAGGCGTACTCAACGCGCGTTGGCTCAGGGCCGCTGCCGACCGAGCTCAAGGATGCCGTGGGTGAGCATCTGACCGAGGTTGGGCGCGAGTACGGCACGACCACAGGCCGGCGCCGTCGGTCTGGGTGGCTCGACTTCATGCCGCTGCGCTACGCGGTCCAGATCAACAGCGCGAGCTCGCTCATGTTGAACAAGCTCGACATCCTGACCGGGCTGCCGCAGCTCAAGATCTGCGTCGCGTACCGCGTTGGCGGGCGACTAGTCGACTCGTGGCCACTGTCGGTCGCGCAGCTCGAGCGCGCCGAGCCTGTCTACGAGACGTTCGACGGCTGGACCGAGGATCTAGGCGGTGTGCGTTCCATCGCTGAGCTGCCCAAGGCCACGCGGCGCTACATGGCGGCCATAGAGGAGCGCACGGGCGCGCCCATCTCGGTTGTAAGCCTGGGACCTGAGCGCAATCAAACGATTCGAGTCGACGGTCCGCGCCCGGTCAGGAGCGCGGCATGAGCGAGCTGACCATCCTCGTCGTGGGTGCCGGGGCGCGCCAGCACGCACTGTGCTGGCGGCTGGCCACAGAGGTCGGAGTCACTCGCGTCATCGTGGCGCCGGGCAATCCGCTCATTGCCGATGTCGCGGAGGTGCGGGCGGACGTTGATGGTGAGAACGTCGACGCGATCGTCGCGCTGGCCGTCGAAGAGCACGTCGACCTTGTCGTGATCGGTCCCGAGGACCCGCTGGTCGCCGGCGTCGCTGACCGGCTTGCCGCCGCGGGCATCGCCTGTTTGGGGCCGACCGCCGCCGCTGCGCGTCTCGAGGGCAGCAAGTCGTTCGCGCGCGAAGTGTGCCGCGCGGCGGGCGTGGCGATGGCTCACGGGCGTGCGTTCGCCGACACGCGCTCAGCTGTCGAGTACGCGGCGGACCTGGGGTTGCCGGTCGTCGTCAAGGCGGACGGATTGGCAGGCGGCAAGGGCGTGGCTATCTGCGAAACATTGGGTGCTGCTGAGCGGGCGATCACCGAGTCGCTCGAGACAGGCCGCTTTGGCGATGCGGGTCGGACGGTCGTGGTCGAGCAATTCCTCAGCGGCCTCGAGGCGAGCGTCTTCGCACTTTGCGACGGAACTACCTACGCGCTGCTGCCCACAGCGCGCGACCACAAGCGAGCCTTCGATATGGACGCGGGTCCCAACACCGGCGGCATG
Organism: Chloroflexota bacterium; assembly: GCA_034666725.1. Taxonomy (GTDB): domain Bacteria; phylum Chloroflexota; class Limnocylindria; order Limnocylindrales; family CSP1-4; genus JALYGJ01. Next base: position 9,853 of record JAXDLE010000013.1, read on the forward strand.
GGCGCGTTCTCGCCAGTCGCCGAGATTGACGACGCGTCGCTGGCGGCCGTTGGCGAAACGATAGTGGCGCCCGTGCTGCGCGAGATGGCGCAACGCGGCGCACCATTCAGGGGCGTGCTCTTCTGCGGCCTGATGCTGACTACCGCTGGACCGCGTGTGCTGGAATTCAACGTGCGTTTCGGTGATCCCGAGGCGCAGGCAATCCTGCCGCGCGTCGATGCGTCTCTTGCCCAGCTGATGCTCGAAAGCGCGACCGGCCGCCTCAGCGTCTCAGGCGTGCTGCCGACGCGGCCGCTCGCAACTGTCGCGCTGGTGCTCGCCGCTGACGGCTATCCCGACACGGCACGCCGCGGCGATGTGATCCGCGGTATAGGCGCAGCGCGGGAGATGGGTGCGCTCGTCTTCGGAGCCGGCGTGGCCCGCGACGAGGGCGGCGAGATCGTGACCGCCGGTGGCCGGGTGCTGACGGTCGTGGGCACCGGCGACGACGTGTCGGCGGCAGCAGACATGGCATATGCGGCGGCGAACCTGGTCGACTATGTCGGGAAGTGGTCGCGCCGTGACATCGGCCGTAGCGCCGCGGGGGTGCCGTCGTGATCGCGCGCTACACGCTGCCCGAGATGGGCGCGCTGTGGACCGACCAGGCGCGGTTCGAGCACATGCTGCGCGTCGAGATCGCGGCCCTGCGCGCGGTCGAGCGCCACGGCCTCGTGCCCGCCCGAACAGCGGCCGCGGTCGAGTCCTCGGCTACGGTGGATGTCGAACGGATCGCCGAGCTCGAGAAGACGACCGATCACGACGTCATCGCCTTCGTCAGCCAGGTGGCCGAGACGACCGGACCCGAGGGGCGCTACCTGCACTTCGGGCTCACGTCCTCCGACGTTGTCGATACGGCGCTCGCGCTCCAGTGCCGCGCCGCCGCCGACGTGATCGATGGTGCCCTGGCGGCGCTGATCGAGGTCATCGCCACCAAGGCGCGCGAACACGCGACGACGTTGATGATGGGTCGCACGCACTCGGTCCACGCCGAGCCGATCACCTTCGGATTGAAGCTCGCATCCTGGGCGTTCGAGCTGGCGCGCGGCCGGCGGCGCATCGCGGCAGCCTCCGAAGAGATTGCCGTGGGCAAGCTGTCGGGCGCGGTGGGCACCTACAGCCAGCTCGGCCCGGAGATCGAGGCCGAGGTAATGGCCGATCTCGGCCTGGGGATCGAGCCTGCGGCGACGCAGGTCGTGGCGCGCGACCGTCATGCCGCGTTCATGGCCGCCATCGCCGTTTGCGCCGGATCGATCGAGCGCGCCGCTACCGAGGTGCGCAATCTCCAGCACACCGAAATCGGCGAGCTGCAGGAGCCGTTCCGCGCCGGCCAGAAGGGTTCGAGCGCGATGCCGCACAAGCGCAACCCCATCACGTCCGAGCGGCTGGCCGGCCTCGCCCGGCTGGTGCGCGGTTATGCGGGCGCCGGGCTCGAGGACGAGGCGCTATGGCATGAGCGCGACATCGCCCACTCGTCGGTGGAGCGCGTCGCTCTGCCCGGAGCGACGACGCTCCTTCACTACATGGCCGTGCGCATGACTCGGATCGTCGAGGGCCTCGTGGTGCGCCCCGAGCGGATGCGCGAGAACCTCGAGCGCGGCCTTGGCCTCTTCGCCAGCAGCCGGCTGCTCACCGCGCTCGTCGAGCAGGGTGGCCTTGCGCGCGAGGACGCGTACGCGATCGTCCAGCGCGCCGCGCTGCGAGCGGCTGATGAGCGACGGCAGCTGCGCGAGCTGATCGAGTCCGACTCCGACGTTACAGGCAGGCTTTCGGCCGACCAGATCGCTGCCTGCTTCGACATCGACCACCTGTTGCGTAACGTGCAAACGATCATCGACCGACTTGAAGGGGAGGCTGCAAATGTCGCTGGCTGAGGTCGCACCTGGTTTTGTTCGATCGGGCAAGGTGCGCGACATCTACGCGCTCGATGAGGAGCGTCTGCTCCTGGTCGCGTCGGACCGCATCAGTGCGTTCGATGTCGTGCTGCCCACGCCCATCCCCGACAAGGGCCGCGTCCTGACCGGGCTCGCGCGCTACTGGTTCCGCGAGACCGAACGCGCCGGGATCATGCCGAATCACCTGCTCTCGACATCCGCCGAGGGATTGCCCACAGACTTCGCCGCCGCCGCGGACGAGCTGCGTGGCCGCTCCATGGTGTGTCGCCGCGCGACCGTGCTGCCGGTGGAGCTGATCGTGCGCGGCTACCTGGCAGGGAGCGGCTGGAAGGATTACCGCGCGACGGGTGGCGTGTGCGGCATTCCCCTGCCAAGCGGCCTGCGCGAATCCGACCGGCTGCCCGAGCCGATCTTCACGCCGTCAACCAAGGAAGAGGTCGGTCACGACGAGAACATCTCGTTCGACCAGATGGTCGCTCTCGTTGGTCCGGCGCGAGCGGAAGAGGCGCGGGCAAAGGCACTGGCGCTCTACTCATTCGCTGCCACGACGGCTGAGCCGGCGGGGATCATCGTTGCCGACACGAAGTTCGAGTTCGGCATCGTCGACGACGGCCCGATGATCCTCATCGACGAGGTGCTCACGCCCGATTCGTCGCGCTTCTGGGACGCATCGACCTACGAGCCCGGCCGTGCCCAGGACTCGTACGACAAGCAGTACGTGCGCGACTACCTCGAGACGCTCGAGTGGGGCAAGACCTACCCCGGGCCGGAGCTGCCCTCCGAGGTCGTCGCCGGAACCCGCCGCCGGTATGCCGAGGCATTCGAGCGAATCACCGGCGGCTCGTTCGAGCGCTACCTCGCAGACGACGTAATCGCATGAGCTCGGCGTACCGGTTCAGCGTCTCGATCATGCCCCGCGACGGCATCCTCGACCCTGCCGGACGAGCAGTCGAGGCGGCCTTGCCCGAGCTTCACGCCGACAACGTGCATGCAGTGCGCGTCGGCAGGCGCGTGGAGCTCACCGTGGAGTCCGACTCGGCCGCTGGGGCGCGGGCAACGGTCGACTCGCTTGCGGCCGACTTCCTGGCGAACCCACTGATCGAGTCCTGGGCGATCGAGGAGATGGCTGGGTGAAGGTCGCTGTCGTGGTGTTTCCCGGCTCGAACTGCGATCGCGACGCGGTCCACGGTGTTCAGCTCGCGGGTGCGGAGGCGGAGCTCGTGTGGCACGAGCGAACCGACCTCGGCGGCGCCGACGCGGTGATCCTGCCGGGCGGCTTCGCCCACGGCGATTACCTGCGCTCGGGTGCGATTGCGCGCTTCTCGCCGGTGATGGGCGCGGTGCGCGAGCACGCCGAGCGGGGCGGGCTGACCTTGGGGATCTGCAATGGCTTCCAGGTGCTGACCGAGGCGCGCCTGTTGCCCGGCGTCCTGCGGCGCAACACGACGCTGCGCTTCGAGCATCGCTGGGTTCGGCTCGGCGTCGAGCGCCACGACACCGCATTCACGCACGCGGTGCCTGCAGGCATGACGCTGCGCATGCCGATTGCCCACGGCGAGGGTGCCTACTGGCTGCCCGAGCCAGATCTCGATGCGCTCGAGGCGAAGGGCCAGGTCGTCTTCCGATACGTCGCGCCCGAGGGCAATCCCAACGGCTCGGAGCGCGCCATCGCCGGCGTCATGAACGAGCGCGGCAACGTATGCGGCCTGATGCCCCATCCCGAACGCGCGTCCGAATCGATGCTCGGCTCGGACGACGGACTGCTGTTGCTGCGCTCGCTCGTCGAGAGCATGGCCCGCGTCGAGGTTGCCGCGTGACGCTGGCTGAACCCCTCGAGGTCGTCCCGGCGGTGGCCGCTACACCGGCGCTCCATCGCCGGCTGGGCCTGACCGACGCGGAGCTCACGGCGATCACGGACTTGCTGCATCGCGCACCAAATGATCTCGAGCTCGCCATGTTCAGCGTGATGTGGAGCGAACACTGCTCATACAAATCGTCGCGCTCGCTGCTGCGCACCCTGCCGACGCGCGGCGATGACGTGCTCGCGGGACCGGGCGAGCAAGCCGGGGTCGTACGCCTGGGCGATGGCCTCGCCGTCGCGTTCAAGATCGAGTCGCACAACCACCCTTCCGCGGTCGAGCCCTACCAGGGAGCGGCGACCGGTGTCGGCGGCATCCTGCGCGACATCGTCGCGATGGGGGCGCGGCCCGTCGCGCTGCTCGACGCGCTCAAGTTCGGTTGGCCCACGGACAGCGCGACGCGGCGCCTGATCAACGGCGTCGTTCACGGCGTGGGCGGCTACGGCAACTGCGTCGGTGTCCCGACGATCGGTGGTGAGCTGACCTTCGACCCGTCCTACACCGCCAATCCGCTCGTCAACGTGATGTGCGTCGGCGTGCTGCGCGAGGACCGAATCGCCCACGCGGCCGCCCCGACGCCGGGTTCACTTGCCGTGCTGTACGGCTCGACCACGGGGCGTGACGGAATCGGTGGCGCGTCAGTGCTCGCCAGCGCGAACTTCGACGAGACGTCGGCGGCGATGCGACCCAGCGTCCAGGTCGGCGACCCATTTGCCGGCAAGCTGCTCATCGAGGCGACGCTCGAGCTGGTTGAGCGTGGGTTGCTCGAGGGTTTGCAGGACCTGGGCGCGGCAGGACTCACGTGCGCGTCATCGGAGCTCGCCGATCGTGGCGGCACCGGCATGCGCATCGACCTCGCGGCCGTACCGCGGCGCGAAGAGGGCATGGCGCCGTTCGAGGTGATGATCAGCGAGAGCCAGGAGCGGATGCTCGCCGTCGTCGATCCGGCGCGGCTCGACGAGGTGCTCGAGGTGTGTCGTCGCTGGGGGCTGCCTGCCGCCGTGGTCGGGACCGTGACCGGCGATGGCGATGTCGTCGTCGTCGACGCGGGGCAGGAGCTGGCGCGCGTGCCGGCGCGGGCGCTGGCGAGCGAATCGATCGAGATCCCGCGCCTCTCTTCACCGCCGCAGCGCCGCCGGAATGCGCCCGCGCCGGGCGAAACGCCATTGGCCCACGACGGCCTGCCCGAGCGCGGCATGGACCCCGCAGCCGTGCTCGAGGCACTGCTCGGCCACCCCAACCTGGGCAGCCGCGCATGGGTGACGACGCAGTACGACCAGACCGTCGGCACGGACACCGTGGCAGGCTGCGAGCGAGCCGCGGGTGTCCTGCGGGTAAAAGGCACTAAGCGGGCGATCGTCGTCGCGACCGACTCGCAGCCGGCCGTCGCGCTGCACGATCCCGCGCTCGCCGCGAGCCTCGCAGTCGCGGAGTGCGCGCGGAACATCGCGGTCACCGGCGCACGGCCCCTGGGCATCACCAACTGCCTCAATTTCGGCGATCCCGGTGTGCCCGACGCGTACTGGCAGCTCGAGCAATCGGTGCGCGGGCTACGCGATGCCGCCACGGCGCTGGGCATCCCGATCACCGGTGGCAACGTGAGCCTGTACAACGAGTCGCCGCTGGGTCGCATCGCGCCCACTGCGCAGATCGGCATCGTCGGCGTCATCGACGATGTCGGCGACCTCGTCGGTCCCGCATTCCGTAGCCAGGGGGATCTCGTCGTGGTGCTCGGCGAGGGTGGGCCGGGGCTCGTCGGCTCGACCTATGAGCTTCTCGCCGGCTCCGCCCCAGAGGATCGGCCGCCGTCGCTGGAAATGACCAAGGAGCTGGCGCTGCACGAGGTGCTGCGTCGTGCCGCCGCCGCGCATCTCCTCGAATCGGCTCACGACGTGAGTGGCGGCGGCCTCGCGGTTGCGGTCGCGGAGTCCGCTATCTGGGGCGACCTGGGTGCCGAGCTGCAGGTCGCCGTCGCACTCGCGCCGGCCGTCGCGCTGTTCGGCGAGAGCCCCAGCCGAGCAGTTGTGACGATCAAGCCCGACCGCTGGTCGGAGCTGGTCAAGCTGGCATCGGGCCTGCGGGTCGCCTGTCGGAAGCTCGGCGAAGTCGGCGGCCAGCGGCTGCGCATTCGGCTCGTCGGCGTTGGTGCGACGGGTGCGGCCGAGGAGCGCGGCGCGGGAGTTGCCGATGAGCTCGATGTGGCGCTCACCGATTTGCGTCGCGCGTGGGATCACGCGCTGCCACGCGTCATGGGGGAGGGCTAGAGATATGTGCGGCGTGGTCGGAATTCATGCCCCGGGCCAGGAGGCCGCGCCCCTGGCGACGATGGCGCTCTTCGCGCTGCAGCACCGCGGCCAGGAATCGGCGGGCATTGCCGTCACCGACGGCCGCGGCGTGATGGTCTACAAGGACCTCGGTCACGTCGACCAGGTGCTGTCGGAACACCGACTCGAGTCGTTGCGCGGCCACCTGGCGATCGCCCATTGCCGCTACTCGACGACTGGCTCGACGATCTGGGAGAACAGCCAACCGACTCTGCGCATGGGCCCGGCGCGAACTGTCGCGATTGGCCACAACGGCAATCTCGTCAACACGCGCGAGCTGCTGGAGATGCTCCCCGGCGGCAAGTCGCGCTTGGTCGGCACGACGGACACAGAGCTGCTGACAGCATTGCTGGCGCTTGAGCCGGCCGACGATCTGGTCGACGCGCTGCTGGCCCTCCTGCCAAGGGTTTCCGGCGCGTACTCGCTCGTCGTCATGGACGAGGGCCGGGTCATCGGCGTGCGCGACCCGTATGGCTTCCGGCCGCTCGTCCTGGGCATCCTTCCCTCACCGGGCGGCGGGCAGCCCACCTATTGCCTCGTGTCCGAGACGGCGGCGCTTGACGTTCTGGGCGCCGAGTTCGTGCGCGACGTCGAGCCGGGCGAGATGGTCGTTCTGGGCGAGCCGGGTGGGCCGCGCAGCGTCCGCTTTGCGGAGGGCCGCGAGAACCTGTGCGTCTTCGAGCTCATCTACTTCGCCCGGCCCGACTCGTACATGCTCGGCCGGAACCTCTACGAGGCGCGCCGGCGCATGGGCGAGGAGCTCGCAAAGGAGGCGCCCGCGGACGTCGATCTCGTGATGCCCGTGCCCGACACCGGCGCGCCCGCAGCGGCCGGCTACGCCGAGGCGAGCGGCATCCCGTACCGCGAGGGCATGGTCCGCAACCGCTACGCCGGGCGGACCTTCATCCAGCCATCCAACGGCCTCCGCCAGCGGGGAGTGCTCGTGAAGCTCTCGCCCTTGCCTGAGCAGGTACGAGGCAAACGACTCGTCGTCGTCGACGACTCGATCGTCCGCGGCACCACCACGCGCCAGATCGTCGGGCTGCTGCGCAAAGCCGGGGCGAAGGAAGTTCACCTGCGCATCAGTGCGCCGCCGATCTTCCACCCGTGCTTCTACGGCATCGATACCCAGATAGAGACGGAGCTCATCGCCGCGACGCGCTCCGTCGACGAGATCCGCGAGTTCATCGGTGCGGACTCGCTGTCATACCTGTCGATCGGCGGTGTTCTCGAGGCGCTCGACCTCCCGCGCAGCCGCTTCTGCTTCGCCTGCTTCGACGGCAATTACCCCGTGCCCGTCCCGTACGACGCGGGCAATCGCAAGTT
>JAXDLE010000014.1:0-3577 GCA_034666725.1 Chloroflexota bacterium
CTTGGACAGCAGCGACGAGGCCGTGATCTGGACGGACTGCTCGCGGCCGGTGGCCCGGTCCTTGGCCTTCACGTCCAGGATGCCGTTGGCGTCGATGTCGAAGCCAACCTCGATCTGCGGGATACCCCGCGGGGACGGCGGGATGCCGTCGAGCACGAACTTGCCCAGGGTCTTGTTGTCCGACGCCATCTCGCGCTCGCCCTGGAGGACGTGGATCTCCACCTGGGGCTGATTGTCACTGGCCGTCGAGAAGGTCTGCGACTTGGAAGTGGGGATGGTCGTATTGCGGTCGATGAGCTTGGTCATCACGCCGCCCAGGGTCTCGATGCCCAGGGAAAGCGGCGTCACGTCCAGCAGCAGGACGTCCTTGACGTCGCCCGCCAGGACGCCGGCCTGGATCGCCGCACCAATCGCGACGACCTCGTCGGGGTTGACGCCCTTGTGTGGCTCCTTGCCGCCGAACATCTTCTTGACCGCGTCGATGACCGCGGGCATACGCGTCTGGCCGCCGACGAGGATGACTTCGTCGATGTCGCCCGGCTTCAGCCCGGCGTCCTTCAGCGCGGCTTCCACGGGGCCGCGCGTCCGCTCGACCAGGTCAGCGACGAGGTCTTCGAGCTTGGCCCGCGACAACGTCATGACCAGGTGCTTGGGGTTCTTGTCGGCGTCGACGGTGATGTACGGCAGGTTGATCTCTGTCGTCGTGGTCGAGGACAGCTCGATCTTGGCCTTCTCGGCCGCTTCCTTGAGCCGCTGCAGCGCCTGCTGGTCCTTGGACAGGTCGATGCCCTGGTCCTTCTTGAACTCGGTGAGCATCCAGTCGATGACGCGCTGGTCGAAGTCGTCGCCGCCAAGATGGGTGTCACCGTTGGTCGCCTTGACCTCGAAGACCCCGTCGCCCAGCTCGAGGATCGAGATGTCGAAGGTGCCGCCGCCCAGGTCGTAGACGGCGATCTGCTCGTCCTTCTTCTTGTCGAGGCCGTAGGCCAGGGCCGACGCCGTCGGCTCGTTGATGATTCGCTTTACGTCGAGACCGGCGATGCGCCCGGCGTCCTTGGTCGCCTGGCGCTGCGTGTCGTCGAAGTACGCCGGGACGGTGATGACCGCCTCTGTGACCTTCTCGCCGAGGTACGCCTCGGCGTCGGTCTTGAGCTTCTGCAGGATCATGGCGCTGATCTCGGGCGGCGTGTAGCTCTTGCCGTCCGACAACGTCACCCTGACGCCGTCGCTCTTCGGGTCCTTCTCGAGCTTGTAGGGCACCTGGCCAGCGGTGCGCTTGACTTCCGTGTCGTCCATGCGCCGGCCCATGAAGCGCTTGATCGAGTAGACCGTGTTGGCCGGGTTGGTGATCGCCTGGCGCTTGGCGACCTGGCCGACGAGGCGCTCGCCGTTCTTGGTGAATGCAACGACCGATGGGATGGTTCGTCCACCCTCGGCGCTGGGGATGACGGTCGGCTCGCCGCCCTCCATTACTGCAACGACCGAGTTGGTCGTGCCAAGGTCGATGCCGATGATCCTGCCCATGTCTAGTTAAGTCCTCCGGAGTTGATATTGGGGTCGGGTTGGTTGTCGGTGGTTGTGTGTCGGGCGATCGCCACCATGGCGGGTCGGAGCACCCGATCTCGTATTCGGTAGCCCTTCTGAAGCTCGGCGATGACGGTGCCATCAGGCACGCCCGGCCGATCCTCCTGGGCGATCGCCTCGTGCTCGTGCGGGTCGAATTGCTTGCCCAGCGCCTCGATCGGGGTGAGCCCCTCTGACTCGAGCAGCTGGCGCAGCTTGCGGTCGATCGCGGCGATGCCGCCGGTCCAGCTGCTGTTCTGCAGCTCGGCAGGCATGTTGGCGATCGCGCGGTCGAAGTCGTCCACGATGGCCAACAGCTTGGCCAGGAGTACCTCGTTGGCGAGGCCGACCATGGCTTCGCGCTCCTGCTCCGTGCGGCGGCGGTAGTTCGAGAAGTCCGCTGCCGAGCGCTGCCACGCGGCCTTGTTCTCGGCCGCTTCCTGCTGGGCGGTCGCGAGCTCGGCGCGGAGCTGATCAAGCTCGGCGGTCAGCCGCGCGGGCGAGGTATCCAGTCCTGCGATGCGCTCCTCGGCGCGGGTGCGCTGGCGCGGCTGCTCACGCGGATCGCGTGGCGCGCGCGGGTCGAAATCGCTCATCGATACAGCTGCTCCACGAGCTCATTCATCAAGCCGCTCACGAAGCGGACAGTGCCGATCGCGTGCGGGTAGGCCATTCGCGTCGGTCCGAGAACGCCGACCACGCCCAGTGCGCGGCCGGGCTGGCCGTAGGTCGCCAGGACGAGCGAGACGTCGTGCATCTCGGGGCGCTCGTTCTCGCCGCCGATCAGAACCTGGACGTCGCCGGCCGTCGCGAGTCGCGCGACGAGGGAACCCAGGTAGTCGCGATTCTGGAGGGCGGCGAACACGCGGCGGAGCTTCTCGCTCTGGCTGAACTCTGGCTCCGACATTACGTTGAGCAGCCCGTCGGAGAAGACATCCTCAACGGTCGCGGCATCGAATTCGCGCATCAGTCGCTCAACGCGCTGGCTGACGCGAACCGCGAGCGGCGGCGCGTCGGGATCCAGGGCAAGCGCGGTCACGCGGTCGGCGACCTGGAGCGCCGACTTGTCGGCCAGCTCGTTGTTGAGAAGACGTGCGACGTCGTCCAGCTCGGCCTGGTCGTAGCCGTCCTCGATCGGGATCAGCTCCTGCTTCACGCCGCCCTCGGCGAGGACGACGACGAGGCTGGCGGTGTGGGTGCTTGTCGCCACGAGATCGACGTGACGCAGCTTGCACGAGCTCGGCTTGGCCGGCGTCGCGAGGCCGGCCGCATGCGTGGTGCCGGCGATAGTCGCGGCGGCGAGGCGGAACCACTGCTCGCTGGCGAACTCGACCTGGCCGAACTGGTGGCGGATCATCAGCCGCTCCACCGGCGCGAGGCTGATCTTGGGCGCGATTGTCTCGACGTAGAGCCGATAGCCGGCATCGGTGGGGATACGGCCGGCGCTCGTGTGCGGGTGGCTCAGATATCCGGCCTCTTCGAGCTCGGCCATGACGTTGCGCACGGTCGCGCTGGACACGGGGAGGCCGTAGCGCTCAACCAGCGTCTGGCTGCCGACCGGCTCGGCGGTGACGATGTATTCCTCGATGATGGCCCGCAGGATCTGTTGAGAGCGGGGATCGAGCGGGCCGGCTGGACGCTCTGTGCGACGCGCCATTCGGCTTGATTTCCCCTGTTTTCCGCACTGTTAGCACTCTCATGACCGGAGTGCTAACGAGAATATTACCTCTCGGAGTGGCCCGAGTCAACGCGCGGCCGGCGTCTGTAAGCGTTACTTATTCTCCCCGAGGCAGATGGCTGAGTAGGCTGCATCAGATGACGCGCGCGCTCTTGATTTGCTTGCTCGTTGCGGCCTGTGCATCTCCGACGCCGACACCCTCGCCGGAGCCGACCATTGCTCCCAATTCAGGGTGCGCATCGGTCTCGCCCATCGTCGGTTGCACAGCTACTCCCGCACCGCCCCTGCCGCTCCCCGATGCCGGCCGGAGCCTGGCGCCTGGCACGTACTTCAAGG